>JBBQAW010000339.1:0-4296 GCA_038316815.1 Burkholderiales bacterium
AAATGGCTTTGTGCTTGCCGCGCAAACGGAGTGCCACTTCGCTGGCAACACGTCCGAGCACCTTGTCGGTGGCGTCAATCACAAACCATTCATGCGTCACTTCGGCCGGCTTGGCGCTGAAGGTCTTCATGGGGGTCTTTCTTGTTGCGCGGCGAGCCGCGCAGGGGGTTACGGCAAACGGCTGCGTTGCCGGTCTCGCCCTGTCTTTCGGCGCTGCTTGTTATCTCATGCAGCATCTTCGTACAACAAGTTCTTTGTACAAATTTGCGGCAAGAGGGCAGCCTCTCAAGATTCGGGCGCGGCCTGGAAAAATCCCTGGCGCAACGCAATTCTTTCCCGGCCGTTGTCGGAAAAGCCTTTGAGTATAGCGTGTAGGCGCATCGTCTCCGTGTTGCAATCCGCGCCGCCATCCGCCATCCGCCATCCGCCGACCCCGGATCATGGGATGGCGGAAAGATGGCCAGCCTCTAGACTCGTTACACGAACTTACGAGCCATGCACGCCCGTGTGGGCAGGTCCGGCACAGGTAAAAGACATGCAGCACACCGTACTCTGGATTCTCGCCACGCTGTCTGCTGCCCTGTTCCTGGGCGCCGGCATCTTTTGGCGGCTGAACCGGCGCACGCCCAGGCACCGCGATCTGCCGGCTGAATGGGCACTATCGGCCCGCCCCGTGTTCAGCACCGAAGAGCGCCGTGCTTATCGCCAACTGCGCGAGGCCCTGCCACACCACATCATCCTTTCCAAGCTGCCACTGGTGCGGTTCTGTCAGCCGGTAGACCCGCAGGAAGTGCGTTACTGGTACGACCTGTTGGGTGGCACACACGTCTCGTTTGCCATCTGCAGCGCCAATGGCCGCGTGCTCGCCGCCATTGATCTTGACAACGACCGCAGCCCGTCGCGCCGCAGTGGCCAGATCAAGCAATCGGTACTCGCCGCCTGCCGCGTGCGCTATCTGCGCTGCCCCGACGACCATCTGCCGTCGATCCCTGAACTGCAGTTGCTGGTGCCACAGGCCGCCAGCGCGGCCCGCGGGCCGCAGGCTGCCGCCGCGGCAGCCTATGGTCTGCGTGAGCCTGGCATGCCCGGCAGCCGACGCGAGACGGCCACGCTTTGGCAAGACTCGGCTTACATGCAAGACTCTTTCTTCGGCGTTGACGGCCACCGCGAAAGTGGCGCCAGCAGCGGCTTCGCCGCCTTCCGTCCGGGCGTCACAGCTCGCAACGCGATGATGGATATGGACGACATCGGTGGCGTCGTCATCGAAACACCGCACGCCCCGTCAAGCCGCGACGCCGCAGACTTGCCCGTGGTCATCGAAGAACTGCATCCGCCGCTGAACCCTTCCTTGCACCCCAGCGCACACGGATCGGCTTTGCGGCACTGAGTTGCGGAACTGAGCAACAGCGTCTGCCCCCGGGGCTATGCTCGGTTGGTGAATTACGCCGATCTCACCCCTCAGCAAGTATTGGACGCCCTGGACGCCGTAGGGCTGCGCGGCGACGGGCGCATCCTGCAGCTCAATTCCTATGAAAACCGCGTTTTCCAGGTGATGCTGGAAAACAGCGATGCCGTGGTCACGAAGTTCTACCGGCCCGGCCGCTGGACTGACGCGCAAATTCTCGAAGAACACCAGTTCGCACTTGAACTGGCGGCCGCAGAGGTGCCCGTGGTGCCACCTCTGGTGCTGCAGGTCAATGCAGACACAGAAGCCGATCCTGACACCGCGTTCGCGCACAGCGCGCCCATCCTGCACGGCAACCCGCCCACGCTGGCTACCCTGCCCCCCGCCAGCGCCGGCAGCCCGCCGCACCGTTTCGCCGTTGCGACCCGCTGCGCCGGCCGTCAACCCGAACTGGACGACCCGGCCGTGCTGCGCCAGATCGGCCGCTTCATCGGCCGGCTGCATGCGGTGGGTCGGCGCCAGCCGTTCGCCCATCGGCATGTGCTGGACGCCCGCCGCGACGGCGAACGCGCGCGCCGGTTGCTGCTGGAAGCCGGCTTCGTCACCGACGCCGAGCGTCCGGCGTGGGACGATGTCTGCCAGCGCGCCCTGGCTGCCACCGTCGCAGCCTTCGACGCCCTGCAGCCGCTGAGCACCCTGCGCCTGCATGGCGACTGCCACCCCGGCAATGTGCTGTGGCGGCAGACCGGCGTTGGCGCCGGCCCGCATGTGGTGGACCTGGACGACGCCATGCAGGGCCCGGCCGTGCAAGACCTGTGGATGCTGGTCAGCGGCGACCGCCAGACGATGGCGGCGCAACTGAACACGCTACTAGAGGGCTACGAACAGTTCAGCGACTTCGACGACCGCGAGCGCGCGCTGATCGAACCGCTGCGCACCCTGCGCATGCTGCGCCATAGCGCCTGGCTGGCCGAGCGCTGGGGCGACCCGACCTTCCCGCTGCACTTTCCGTATTTCGGCACGCCCGCTTACTGGAGCGAGCAGACCACCCAGTTGCGGGAGCAGCTGGAAGCCATGCAGGGCTGAATCAGGCCGCGACCAGCAGACGATTGACCCGCGCCACATAAGCGGCCGGGTCTTCCAGCTGCCCGCCTTCGGCGAGCAAGGCCTGGTCGAACAGGATGTTCGCCAGTTCGTCGAAGCTGGCACTGCCTTCCAGACGCTTGACCAGCGGGTGTTCGGCATTCACTTCCAGGATCGGCTTGCCTGCAGGGGCGGCCTGCCCGCTCTGCTTCAGCAAGCGCGCCAGGTGCGAGCTCATGTCGCCCTCATCCACCACGATGCAGGCCGGTGAATCGACCAGGCGCGTGGTCGTGCGCACGTCCTTGGCGCGGTCCTTGAGCGTTTCCTTCAGCCTGTCCAGCACCGGCTTGAAGGCCTCGGCCGTGGCAACCGCCGCCTGCTTCTCGCCCTCGTCCTGCAGCTTGCCCAAATCGACGCCGCCCTTGGCCACGCTTTGCAGCGGCTTGCCGTCGAATTCGTACAGATGGCTCAGCATCCATTCGTCGACGCGGTCGGTCAGCAGCAGCACTTCCAGGCCCTTTTTGCGGAAGATCTCCAGCTGCGGGCTGTTCTTGGCCGCCGACAGCGTGTCGGCGGTGATGTAGTAAATCTCTTCCTGGCCTTCCTTCATGCGGCCCACGTAGTCGGCCAGGCTCACGCCTTGGCCTGCATCGGCGGCGTGGGTGCTGGCGAATCGCAGCAGCTTGGCCAGGCGTTCCTGGTTGGCGTGGTCTTCGCCCATGCCTTCCTTCAGCACGGCGCCAAACTCGCCCCAGAACTTCGCGTACTTCTCGCGCTCTTCGGCGTTGTCGCTGTCGGCCAGGTTTTCCAGCATGCCCAGCACGCGCTTGGTGCTGCCTTCGCGAATGGCCTTGACGTCGCGGCTTTCCTGCAGCAGTTCGCGGCTGACGTTCAGCGGCAAATCAGCGCTGTCGATCACGCCCTTCACGAAGCGCAAGTACACCGGCATCAGTGCTTCGGCGTCGTCCATGATGAACACACGCTTCACATACAGCTTGACGCCACCGCGCTTGTCGCGGTTCCACATGTCCATTGGCGCCTTCGCCGGCACGTACAGCAGCTGCGTGTATTCGCTGCGGCCCTCGACGCGGTTGTGCGTGTAGGCCAGCGGCGCTTCCTGGTCATAGCTGATCTGCTTGTAGAAGTCCTGGTACTGCGCGTCGGTGATGTCGCTCTTGCTGCGTGCCCACAGCGCCGCGGCCTTGTTCACCGTTTCCCATTCGTCGGTGGCAACCGTGTCCTTCTTCTCGTCGTCCCACTTCGTCTTGGGCATCAGCACGGGCAGGCTGATGTGGTCGCTGTACTTGCTGATGATGCTCTTGAGCTTCCAGGCACTCAGAAACTCTTCCTCGCCCTCACGCAGGTGAAGGATGACGTCGGTGCCGCGTTCGGGCTTGGTGATCGCCTCGACCTCGAACTCGCCCGTGCCTTCGCTGCTCCAGCGCACGCCGTCTTCCGGCTTGGCGCCGCCACGGCGCGTTTCCACCGTCATGCGGTCGGCGACGATGAAGCCGCTGTAGAAGCCCACGCCAAACTGACCGATGAGGTTGGCGTCCTTCTTCTGGTCGCCCTCGAGCTTGTTCATGAATTCGCGCGTGCCGCTCTTGGCGATGGTGCCCAGGTGGGCCACGGCTTCGTCGGCACTCATGCCGATGCCGTTGTCGCGAATGGTGATGGTCTTGGCTTCGGCGTCGAACAGCACCCGCACGTCCAGATTCGGCGCGTCTTCGAACAGCTCAGGCTTGTCCAGCGCCTCGAAGCGCAGCTTGTCGCAGGCGTCGGAAGCGTTGCTGACCAGCTCGCGCAGG
>JBBQAW010000340.1:0-4286 GCA_038316815.1 Burkholderiales bacterium
TAAGGACACGACCTTGCGCGTCGCGCGCCTCGACCCAGCTTGCCTGCACGGCCTTGATCTGTATGGCGTCGGCCGAAGCCGGTACCTGCGGTGAATTGGTGACCGTCGTGCCCGCCGCGGCAGAGGGCAGCGCCGCAGGCATTGCACCGGCTACGCCAGCAACCCCAGCAACGCCAGCGACATCACCAACGCCAGCGACATCACCAACGCCAGCGGCACCGGCCAGCGGCACCAGCGCATCGACAGCGGACGCTGCCGGCGCTGCCGCTTGCGCCCCTGGCACCGCCAAAGCCACCGCGCTTGGCAGTTCAAGTGCAGCTCGCGACGCAGCCAGCGCGGCCTCTGAAGCAGGAAACACCTGCACCGGGGCAGCAGCCGGGCTGTCCGCGCCCAGGTTCCAGGTCGACCACCCAGCTGCCGGCAGCAGCAAGACCGCCAGCGCGGCCAGCAAAAGCAATGCGCCAGCCCAGGCCATCGGGCGCACAGCCGCACCCATCAGCCCATGGTCGATGCTGCTGCCGCGTTCACGAAAAGGTGTGTTCAGCGTGCCGGCCACGTTCTCAAGCGTGCTGGCGCCCACGGCAGGCAACAGGTCCAGCACCGGCTTGGCGTCGATCTTCAGCGACCGGCAGACGGTCTGCGCCAGCGCGCGCGCGAAGGTGGCGTCAGGGAGTTCGTCCCAGCGGTTGTTTTCCAGGGCGTCCAGCTTGCGCGGCGCCACCTTGATGGCTGCTGCCAGAGCGGCGATGTGCAAGCCCTGTTTTTCGCGCGCGGCGCGCAGCATGCCGCCGGCGGTGTCAGGGCCCCGGGCGGGCTCAGTCATCGAACCTTCCTCTTCCGTATCTCAGGGCTTCCGCAGATTGCGGGAAGCGGTCGAGCAACTGGCGGCCAAAATCTTGTACGGCCCCCAGGTTGCCCAGCCGGCGTTCGATGCGTGCCGCCAGCCACAGTGTCTGGGCGCTGGACAAATCGCGGTTGGCATTGATGCGGCCGACATAAAAGCGCGCTCGTTCCAGTTCGCCGCGCTGCAGCAGCACTTCGGCCAGGTTGTAGGCCGTCACCGGGTTGGACGGGTCCATTTCATACGAACGCGACAAGTTGCCCTGGGCTTGTTCCCAGCGGCCGGCCCGCGCCTGGCACACGCCCTGGGCCAGCAGCGTGCGCATCTGGTCGCGGTACTGCGGCTGCGCCAGCGCGCGGGAGAACAAGGCGTCGGCCTCGTCCAGCCGCTGCTGCTGGCACAGCGTCCAGCCGAAGTTGTGCATGGCGTCGGCGTCGCGCGGGTTCAGTTCCAGCGCCCGCTTGAAGCTCTGCTCTGAACGGGCATGGTCGCCCAGGCTGGCATAGACCAGGCCGCGCAGGCTGTAGGCCTCGGGCATGTCGGGCTTGGCTTGCATGGCCTGGCGCAACTCTTCCAGCGCGGTTTCGGTCTGGCCGCGTGAGAAGTAAAGGCCGGCCAGTTCCAGGCGCAGCTTGGCACGGCGTTCGGGGTCGGCGTTGTCGGAAGCTTTACGCGTTTCTCGACCGGGGTTGTTGGGGTCGGGCTGAGGTACCGAGACGCAAGCCGACAGCACTGCGGCCAAGCTCAGCAGCAGCAGCAGTCGGAACATGCTCATGGCGCGGCGCCGGCAGCGGCCGGCAAGACCTGCGCAGCGCCAGCGGCGGCCGGCAAGATGGGAATGATGTGGCGCGAGCCCTGGCTCAAGCCTTGAGGCATGCCTTGAGGCAAACCTTGAGGCAAACCTTGACCTAAGCCTTGACCTAGGCCTTGACGCAAGAGGGCCATCCGGTCCTGCACCTGAGTGCGGTCCTGCACTTCGCCGGCCAGTTGGCCGCAAGCGGCGTCGATATCGTCCCCGCGCGTCTTGCGCACGGTGGTCACGAGGCCGGCGTCCTGCAACACACGGGCGAAGGCCAGAATCCGTTCACGCGAAGAACGCTTCAAGCCCGAAGCCGGGAAGGGGTTGAACGGAATCAGGTTGAGCTTGCAGGAAATACGTCCCCGCAACAAAGCCACCAACGCCTGGGCCTGTTCAGGCGTGTCGTTCACGCCATCGAGCATGCAGTATTCGAAGGTGATGAAGTCGCGCGGCGCCTTGTCCAGGTAACGCTGGCAGGCGTCGAGCAGCTCGTCGATGGGGTACTTGCGGTTCAACGGCACCAGGTTGCTGCGCAGCGCATCGTCAGGGGCATGCAGCGACACCGCCATGGCCACCGGGCAGTCGTCGCGCAGGCGGTCGATCATGGGCACCACACCCGAGGTCGACACCGTCACGCGCCGGCGCGACAGACCGTAACCATGGTCGTCGAGCATCGTGCGCAGTGCCGGCACCAGGGCGCTGTAGTTCTGCAGCGGTTCGCCCATGCCCATCATCACGACGTTGTCGACCTGGCGCTGGCCTTCTGCTGCTGTGCCAACGGCACGTGTGCGCAGCCGGTGTTCTGCAAACCAGAGCTGCGCGACGATCTCGCCCGTGCTCAGGTTGCGACTGAAGCCTTGGTGGCCGGTGGAACAGAAGCGGCAACCTACGGCGCAACCCGCTTGCGAAGACACGCACAGCGTGCCGCGATCAGTCTCGGGGATGTAGACGGTTTCGACCGCATTGCCCTGGCCGACGTCGAACAGCCACTTGATGGTGCCGTCAGCAGACACATGCTCGCTGATGAGCGGCAGGCCTTGAACGACAGCGGCCTGGGCCAGCTTGCCGCGCAGCGACTTCGCCAGGTCTGACATGGCATCGAAGTCGGCCACCCCGCGTTGGTGCAGCCAGCGGAAAAGCTGCACCGCGCGGAAACGTTTTTCGCCCAGCGAGGCGCAGAAGGCCGTCAGTCCCTGGAGATCGAAGTCAAGGAGGTTGACGGCCATGGCTGCGGCTGGGGGGCGGCGCCTAGTCTCAGCGCGAGTAGACGTTCATGCCCGGGAAGAAGAAGGCCACTTCAGCTGCTGCCGTTTCCAGGGCGTCGCTGCCGTGTACGGCATTGGCGTCGATGCTGTCGGCGAAGTCGGCGCGGATGGTGCCCTTCTCGGCCTTTTTCGGGTCAGTGGCGCCCATCAGTTCACGGTGCTTGGCGATGGCGTCCTCGCCTTCCAGCGCCTGGATCATCACCGGGCCGCTGATCATGAAGCTGACCAGGTCGTTGAAGAAAGGACGCGCCTTGTGCACGCCGTAAAAAGCCTCGGCCTCGCCGCGCGACAGGTGAGCCATGCGTGAAGCAACGATCTTCAAGCCTGCACCTTCGAAGCGGGCATAGATCTGGCCGATGACATTCTTGGCCACGGCGTCGGGCTTGATGATGGAAAGGGTACGTTCGGTGGCCATGAAAATTCTCCGTGAATCAATGACTTGGCAAAGCTTTGCATTCTAGCCCGCGGGTTTGACAAGAACGCTTACTTGGGGCGGCCACCGCCACGGTTGCCACCGCCACCGCCACCGCGACCGCCCCCGCCACCCCCACCGCCGCCACCACCACCGCGGGGACCGGACTTCGGGCCGCCCTTGGCGCCGCCTCTTGGGCCTGTCCCGCCGCCACTGCCACCGCCCCCGCCACCGCCGCTGCTGCCACCGCGGGAGCCACCCCCGCCGCCCGAACGCGCACTGCCACGCCCGCCCGCGCCCTTGCGCAGGAAAGCGTCGCCGCCGATGTAGCCGACGGAGGTCTGCATCGGATCGGGTTCGCGACCAGCACCACTGCCGCTGCCCTTCTTCGGCGCCCCGCCGCGCGCCTTGCCACGCTGGGCACCGGGTCCGCCGGGCGCACCCGGGCCGCCACGCTTGCCGCGCGGGCTACCCTGGCCGCCGCCAACGCCACCAGCGCCACCACCGAAGCCACCGCCGCCGTTGCCAGAAGCAAAACGTTTGTCGTAGGTCTGCTGCAGCGGGTTCGGAATCGGCCCATCGTCAGGAATGTCGCGCTGCGGGGTTCGGTCGCGTATCAGCGCGCGCTTGTCGTAGGTTTGCTGCAGCGGGTTCGGGATCGGGGCGTCCTCGGGCAGTTCCCGCTTCAGCGCGCGTTCTTGCTGGATGGCGCGCTTGTCGAAGGTCTGCTGCAAGGGATTCGGGATCGGGCCGCTGTCGCCGGATTCGCCACCATCAACAACTTCACGACGCGGGCCGCGTTCAGGGCGCTCGCCGCGGGGCGGACGCGCGCGCTTGGAAATCAGACCCGGCAAGGAAGTCTGCAAAGGGTCGGGAATGATGAAGCCCGGCGGCATGTCGTCCATCGCCCCCAGCGAAGCGGGTGCGCCCTGCGTTGCGCCCGGGCCGTCGAGCCGTCCTTCGCCTTTG
>JBBQAW010000341.1:0-4285 GCA_038316815.1 Burkholderiales bacterium
GGGCTGTCGCCGCGCTCTGTCAGGTGCGCCAGCAGGCTGGCTTGCAGGCCGCCGGCCACGATATGCCGGCGCCAGAAGTCCTGCGCCACCTGCAGGCGCAGCGTGGCGTCGTCGGCCTGCGTCTCTTGCTGCAGCGGCGCGCCGGTACTCAGCGGCGTGTCGCCCAGGGCGCGCTGGCAGAAGCCGTGGATGGTGAAGATGGCGGCTTCGTCGAATTGCTGCAGCGCCAGGTCCAGGCGCGTGACGAGCAGGTCGTCGCCCAGACCCAGCGTGCGCAGATGCGCCAGCAACCTGTCGACGAAAGGGTCTGGGTCGGCCGGCGCGGCAGTCCCAGCCGTTGCGGGTGTTGCGGGTGTTGCGGCTGTCGCAGCCCTTGCGGCCAGGGTGGCTGCCGTGATGGCATTGGGCGCACCCTGGCGCAGGCGCTGCAGCGTCTGCACGATGCGTTCGCGGATACGTTCACGCAGCTCTGCCGTCGCCGCTTTGGTGAAGCTCAGCACCAGCACCTGCTGGATGCCCAAGCCGCTTTCCAGCAGCAGGCGCAGCACCAGCCCGCAGATGGCCCAGGTCTTGCCAGTGCCAGCCGATGCTTCGACCAGGGTCGAACCCGCCAGCGGCGTGGCGAAGACGTTCAGCGCGACGGGGGCTGTTCGGTCTTCAGGCGCTGTCATCGTCGTCCTCGACACCTGTGTTCAAGTCAGGCAGGTGTTGGACCAGCGGGCCGAAAACGGCCTGCGCCAGGGCTTCGAATTCGGCGTCCAGCGGCTCGGCCACGCCGCGCAGTGCCAGGCGAAAGTAGGCATCGTCGCCCTCGGCCCAGGGGCCGCCCGGGCGCGACGACCAGGCGCTGGCTGCGGCCGTGGCTGAATTGGGTCGGCTGACCCGCGCCCAGGCCGTGCGTGGGTAGAAGTGCAGCGGCATGCGTTGGCCGCGAGCGGCCAGGGCCAGCAGCTTGTGCAGTTCGGCGGCGGGGTCAGCCACCGGTGCCAGCACCCAATCCCGGTCTGCGGCCAGCCAGGTGGTACAGGGCGCCACGTCGCTGCGCGCGGCGCGCTGCAGGCCCAGGCACAAAGTCAGGTGGTGCAGCCAGGCGTCCAGCAAATCCGGCCCGCTGGCCGGGGCCAGGCGCCAGCGCAGCAGGCCGCTGGCGCGCAGGTCGGTGTAGGACGCGCTCAGTCGCCAGGGCTGGCCGTCGATGTCGAACGACGCTTCCACCGCCAGGGCAGGCAAGGCCGGGCCGGCGCTGGCGGCCCGCACGCGCGCCGCGTAGCCCTGCAGAGTGGGCAGTTCGGCGGCCAGTGTGGCGAGCCCCAGCTCACCACTGGGCCAGGCCGTGCCGGCGCGCGCCAGGGCCAGGGCGTCTTCGAGGGGCAGACCCTGCAGCAGCGCGGGCAGCAATTGATCGGCCAGCGCGCGGCGTGCTTCGCGGCCAGGGACGAACGCTTCGTCGTCGGCCAGCGCGTCGGTGGACTCGGGCAAACGGATGCCCAGGCGCTGCTGCAGCAGGCTGCGGCTGGGGTGGCGGAAAAAGCGCAGCAGCCGCGCCAGCGGCCAGCGTTGCACGCCATCGGCGTCTGCTGCGGGCAGGGGCGGCAACGGGTGGCGGAAGAAGGATGGGCGCGGGTCGGCTGCGCGGCTGTCGCTGTCGACCTCGTCGTCCGCGTCGGTGCTGGCTTCGGTGCTGGCGTTGGCGCTCGGACTGGCACTGGCGCTGGCACTGGCACTGGCATTAGCACTGGCGCTGGCACTGGCGTTGGCACCGGTGCTGGTATTGGCACCGGCACCGGCACCGGCACCGGCGTCGATACTGGCGTTCGCATCTGCGACGACACCGTGGTCAGCGATTTCACCCGCGGGCGCATGAGCCGCCGCCGAAGGCCCCCGGCGCAGGCTGGCTTGCACGGCGCGCGCCAGGCTGCGGTCGTGGCTGCGCAGCCGCGCGTCGCTGTCGGGGCGAAAGACCAGCGGGTCGAAAGCCTGCAGCGGGTGTTCAACGCGCAGCAGCGCCGCCACCGGGCCCAGGCTGTCCATCAGTTCGGACACCAGCACCGAAGGCGAGAGCACGGCGTTGTCGCGCACGCTGCGGCCGTTGTAGGCCAGGAAGAAGCCAACGCGGGCGGCCAGCAGAAGGTCGAGGAAGACATTGCGTTCTTCCTGCCGCCGCTGGCGGTCGCCGCGGCGCGGGGCTGCCGCCATCAGATCGAATTCCAGTGGCTGGCTGCGGCCGGGCCAGGCGCCGTCTTCCAGCCCCAGCACGCAGACATGGTCGTAGGGCAGGCCGCGCAACGACGCCATGGCCGCGAAGGTAACGGCGCCGCCAGGCACGCCGCCGGGGGCGCTGTCGTCCAGCTGCCGCTCCAGCGCCGCGCGCACCAGGGCCAGTGGCAGCGGCTGGGTCAGGTCAGCGGCTGCCCAATGGCCGGACAAGGTGGCGATCGCTTCTTGCACGGCGCGCAGGCCTTCGTCTTCGGTCTCGTCGCCGGGCGCCATCTGCAGGAACTGAATCAAGGCCTGGTTCAGCAGCCTGACCCAGGCTGCCGGCAGCTGGGGTGCGGCCACCTGCGCTTGCAGATGGCCCAGGGCCTGCAAGAAAGCCCACATCCCGCCCAGCGCCTGCGCGCTGCTGCCTTCAACAGCGCCCGCCGGCAGCAGGCCGCACCAGGGCGTGGACGTGCGCGATGGCAACGCGTTTGCCGGCAACGCGTCGGCGGGCGATGCTTTTGCCTGCCATGCGTCTGCCGGCCATGCATACGCCAGGAAGAGACGTGCCTGAGCGTCGGCCCAGGTGTGGGCAGCGCTGGCAGGCAGGCCCAGCGCTGCACGGTGGGCGCCGTCGCGGCCCCAGCGCACGCCGCTGGCCAGCATCCAGGCGTGAACGGCCTGCAGTGCCTGGTCGTCGTGGCCGTCGAGCAGGCCGAAGCGGCGCGCCACCAGCGGCTGCTGCAGCAGCGCAAACACCTCGCTGGCTGCCCAGCGCGAACCGGCCAGGGCCAGCAGCGCCAGCAGTGCGCGCGCCGGGGCCTGGTTGCGGCTGCGCGGGCGGCCCGTCAGCATGTACGGAATGAAGCGCTCGGGCGGCACGGTGCCGAAGACGGCTTCGATCAGCGGTGCGGCCGCTTCCAGGTCGGGCAGCACCACCAGCACGCGGCCTGGGGGCAGCGACTGGGCGTGTGTTTGACTTTGGCCATGGCCATGGCCATGGGCTTGAACCGGGCTCTGAACTTGCGACTGCGCCTGAGCCTGAGCTTGCGCCCGCGCCTGAGCCTGCGCGAAACGCTGCAGCAAGTGGCCGTGCAGGGCTTCCAGCTGGCGCGTCAGCGAATGGCAGACATGCAGTTCGATGCTGCCATCGGCGCCTTGATTCAACAGCGCCGCGGGCTCGGGTTCGCGCAGGTCGAGGATGGCGTTTTGCACCTGGGCCAGCAGGCTGCTGCCCGGTGCTGGCAGGTTCACGGCGTCGTCCACGGCCTGCGCACCGCCGGCGCTGACCAGCGCATCGAGGTGGGCCTGCGTCTGCTGGCCCCAGGTGGCCAGTAGACGGTTGCCGACTTCGAAGCCCTGTTCGCGGCCGCGTGCTGCAAGTTGCGCCAGCCGGCGTTCGTCGACCAGGTCGAACCAGTGTTCGCGGCAGGGGTTCAGCACGTACAGGTGCAGTTCGGCATGGCGGGCCAGGGCCTGCAGCCACTGCAGGTGCAGCGGCGGCATGGTCGGCAGGGCGAAGATGTGCGCGGGTTGCGAAATTTCGGCCGCCCGCGCGGGCAGGGCTTGCACCAAGGTGTGCGCGGCGGGGTCCACCGTGATGCCGCCTTTGTTCGGGTCGGACAGGCGGCGCCACAGTGCGGCTTGCCAAGCGGCGTCGACATTGTCTTGGGTGCCCGGCCAGTTCTGGCTGTTCGATGAAGCGGCGTTGCCTTTGGGCGAAGCGGCCAGGCCTTCGGACCAGGCGGCCAGGCCGTCGGTGCGGTAGGTGGCGTACTGCTCCAGCAGTTCAGCGCTGCGGCGGGCCAGCTCGAAGGGCATCAGCGCGTCTGCGCCGTGCAGGTAGCCAGCCAGCCGCGGGTGGGCAGCGACGAAGTCTGGGTCGCAGAAGGCCTGGTACACCCGCCAGGCCAGCGTGGCCGCCGCCAGCGGCTGCGTGCGCTGCCCAGCCCCGGCCAGCCGCGCCCACAGCCAGGGTGCCAGGAAGCTGAAGTCGACATGCGCGCAAATGCCTTCGGTGCGCGCGATGTCCAGCGTCAGCGCCCGGCGCATTGCCAGGCTGGGCACCACCACCTGGCGCGGCGCG
>JBBQAW010000342.1:0-4275 GCA_038316815.1 Burkholderiales bacterium
TTCGCCTTCTGCCAGGCCGTGGCCTGCGGCGACGCCGGCGTGCGGCTGATTTCGCCCTTCGTCGGCCGCATCTACGACTGGCACAAAAAGCACCAGGGCAGCGCCTGGGTGGAGGCGGCCAACACGGGCGCGCAAGACCCCGGCGTGCAAAGCGTGCGCGCCATCTTCAACCATTACAAGCGCCACGGCATCGCCACCCAGGTGATGGGGGCCAGTTTCCGCAACACCGGCCAGGTGCTGGCCCTGGCCGGCTGCGACCTGCTGACCATCAGCCCGGATTTGCTGGCCCAGCTGCAAACGAACGCAGCCCCATTCACGCCGGCCCTGAACGCCGAGGCCGCACGCGCGCTGGACCTGCCGGCCGTGCACTACGACGAAGCCGGCTTCCGCTGGGCGCTGAACGAAGACGCCATGGCGACCGAAAAGCTGGCCGAGGGCATTCGCGCCTTCGCCGCAGACGCCGGCAAGCTGGACCAGCTGATCCTGCCAGGATGAGCAAGCCGAGCCCGGCCTACCCCCGCTGCGACGCCACGGCCGCCTGGGCGGCGCTGCATGGCCATTTCGAAGCCCATGGCCGCGCTTTCGACCTGCGAGAAGCCTTCGCACGCGACCCCGCGCGCTTCAGCGCCTTCAGCGTGCATGCGCCCGAGGTCTTCGCGGACCTGTCGAAGAACCTGCTCGACACCGCCACCCTGCACTTCCTGCTGGACCTAGCGCGCGAATGCGGCCTGCAAGCCCAGCGCGACGCCATGCTGCGCGGCGAACCCGTCAACACCACCGAAGGCCGCGCCGTGCTGCACACCGCCCTGCGCGCGCCGCGCGGCCGGGGCTTGCACAGCCAAGAAGTGCATGCCGTGCTGGACGCCATGCTGACTTACGCCGAACAGGTGCGCGCCGACGAAGACCTGACCGACATCGTCAACATCGGCATCGGCGGCAGCGACCTGGGCCCGCAAATGGTGGTGCCGGCGCTGGACGCCTTTGCCCACCACGGCAAACGGCTGCATTTCGTCAGCAATGTCGACGCCAGCGACATCACGGCCGTGCTGCGTGGCCTGGACCCGCAGCGCACGCTGTTCATCATCGCCAGCAAGACCTTCACGACGCAGGAAACGATGGCCAATGCGGCTGTGGCGCGCGACTGGTTCACGCAGCGTGGCGGCACCGACGTGGCGCGGCACTTTGCGGCCACCACCACCAACGCTGCGGCGGCAGCGCAGTTCGGCATCCGCACCAGCTTCAGCTTCTGGGACTGGGTGGGCGGGCGCTATTCGCTCTGGAGCGCCATCGGGCTGCCGATTGCCATTGCGGTGGGCGCCAAGAACTTCCAGGCCCTGCTGGCTGGTGCCCATGCCATGGACCGGCACTTCGCCAGCGCGCCGCTGGCGCAGAACCTGCCGGTGCTGCTGGGCCTGCTGGACGTCTGGTACCGCAACTTCCACCGCTTCACCAGCCGCAGCGTGGCGCCCTACCACCAGGGCCTGTCGCGGCTGCCGGCCTATCTGCAGCAGCTGGAAATGGAAAGCAACGGCAAGCGCGTCGACAAGACCGGCGCCGCCCTGCCCTTCGGCACCAGCCCCGTGGTCTGGGGCGAAGCGGGCACCAACGGCCAGCACGCGTACTTCCAGATGCTGCACCAGGGCACGGACGTGGTGCCGGTGGAATTCATCGCCGTCAAGACGCCCAGCCACGCCCAGCCCGGAATGCACGCAGAAATGCAGGCCGGCATGCACGCCGTCACGAACGCCGGCATGTACGCCGGCATGTACGCCGATAAGCACGCCGATAAGCACGCCGACATGCACACCCAACTGCTGGCCAACTGCCTGGCCCAGAGCCAGGCGCTGATGCAGGGCAAGACCGCAGAACAGGCCCTGAACGAGAAGGCCCCCACGGCCGCGCCAGGGCTCGACCCGCAGGTGCTGGCGCAGCACCGCAGCTTTCCCGGCAACCGGCCCAGCACCACTCTGCTGCTGGACGCGCTGACGCCGCACAGCCTGGGCGCGCTGATAGCGCTGTACGAACACCGCGTTTTCACCAGCGGTGCCCTCTGGGGCATCAACAGTTTCGACCAGTGGGGCGTGGAACTGGGCAAGGTGCTGTGCAACCAACTGCTGCCGCGCCTGGCCAGCGGCGACACCGCCGGGCTGGACGCGTCCACCGCCGGGTTGCTGCAGCGCCTGCGCGGCTGATGCTCCAACGCTTGCGCCTGCGCGGCTGACACCATGCCACCCCACATCGTCTTCGACTTCGGCGGCGTCTTGTTCCAGTGGCAGCCACCCCGGCTGCTGCAGCGCGAGATTCCGCATCTCGCCACCAGCCCGGAACGGGCTGCTGAACTGGCCAGCCAGTTCTTCCAAAGCTACACCGGCGACTGGGCCGGATTCGACCGTGGCACCGTCAGCGTGCCCGACCTGGTGCAGCGTATTGCCCGGCGCACAGGCTTGAGCGCCGACGACGTGCAACGCGTGGTGGACGGCGTGCCGCTAGAACTGCAGCCCATTCCCGAGACCGTGGCCCTGCTGCGACGGCTGCGCGATGCCGGCCGGGGCCTGCACTTCCTGTCGAACATGCCCCGGCCCTATGCCGACCACCTGGAGGCCACGCACGACTTCGTCGGCTGGTTTGCCAGCGGCGTGTTTTCGGGCCGCGAAAAACTGATCAAGCCCGAAGCCGCCGTCTTCGACTTCGCTGCCGCACGCTTCGGCCAGCCGCCGTCGAACCTGGTCTTTCTGGACGACCACCTGCCCAATGTGCAGGCAGCGCAGGCCTGTGGCTGGCATGCCCTGCACTTCGTGAACGCCGATCAGGCCGAAGGCGCGCTGCGGGCCCAGGGTTGGCTATAACCAAGGTCGCCAAGGTCGCCAAGGTCGCCAAGTTAGCCAAGTTAGCGAAGGTCGCCAAGTTCACTCCGGCCAAACAGCCCCTCAACAAACGCTCAGCGTTGAAGGGTCAACGCCCGTAGCCTGCAGCCCCTTCGCGCGGCCGTTTCAGGCCGAGTTGTCGGGTTCCGTGCCAGACGCAGGTTTAACCAACGACTCAGGCGGCCGCTGTTCATCTATCCACGCTTCCAGCAACCGCAAGGCCACGGCCAGCACCACCGGGCCGACGAACAGGCCCACCAGGCCAAAGGCGATCAAACCGCCAATGACGCCGGCGAAGATCAACAGCAGCGACAGATCTGCTCCCATGCGGATGAGCACAGGGCGGATGAAGTTGTCCACGGTGCCCACGAACAAGGCCCAGGCAAAGAGAAAAATGCCCCAGCCCACGCTGCCGTCTCCCCACAACACCCAGGCCGCAGCAGGCAGCAGCACCAGCAGCGGGCCCACCTGGGCAATGCACAGCAAAAACATCAGCGCTGTCAGCAGCCCGGCAAAGGGCACGCCGGCCAGTGCCAGCCCCACCCACCCCAGGGCAGACTGCGCCACCGCCGTCACGCCCACCCCCAGAGCCACACCGCGGATAGCGTCGCCTGCCAGTGCCAGGGCATCGACACCATGGGCGCCAGCCAGGCGATAGGCGAAGCGGCGCGTGAAACTGGCGAATTCTTCGCCCAGCGCGTACATCACCGCAGCGATGGCCACCGTGATCAGAAACTGCACGACCAAAAAGCCGATGCTGCCCACTTCAGTCAACACCCAGCGGGTGGCTTCGCCGGCATAAGGCGTGATCTTGGGCAGCAGGTCGCGCAGGCCCATGGCAGCGGCTTGGTCCCACACCGTGTCGATCAACGCGCCGATCACGGGCAGGCTGCGCAGCCATGCCGGCGGGTCAACAGCAGGCCGCCATTCCGAAGCCACCCGCACCCAGCCGCTGATGACGTCGACATTGACGAAGACCGTGCCGATGGCCAGCACCAAAGGCACCACGAACAGCAGCAGCAAGGCCAGGGTCATTAACAGCACCGCAGCCCAGCGCCGGCCACCCGCCCAGGCCTGCAACCGCAACATCAGGGGCCAGGTGGCCACCACCACCATCGTGGCCCAGATGCCCGGTCCCAGGAATGGCCGCAAGATCCAAAGCGACCCCCCGATGAGCAGGCCCATGAAGAGCACTGCGAAGGTGGTGCGCGTCAGGTCGGTGGGGAGATTGGGCATGCGCAGAACTCTATCGGACGGCAGCTGTCAGGCGGCTTTCGGCCCGTTGCGGTCGGTCGGTTCTCGTCTATTGCGGACGTTCTTCTCGGACCCTTCGGCGTGCTGGCTTTTTCCCTGGGCTACGTCAGCCGGGTGGCCCCCTCCGCTCATGTCCCCCGCCGCCGGCCTGCGGCCG
>JBBQAW010000343.1:0-4270 GCA_038316815.1 Burkholderiales bacterium
GCCAAGGCCTCAGCGAAGACGCTTGGCCAGCAGCCAGGCGCCCACGCCGCCCAGCGCCACGAACAGACCCAGGCTCCAGAACTCATAAGGCAAGCCGAACAGATTGACCTTGGCGTCTGCGCAACTCGCGTAGGCGGCGAAAACTTCCGGAAACCGGGCGTCGAGTGTCAGCGCGCTCAAGATACGGTCGGCCAGGGTCAGGTTGCAGCTGGCCGAACCGGTGGCCACGAAGTGCTGCCACAGCGCCGCTGCCACGCCCAGCAGGGCCGTCAGCAAGATACCGGCCGCCGCCACGCGCTGGCCGGCTATCGAACGCCATGCCACCCCCAGCAAAGCGGCCGCGGCTACCAGCAGAAAGATCAGCCGCTGCAGCACGCACCAGGGGCAGGGCATCATGCCGAAGACGTGCTGGCTCACCAGGGCCGCGCCCACCGACGCCACCGCCACCGCGGCCACCGCGGCCAGCACACCGGTGGCCGGGGCCGGGCGATACATCAGCCTCACTTCAATTCAGCGATCAGTTCGATCTCCACGCACGCGCCCATCGGCAACTGCGCCACGCCGAACGCGCTGCGCGCATGCGCGCCGACGTCCGTGCCCAGCACCTGCACCAGCAGTTCGCTGCAGCCATTGGTAACCAGGTGGTGTTCGGTGTAGACCGGGCTGCTGTTGACGAGGCTGAGCACCTTCACGATGCGCGCCACGTTGTCCAGGCTGCCTGCTGCGGCCTGCAAGGTGCCCAGCAGGTCGATGGCGACAGCGCGGGCGGCGGCCTTGGCTTCCTCGGTTGTCATGTCGGTGCCCAGCTGCCCGGGCCAGGCCTTGCCGTCGCGCTTGGCGATGTGGCCACACAAGAAAAGCAGCTGGCCCGTGCGCACGAATGGCAGATAGGCAGCCGCGGGAATGGACACCGGGGGCAGGGTGATGCCCAGGGCTTGAAGGCGGTCTTGAACGCTCATGAGAGGGGGCCCTTCTGGGGGCGTTTGGGGTGAATCGGGCCATCCTACACTGGCCCCATGCAGCTGCAGCTTGTGATGTCTGCGGGCTTGCCAGGGCCCGGTGCGCGCGCGGCTTTGCCCTTGCTGGGCTGGCTGGCCGGGGCGGCCTGGCAGCTGCAGCAGCCGGCCCTTTGGCCAGCGCTGATGGTGGCCGCCGCGGCCGCGGCCGCGGCGGCGATGCTGCTGGTCTGCGTGGCAATGTGGTTTCGTGCTGCGCGCCCGGGTTGGCCGGCACTGCTGGCCTGGGTGCTGGCTGCCGTCGTGCTGGGGGCCAGCGTCACCCATGTGCGCGCAAGCTTGCGTCTGGCAGATGCCCTGCCGCCGGCACTGGAAGGGGTGGACCTGCTGGTCACCGGGGTCATCAGCGACCTGCCGCGGTCCAGCCTGCTGGGCACACGCTTTGTGCTCGATGTCGAATCAGCCCTGCGCGACGGCCAGCCGGTGCGCATTCCGCAACGGCTGGCCCTGGGCTGGTACCGCGGGGTCGATATCGACGCGCTGATGGCCGGTGCGCCTGAAGACCTGCGTGCCGGCGACCGCTGGCAGCTGACACTGCGGCTCAAGCAGCCCCACGGCACGATGAACCCGCACGGTTTCGACCTGGAGCTGTGGCTTTTCGAGCGTGGCATCCGCGCCAGCGGCAGCGTGCGCGCCGTGCCCGGGGCCGTCAACCAGCGCCTGGGCCAGGCCGTGGGCCAGCCGGTGCAACGGGCGCGCCAGGCCATCCGCGACGCCATCACGCGCGAAGTGCCAGACGGCGCGACGGCGGGCGTGCTGGCGGCGCTGGTGATTGGCGACCAGGCCGCCATCGAGCGCGCTGAGTGGGACCTGTTCCGCACCACCGGCGTGGCGCATTTGATGGCGATTTCTGGCTTGCACATCACCATGTTTGCCTGGGGCGCCGGCCTGCTGCTGAACGTGCTTTGGCGGTGCAGCACGCGCGCCATGCTGGCTGTGCCGGCGCCGCTGGCTGCACGTTGGGGCGGGCTGGCACTGGCCACGGCCTATGCGCTGCTGGCCGGCTGGGGTGTGCCGGCGCAGCGCACGGTGCTGATGCTGGCCGTCGTGGCCCTGCTGCGCAGCCTGGGGCTGCGCTGGCCACTGCCGGGGGTGCTGCTGCTGGCCGCAGCCGTCGTCAGCCTGGCCGACCCGTGGGCCCTGCTGCAGCCGGGCTTCTGGCTGTCGTTCGTGGCCGTGGGGCTGCTGATGGCGTCTGAACCCGTCTCGGCACGTTTGGCCAAACCGGCCACTCCGCCGGCGTGGTGGCAACGCCTGCGCGCTGCCATGGCCGGCGGCTTTCGCACCCAGGCCATTGCCACCGTCGGGCTGGCGCCTTTGTCGATGCTGTTCTTCCACCAGGTTTCCGTGGTCGGTTTTGTGGCCAACCTCTTGGCCATTCCGCTGGTCACCCTGCTCGTCACGCCGCTGGCCTTGCTGGGCGTGCTGCTGCCGCCCGTGTGGGCGCTGGCAGCAGTGCTGGTGCAAGGCTTGTGCTGGGTGCTGGAAGGCCTGGCCGCCTTGCCGATGGCGGTGTGGACGGCTGCTGCCGCACCGCCCTGGGCGGTCGCCTGCGGCCTGCTGGCCGGCTTGCTGGCCGTGCTGCCGCTGCCGTGGCGTCTGCGCCTGTGTTGCCTGCTGCTGATGCTGCCCTTGCTGTGGCCGGCGGTGCCGCGGCCGCAAGCAGGGCAGTTCGAACTGCTGGCCGCCGACATCGGCCAAGGTACTGCCGTGCTGGTGCGCACGCAAAATCATCTGCTGGTCTACGACACCGGCCCGGCCTACACGCCTGAAGCCGACGCCGGCAGCCGCGTGCTGCTGCCCCTGCTGCGCGCCCGCGGCGAACGCCGAGTCGACCTGCTGATGCTGAGCCACCGCGACACCGACCACGTCGGCGGCGCGGCCAGCCTGTTGGCCGGCTTGCCGGTGCGGGCCATGCGCAGTTCGCTCGAACCCGGCCACCCGCTGCTGCAAGGCGCCGTGCCCCACCAGCGCTGCGCCGCCGGGCAGGCCTGGGTCTGGGATGGCGTGCAGTTCGACGTGCTGCACCCTTCCGCTGACATGCCAGCCGCCAGCCAGCGGCCGAACGCGCAAAGCTGCGTGCTGCGCGTGCAGGGCCACCGCACCAGCGCCTTGCTGACCGGCGACATCGAAGCCGCCCAGGAAGCCGCCCTGGTGCTGTCCCGCGGCCCGGCCCTGGC
This sequence comes from Burkholderiales bacterium, assembly GCA_038316815.1. Taxonomy (GTDB): domain Bacteria; phylum Pseudomonadota; class Gammaproteobacteria; order Burkholderiales; family Burkholderiaceae_C; genus Rubrivivax. Next base: position 3,197 of record JBBQAW010000343.1, read on the forward strand.
CAGCCATGTGTTGCTGGTGCCGCACCATGGCAGCCGCACCAGTTCGACACCGGCCTTCCTGGACGCCGTGGCGCCGCGCGTGGCCGTGGTGCAGGCTGCCTACCGCAGCCGCTTCGGCCACCCCGCGCCCGATGTGCTGGCGCGCTACCAGGCCCGCGGCGTCGCGGTCGCGCGCAGCGACCAGTGCGGTGCCTACACGCTGCAGGCCGATGGCAGCGCCCTTTGCGAACGTCAGGTGCGCGCGCGTTACTGGCATCATCCCCAGGGTCTGGCTGCGCTGCCGGCTGCGCGCCCGTGAAACGGTGCGCTTGGCCCGGCGCTTGCAAACCCGCTTGATGCCGCACACTCACCTAGCCTGCACCCGCAAGTTGGCGGCGTGCGGCTTGTCCGTCCCCCAGGAGCCGAACCCGTGTCCATCCACGTTGCGCTGAACCACATCACGCACTACCGCTACGACCGCCGTGTGGCTTTGTCTCCGCAAGTGGTGCGCCTGCGCCCAGCGCCGCATTGCCGTACGCCCATCATCAGCTATTCGATGCGCGTCGAGCCGGCAAGCCACTTCGTCAACTGGATGCAGGACCCCTTCGCCAACTACCAGGCGCGGCTGGTGTTTCCAGACCCGACGACCGAATTCAAGGTCACTGTGGACCTGGTGGCCGAAATGTCGGTCTACAACCCCTTTGACTTCTTTCTGGAACCCGAGGCCGAGACTTTTCCGTTCAAGTACAGCGCCGAGCTGCAGCAGGAACTGTTGCCCTACCTCGAAAAGATCGCGCTGACGCCGAAGTTCCAGGCCCTGGTCGAGAGCATCTCGCTCGAGCCCCTGCGCACCATCGACTTCATCGTCGCCATCAACCAGCGGCTGCAGCACGACATTGCCTATCTCATCCGTATGGAACCGGGCGTGCAGACGCCGGAAGTCACGCTCACCAACGCCAGTGGTTCGTGCCGCGATACCGGCTGGCTGCTGGTGCAGTTGCTGCGCCACCTGGGGCTGGCAGCGCGTTTCGTCTCGGGTTACCTGATCCAGCTCAAGCCCGACGTCAAGTCGCTGGACGGCCCGTCAGGCGCCGA
>JBBQAW010000344.1:0-4263 GCA_038316815.1 Burkholderiales bacterium
AGGAAAAATCTCATGAGCATGGACATCGTCATCGTCGCCGCCGCCCGCACCGCAGTGGGCAAGTTCGGCGGCAGCCTGGCCAAGACCCCGGCTTCCGAGTTGGGCGCCACGGTCATCAGGTCGCTGCTGGAACGTGCCCGCCTGGAAGGCGGCCAGATCGGCGAAGTCATCATGGGCCAGGTGCTGACTGCCGGCGTGGGGCAGAACCCGGCGCGCCAAGCCGTCATCAAGGCCGGCCTGCCCGAAACCGTGCCGGGCATGACCATCAACAAGGTCTGCGGCTCGGGCCTGAAGGCCGTGATGCTGGCCGCGCAAGCCGTTCGAGACGGCGACAGCGACATCATCATCGCCGGTGGCCAGGAAAGCATGAGCCTGTCGCCCCACGTACTGATGAATTCGCGCGACGGCCAGCGCATGGGCGACTGGAAAATGGTCGACAGCATGATCACCGACGGCCTGTGGGACGTCTACAACCAGTACCACATGGGCGTTACGGCCGAAAACGTGGCCAAGCAGTACGGCATCACGCGCGAGGCGCAAGACGCGCTGGCCCTGGCCAGCCAGCTGAAGGCCGCCGCAGCCCAGGAAGCAGGGCGGTTCAAGGACGAGATCGTGTCGGTCAGCACGCCGCAGAAGAAGGGCGACCCGGTCGTCTTCTTAGCCGACGAGTTCATCAACAAGAGGACCAGCGCAGAAGCCCTGGCCGGCCTGCGCCCGGCTTTCGACAAGACCGGCAGCGTGACCGCAGGCAATGCCAGCGGCCTGAACGACGGTGCGGCCGGCGTGGTGGTGATGTCGGCCGCCAAGGCCAAAGCCCTGAGCCTGACGCCGCTGGCGCGCATTGCCAGCTATGCCAGCGCCGGCCTGGACCCCAAGATCATGGGCATGGGCCCGGTGCCTGCCGCCCGCCGCGCGCTGGAGCGTGCCGGCTGGAAGCCGCAGGACCTGGACCTGCTGGAAATCAACGAAGCCTTTGCGGCCCAGGCTTGCGCCGTGCACCAGGAAATGGGCTGGGACACGAGCAAGGTCAACGTCAACGGCGGGGCGATTGCCATCGGCCACCCCATCGGCGCCAGCGGCTGCCGCATCCTGGTGACGCTGCTGCACGAAATGGTGCGTCGCGATGCGAAGAAGGGCATTGCCAGCCTGTGCATAGGGGGAGGCATGGGTGTCGCGCTGACCGTGGAACGCTGAGAATCTGCCCCATCAACCCCAAGGAGAGAAGAACATGACACAAAAAGTGGCTTACGTGACCGGCGGCATGGGTGGCATCGGTACCGCCATCTGCCAGCGCCTGCACAAAGAAGGCTTCAAGGTCATCGCTGGCTGTGGCCCCAGCCGCGACCACGCCAAGTGGCTGGACGAGCAGAAGACACAGGGCTACACCTTCTATGCATCAGTGGGCAATGTCGCCGACTGGCAGAGCACGGTCGACGCCTTCACCAAGGCGACGGGCGAACACGGCTCGGTCGACGTGCTGGTGAACAACGCCGGCATCACGCGCGACCGCATGTTCCTGAAGATGACGCCTGAGGACTGGAAGGCCGTCATCGACACCAACCTGAACAGCATGTTCAACGTCACCAAGCAGGTGGTGCCGGGCATGGTGGAAAAGGGCTGGGGCCGCATCGTGCAGATCAGCAGCGTCAACGGCGAAAAGGGCCAGGCCGGGCAGACCAACTACTCGGCCGCCAAGGCCGGCATGCACGGCTTCACCATGGCGCTGGCGCAGGAAGTGGCCAGCAAGGGCGTGACGGTCAACACCGTCAGCCCGGGTTACATCGGCACCGACATGGTTCGCGCCATCAAGCCCGAGGTGCTGGAAAAGATCGTCGCCACCATTCCCGTCAAGCGACTGGGCCGGCCAGAAGAGATCGGCTCCATCGTTGCCTGGCTGGCGAGCGAGGATTCAGGTTTCTCGACCGGTGCCGACTTCAGCTGCAACGGCGGCATGCATATGGGGTGACGATGCAGACCGGGCGAGGCCCGGCTGCATCTACAGGCCCAGCAGGCGCGTCATCTCTTCCCGCATAACGAACTTCTGCGCCTTGCCGGTCACCGTCATGGGCAGTTCGGCCACGAAATGCACATGGCGCGGTACCTTGTAGTGCGCGATCTGGTCGCGGCAAAACTCGCGTAGTTCTGCCTCGGTCACCTGCTGCCCGGGTTTCAGCACCACCCAGGCGCAGACTTCCTCGCCGTACCTGGCATCGGGCACGCCGAAAACCTGTACCTGGGCCACTGCCGGGTGGCTGAACAGAAACTCTTCGACCTCGCGCGGGTAGACGTTCTCGCCGCCACGAATCAGCATGTCCTTGACCCGGCCCACGATGTTGCCGTAGCCCTGCGCGTCGATGGTGGCCAGGTCGCCGGTGTGCATCCAGCCGTCGACGACAGCTTCGGCCGTGCGCGGGGCGTCGCCCCAGTAGCCCTGCATCACGCTGTAGCCACGGGTACACAACTCGCCGATGGTGCCCACCGGTACGGTGCTGCCCTTGCTGTCGATGACTTTTGCTTCCAGGTGCGGCAGCACGCGGCCCACGGTGGATACGCGCTTGTCCAGGGGGTCGTCGGGCGCACTCTGGAATGACACCGGGCTGGTTTCGGTCATGCCGTACGCAATGGTGACTTCGCGCATGTTCATCGCCAGATTCACGCGCTTCATCACCTCGACCGGGCAGGGGCTGCCGGCCATGATGCCGCCGCGCAGGTGCGACAGGTCGAACTCGGCGAAGCGGGCGTGGTCGAGTTGCGCGATGAACATCGTCGGCACGCCGTGCAAGTGCGTGCAGCGTTCGCTGTGCAGGGCCTGCAACGTCACCAGCGGATCGAAGCCCTCACCCGGGAAGACCATCGTGCCGCCTGTCACCGTGCACACCAGTGAGCCCATCACCATGCCGAAGCAGTGGTACAGCGGCACGGGGATGCACAGGCGGTCGTCGCCGCCGAAGTTCATGGCCGCCGCCACCTGGCGCGCGTTGTTCACGATGTTGCGGTGGGTCAGCGTCGCGCCCTTGGGCTGGCCCGTGGTGCCGCTGGTGAACTGGATGTTGATGGGGTCATGGCGGTCCAGCCCGGCGCTGATGCGGCGCGCCTCCATCACCAACGCGTCGCTGGCCAGCGCCAGCACGGCGTCGAAGTTCAACATGCCCGGCGTGGCTTCCTGGCCCATGCGTACCACCGTTTGTAGATGCGGCAGCCGCGCGGCATGCAACTGGCCTGGTGTTGCGCTGGCCAATTCAGGCGCCAGGGTCTGCAACATCTGCAAGTACTGGCTGGTCTTGAACGCCGGCGCCGTGATCAGCCCCTTGCACTGCACCTTGTTCAGCGCGTATTCCAGCTCAGTCAGGCGGTAGGCGGGGTTGATGTTGACCAGCACCACGCCAATGCGCGCCGTGGCGTACTGCGCCAGCACCCATTCGACGCGGTTCGGGCCCCAGATGCCCAGCCGGTCGCCTTTGGCAAAGCCCAGCTTCAGCAGGCCAGCCGCCAGGCGGTCGGTCTGTTCGCGCAGTTCGGCCCAGTTCATGCGTAGGCCCACATCTGTGAAGACACAGGCCGTGTGCCCCGGCCGCGCCGCTGCCGTGTGGTCCAGCCACTGCGGAATGGCCCATTCGGACAGCGCCGGCGTGCTTTCCCCCACCACATGAGAAAGCCCGTCGATCGGCAGTCGCGCTGTGGTGATGGGTGTCATGGGCAAACTCCCGGCCGCAACCAAAACGCGAGGTCAGACCGCGTCAATTTCCTGGCCCGCTGCCTGAAGGGCCGAAGCTGGGCGGGGCTTCCTCTTCCTCGTCCATCGGGGTGATGTTCAGGTCGACATTCTCGACGTCCAGCACTTGTACCTCGCCCAGACCATAAAGAATGATCTCCGGCTTCCAGACCACGGCCGCGACCATGATCACCTGCAACACCACAAACGCGACGGCGCCTTTGTAGATGTCACCCGTCTTGAAGGCTGCAATGCGCTTGTTCGTGACCTTGTCCATGTAGTCGGTTTTCGGTGCCACGCTGCGCAGGTAGAACAGCGCGAAGCCGAAGGGCGGCGTCAGGAAGGAGGTTTGCAAGTTCAAAGCCACCATCACGCCGAACCACACCAGGTTGATGTCCATTTCCTTCACGACCGGCAGCAGCAGCGGCAGCAGGATGAAGGCGATCTCGAAGAAGTCGAGGAAACAACCCAGGATGAAGATCAGCACGTTGACGAAGAGCAGGAAGCCGATCTCGCCGCCCGGCAGCGCCGCGAACAGCGCCTTGACCCAC
>JBBQAW010000345.1:0-4258 GCA_038316815.1 Burkholderiales bacterium
TTCTTCCCTGTAGTCGAAGTGTTCCAGCACATGCGATGCGTAGACCTCGGCAAAGCTGTCGTCGGCAAAGCGGCTCAAGTCCAGCGCATTGCCCAAGTGATCAACATGCGGGCCGGGCAGCACGTCCAGGATCTCCCAACCAGCGCGTGTTTCGCGTCCGCCGATGTGAAGTCGTCTGTCCATGGAAGTCTTTCCTTGTCTGAGCACTTGGGATGGTTTGGCCAGTCGCCTGCTTTGCGCTTGTCTCTTCGCGCCCGCCCCGCGCCAGTGCTCGGCTTACGGATGGGGGCCGACGGATGTTCACGCAGCCCATCGGCAGCCAAGAACAGGAATTGAGGGCAAAAAGCGCAGCACATCCAATGAAGCGCTGGACAGGGCTGTTGCAGGAAATCTTGTCGTGGCCGCTAAAGGTTTCTGAAGCCAAGACGAAAACGGCTCAACGCCTCGTGCAGACGAGTGCGGGGTCCGGACCGAAACGGGTCGAGGAGCTGCAGACATCAGGACACCTGGTGCGCTGTTTTCCTCGGCAGCGAAAGGCCCGGGCGAGTTTCACCAGCGGCTGAAGGTGCCCTCGGGCACCCAGGCCAACGGTGGAGTTGCAGGCAGGCACCGCAAGTCAAGGTGCGCCGACTGCTCGTACCTGCCAGGCACATGCCTGTGGTCTTTTAAACCCCTTGGAGAGCCTCATCATGGCCCAGACGATCAATACCAACCTCGTGTCTCTCAACGCCCAGCGCAACCTGAGCGCGAGCCAATCCCTGCTCAGCACCTCGATGCAGCGCCTGTCTTCGGGCCTGCGGGTCAACAGCGCCAAGGACGACGCGGCCGGCCTGGCCATCGCCGAACGCATGAACTCGCAGGTGCGTGGCATGAGCGTGGCGATGCGCAACGCCAATGACGGCATCTCTCTGGCGCAGACCGCAGAAGGCTCGCTGGGCAAAGTGGGCGACATGCTGCAGCGCATGCGTGAACTGGCGGTGCAGGCCGCCAACGGCACCAACACCAGCACCGACCGCACCAGCCTGAACAACGAGTACCTGCAACTTGCCAACGAATCGGCCCGTACCCTGGGTGGCGCGCAGTTCAACGGCCAGAACGTGCTGGCGACGACGCAGGCATCGGTCTTCCAGATCGGCGCCAACACCGATGCCAACCTGGACCGGATTTCGGTGACGGAATTCAACTGGACGGCCGAGGCCACCATCACCACTGCCATCGGCGCGGCACTGGCCACTAACCCGACGACGGCCATCGCCGGCACCGACGGCAGCTTCGCCCTGGCCGCCATCACGGCCCTGGACGCCGCCATCAACCGTGTCAACGAAGGCCGCGCCACCTTCGGCGCAGTGCAGAACCGCTTCGACAACGTGGTCAGCAACCTGATGACTTCATCCGAAAATCAGACCGCTGCACGCGCCCGCATCATGGACGCCGACTACGCGGTGGAAACCTCCAACCTGTCTCGCGCCAGCATCCTGCAGCAGGCCGGCAACGCCATGGTGGCGCAAGCCAACCAGCTGCCTAACCAGGTCCTGGCGCTGCTGCGCTGACGACAGCACGGGTCGACGCGCCTAAGGCGCGCGACTTGTTCGCAATGGGGCCCTTCGGCAACGATGGGCCCCTTTTTCATGGCCGAGGCTTCGAACGAAGCCCGCATCGGAGGCGAACTGGACGGCGAAATCACGGCTTTTCAACAAAGTGACGGTCGCGCAAGCGCACTAATCTTCGTTTCAGCGCTTCGGTCACCTCGGCGGTACGAACCGCACCGAATCCCAAGCTGATTTCGCCTCCAAGGAGCCCCCCGTGGCACAGACCATCAACACGAACCTCGTTTCGCTGAACGCTCAGCGCAACTTGAGCATGAGCCAGTCTCAGCTCAGCACCTCGATGCAGCGCCTGTCCTCGGGCCTGCGGGTCAACAGCGCCAAGGACGACGCCGCCGGCCTGGCCATCGCCGAGCGCATGAACACGCAGATCCGCGGCATGAACGTGGCCATGCGCAACGCCAACGACGGCATCTCGATGGCCCAGGTGGGCGAAGGCGCCTTGGGCAAGGTGGCCGACATGATGCAGCGCATGCGTGAACTGGCGGTGCAGGCGGCCAACGGCACCAATACCAGCACCGACCGCACCAGTCTGAACAACGAGTACCTGCAACTGGCCCGCGAAGCGGCGCGCACCCTGGGTGGCACGCAGTTCAACGGCCAGAACATCCTGGCGACCTCGCTGACATCGACCTTCCAGATCGGCGCCAACACCGTCTCCGCGCTGGACCAGGTGTCCGTAGCGGCCTTCAACTGGACCACGCTCGGGGCTATCACCACCGCCGTGGGTTCTGCCGTGGGCACCGACCCCGCTGTGGCGGTGTCCGGCGCCGACGGCATCCTCGCGGTGCAAGCCATCGGGGTGCTGGACCTCGCGATCGACGCCATCAATGCCCAGCGCGCTGCTTTCGGCGCCGTGCAGAACCGCTTCGACAACGTCATCAGCAACCTGATGGTGAGCAGCGAGAACCAGACCGCTGCGCGCAGCCGCATCATGGACGCCGACTACGCAGTCGAGACCTCGAACCTGTCGCGCGCGCAGATCCTGCAGCAGGCTGGAAATGCGATGGTTGCCCAGGCGAATCAGCTGCCCAATCAGGTGCTGTCGTTGCTGCAGCGCTGATCGACGGGCAGGGCACGGCGGCCTGCGGCTCAAGGTCCGGCGCGGCCTGCCGACAACCTGTGTAGGTACCCGAAAAGGGCTGGGCGCTGCCCAGCCCTTTTTCCATTGTTGAACTGCATGTGCCCGCTGTGGGCGACGGAGACGAAACCATGTCCACCATCACCTCTCTGGGCATCGGCAGCGGGCTGGACATCAACAGCATCGTGTCGCAACTGGTGGCGCTGGAACGTCGCCCGCTGCAGCAGTTGCAGACCGACAGCAGCCGCCTGCAGACCAAGGTGTCGGCCTTCGGGCAGATGAAGAGTCTGTTCAGCTCGCTGCAGGACGCGTCGAACAGGCTCAACACCGCCAGCCTGTGGACGCAGGCCGCAGCGACCTCGTCTGACGAGTCTGCTGTAGCCACGGTGGGCGGGTCCAGCGCAGCGCCGGGCAACTACGCCATTTCAGTGTCGCAACTGGCGGCCAACCAGACCTTGGCTTCCACGGCCGTGGTGTCTGCGGCCACCGACCTGGTGGGCGAAGGCACGCTGTCGCTGCAACTGGGTCGCTGGAACGATCCGCCCTCGGCCTTCACGGCACAAAACGGCAGCGCGACGCTGGACATCACCATCACCGACACTGACACGCTGCAGACCCTGCGCGACAAGATCAACGGCAGCAGCGCGGGTGTCACAGCATCGCTGATCACCGACGCCAACGGGGTGCGGCTGGCACTGCGGTCCACCGCCACCGGCGCCGACAACGGCTTCCGTGTCAGCGTCACCGACGCTGACGGCACGTCGGGCGACGCCAACGGTTTGTCGCGCTTCGCCTTCGACCCCCAAAACGGCGCCACGCAGATGGAGTTCAAGCAAGCAGCCCTGAACGCCGTGGCCAGCGTCAACGGCATCGAGGTGAACTCGGCCAACAACGAACTGAACGGTGTCATCGAGGGCCTGACCCTGCGCCTGCGCAAGACCACCACCGTGCCCGGGCAGGTGCCGCCCGGCGCCGTGAACGTGGCTGTGACCAGCGACCGCGAATCCATCAAGAAAGCGGTGGAAGACTTCGCCACCGCCTACAACGGCCTGGCCAGCTACATCGCCAACCAGACCCGGTTCGACGCCAGCAGCAAGGTGGGCGGGCTGCTGCAGGGCGACAGCGCCGTCAACTCGCTGGTAACGCGGCTGCGCGGCGTGCTCAATGCACCTTCGGGCGCATCGGGCAGCTTCCCGCGCCTGACCGACATCGGCCTGGAACTGCAGCGCGACGGCACGCTGAAGGTGGCCAGTGGCAAGCTCGACAGCGCGCTGACCAACCTGCCCGAACTGAAGAAGGCCTTCAGTAACAACGACACGCTTAACCCGGTCAATCTGGGCTTCGCGCGGCGCTACGCGCAGCTGGCCACACAAGTGCTGGCCGTGGACGGCACACTCACCACGCGCACTGAAGGCCTGCAAAAGCTGATCAACAAGAACAAGGACAGCGCCGAGCGCCTGGAAGACCGCGTGACGCGCTTCGAGGCCCGGCTGGTGCAGCAGTACACGGCCATGGACGCGAACCTGGCGCGCCTGAATTCGCTGCAGAGTTACGTCACGCAACAACTGGCCGC
>JBBQAW010000346.1:0-4257 GCA_038316815.1 Burkholderiales bacterium
GGACCCGCAAGGGCTAATGAACCCGGGGCGGGTTCTTTAGGCACCGTTGCGCCCGTGCCTTGCAGCGCGCGCATCGAGGTAACTTGTTCAGCGAGTCATTCCCCAAGGTCCAAAAGGCAATCCCCGAGACAGGCGGCGCGAACCCCCCAAATGAGTGGAAACCCCAGTTTCCAGTTGACCAGCTATCGACGAGCCTTCGCTTGCATCATCCCTTCGAATGATTTCCGCACGAACACGGGACTCTTTCTTGTGGTGGTTGTCACGCTATGAGCGAATTCACAACCAGAGGACGTGCCATGAAACGGTGGATGGAGAAATGCCCTTGGGCACTCAGCTTTTGTCTGGCCACTGCCGTCGGAACGGCACAGGCCAACGTCGAGATCGAACCCAACAACACGCTGCAGGGCGCGCAGATGTTGATGAACTCGCCCGGCGCGTTTTCCATCTCGGGAGGTCGCAGCTTCGCTGACCCCTCTGACGACTTTTTCTCGTTTTTGGTCTTCGGTTCAGGCCAGCTGAGCATCGTCTCTACGAGCCCTGACGGCTTTGCCGACTCGATCATGGGCCTGTTCGGCCCGACGGGAAACCTGGTCGCCAGTAACGACGATGGTGGCGGCAACGGCTTCATGTCGGCGATCCTGTTCAACATTCCGGCCAACATGGTGGGCCGCTACACGCTGGGTTTTTCCGGCTATAACCCGGGCCTGCTGGCCTGCACCGGTTCGGTCACGCAGTGCTACGACACCAATGGCGACTTCATCTTCGACACCTTCGTTGCGGGCGGGGGCGCGGGTGGCAGCACCGGCTGGAACTACGCCATCAACATGAACGGCGTGGCCCTGGTGCCTGAACCCCACGCTGCGCTGCTGGCCTTGCCAGGCCTGTTGGCCGTGATGGCGTGGCGCCAACGGCGCCAGCGGGGTGGAGAGCGGCTCTCCGCGGCCTGACCCTCACTCTCGTTCCACCCCAGTTTCATCCCCGTTCCAAACCCCGGGGCACCGATCACAGGCAAGTGCGTCGTGTGGCGGCCTGTCTCCAACAACCCAGGAGTCCAGCATGAGCGCAAATTTCAGCGAATCCAAGGCCCTAGCCGCAGCTCTCGAAGCGCAGGAAAGGTTTCACGACGGGCGACGCCAGTTCTTCAAAGCCTTGGGGGTTGGGGCCACTGCGGCCAGCGGCCTGGGCGGTGCGCTCTACAGCAGCCCGGCGCTGGCCTACGGCGGCCCTTACGCTGCCGCTTTCGCGCTGGACCCCGCCCGCACCTTCATGAACATCGGCACCACCGGTTCGACGCCGATTTCGGTGCTGAAAAACCTGTCTGCCAACAACGCGCTTCTCGCACGCGACCCCACAGCCTCGTTCAGCACGCAGGACATGCGAAACCGCATTGCGACGGGCTTCGGTGCCGACCCGTTCGAGATCGTGATGTGCTTCAACACCACCGACGGCATGAGCAAGATCTTCAACGGGATTGTGCTGAACCCGGGTGACGAGATCATCACCACCAACATGGAGCACCCGGGTGGCAACTCGCCGCTGGCGATTGCCGCCGATCGGCGCAGCCTGACGATCCGGCGTGTGAATCTGCCCACCGGCGACAGCTACAGCGACGCCGAGGTGCTGGCACGCTTCCAGGCGCTGCGCACCAACAACACCAAGGCGATCATGTTTTCGTCGCCCCCATTCCTGACGGGTATTCGTCTGCCCGACAAACTGCTGTGCCAATGGGCCGCATCGCAGGGCCTGATCTCGATCATCGACGGCGCCCACGGCCCCGGCATGCTGAACTTGAATTTCCACGACATCGGCTGCGACTTCTACGCCGGCTCCGGCCACAAGTGGCAGTGCGGCCCGGGGCAAACCGGCATCCTGTACGTCCGCAACAACACCAGCCCAGCGGCCCCGGCGACCTACACCAAGGTCGTGACCATCGCCGGCCAGAGCGTTACGCTGACCCTGCCCGGCTACAGCAACACGACCCCGCTGCCGGCCTTCTACCCGACGATCTCCGGCGGCTATTCGCAGACCGTCGGCAGCACACTGCAAGGGGGCGTGCGCAACCCTGCGCAAAACGTCGCGGCAACGCTGATGAGCATCGGCAACCCGTCGTTCCCGGCGCTGCGCGCGCTGGAAGAATGCTGCCAGATGTGGGACAGCTGGGGGCGCCAGAACCTCGAGGACTACATCGTCGCCTTGTCGCAGTACCTGCGCAGCCGGCTGGCCGCCACCTGGGGGCCGCAGTCGATGGCAACGGTATACGACGCCAACACCCCGAACCACGCCCGCGTCGCCCTGACCTCGTTCAACCCGTTCTCGCCAGGCTTCGACTACAACGCCGTGCTCCTGGCCGCGCAAGCCAGCGCCCAGGCAACAACCTCGGCCGCGGCCGTGACGACGCTGCGTACGACGCACAACGTCGTGGTGCGCAATAACACGGTGCCCCACACCTTGCGCGGCAGCCCAGCGAGCAATGCCACCAGCACCACGTCGTCCGCACCACTGCGCATCTCGACGCACCTGTTCCACAACACAGCCGACGTGGACAACCTCGTCGCAAAGCTGCAGCTGACCGTGCCCGTACCTGTGCGCTCACGCAGCTGATGGCCAGTGTCAACACCCGATCTCCACGCCAACCCACAAGGAGCCCAAGCATGTACCTGCGCCGTCCCAGAACTTTGAACCTTGCTGTCGCCGCAGCAGCACTGGCGCTGCTTGGCGGTTGTGCCGCTCCCAGCGGGCCTGGCGGTGGCAAGATCATCCATACGACTGCCAACATCTACCCCGCCATCGGCCCCTACTCGCAGATGGTGCAGGCAGGCAACACTTACTACCTGTCGGGCGTCATCCCGCTGAACAAGGCCGGCACTGCCACCGAGGGCACGACGATTGAAGAGCAGACTCGGCTGGTGCTGGAATACATCGGTGAAGTCCTGAAGGCTCAGGGCATGAGCCATCAGAACGTCGTGATGTCGAGCGTCTTTTTGAAAGACCTGAACGAGTTCGGGCGCATGAACGCTGTCTACGGAGAGTTTTTCAAGACCGCACCACCCAGCCGCGCCACCGTCGAGGTGGCCCGCCTGCCGCGCGATGTGAAGATCGAGATCGCGGTCATCGCCGTGAAGTGACGGGTCCTCTGCCGGCAGCAGCGCTGCCGGCAGCGCCCGCCCGCCATCACTGCAGCGGGCCCTTCAATGCCGCTGGCACCGGGATGGCGACGGTTTCAATGCCCTCTTCGCGCAACGCTGCACGCTCTTCGTTCGTCGCCTGGCCGCGAATGCCGCGCTCTTCGGTTTCGCCGTAGTGAATGCGGCGTGCTTCTTCGGCAAAACGGTCGCCCACGTCTTCGGTGCGGTTCATCAGTTGTCGTACGGCGGTCATCCAGGCGGCCTGCAAGTCGGCCGGTTGGGGGGCTTCGGCCGTGGCGGCCAGAGCCTGCGCGGGCGCCGATGCCGATGCCGATGTCGATGCCGATGAAGGCGCAGCCGCGGCCGCAGCCGCAGCCGCCGGTAAAGCCTGCTTCGGCTCACGCGCACCGGACAGGTTCAGGCGTGGTGCCGACGGCATGCGCGTGATGACCGCGTCGTTGCACATCGGGCACTGCAGCAGGCCGCCGCCGTTCTGCTGCATGTAGTCGTCTTCGGACGCGAACCAGCCCTCAAAGCCGTGGCCGTTGGCGCAGCGCAAATCCAGCACTTTCATGTGCGCATCTTAAGCAGGCCTGTACGGCCGGATGGGCGGCAGGGCATCAGGGCGCCAGGGTCGAAGCTCATGGCGTGGTGGCTGCATGCCACTGCAGGCTGCGCGCACCCGCGCGCCAGCGCTGCAGCAGGTGCAGGCCGACGATGGTCTTCACATCGGGCAGGCCGCCGCTGGCGCACAGCGCGTCAAGTTCGGCTTCGGTATGTTCGACGACTTCGATGAATTCACCCGCGTCCAGCTGCTGGGCGCCGGGCTTCAGGCCGCGGGCCATCCAGATCCAGATGCTTTCGTTGCTGTAGGCTGCAGCGTTGTGAATCTCCAGGCCGAAGGCCCATTCGCTGGCGACATAGCCGGTTTCTTCCAGCAGTTCACGCTGGGCGCAGGCCAGGGTGGTTTCGCCGTTGTCGAGCTTGCCTGCGGGCAGCTCGAGCAACACGCGGCCCAGCGGGTAGCGATGCTGGCGCACCAGCACGACCCTGCCGTCGTCATGCAACGCCACCACGGCCACGGCACCAGCGTGCTGGATGTATTCGCGCGTGCTCAGCTTGCCGTCGGGCA
>JBBQAW010000347.1:0-4247 GCA_038316815.1 Burkholderiales bacterium
GCCGCCCACGCGCTGCCCACCACCAGCGCCGGCAGACGGGTAGGCACGCTGGACAGCGACGCCACCGTCTTCAGCTTTTACGCCAACAAGACCATCACCACCGGCGAGGGCGGCATGCTGGTCACCCGTAACGCGGCGCTGGCCAAGCGCGCCCAGGTGATGCGCCTGCACGGCATGAGCCGCGATGCGTTTGACCGCTTCACCGCCACCGTGCCCAGCTGGTACTACGAGATCGTGGCGCCCGGGTTCAAGTACAACCTGACGGACATCGCGGCGGCGCTGGGCCTGGGGCAGTTGAAAAAAGCCCATCGTTTTGGCCAGCGCCGGGCGCAGATTGCCGCGCTGTACAACCAGGCGCTGCAAGGCCTGCCCGTGATCCTGCCGCCAGACAGCCTGCCGGGCGACCTGCATTCCTGGCACCTCTACGTGCTGCGGCTGCTGCCGCAGGCGGCGATGGGCCGCAACGCACTGATCGAGCACCTGTTTGCCCAGCGCATCGGCTGCAGCGTGCACTACACGCCGCTGCACCTGCACCCCTATTGGCGTGACCGCTACGGTCTGAGCCCGGCGCAGTTCCCGCAGAGCCAGCAGGCGTTTGATGCCATGCTCAGCCTGCCGATCTACACCAGCATGACCGACGATGACGTGTTGCGGGTTTGCGAGGCGATCAAGACGGCGTTGCGCTGATCGGCTGCCGTGCTCAAGCGCCTGTTCGATGTCGTCGCCGCCGCGCTCGGCCTCTTGCTGCTGGCCCCGCTGCTGCTGCTGCTGGCCGCAGCCATCAAGCTCGATTCCCCCGGCCCGGTGTTTTTTCGCCAGGAGAGGGTAGGGCGTTACGGCCGGCCGTTTCGCATCTTCAAGTTCCGCACCATGACGGTCAGCCGGCCAACCGGTGGCATCGAGTTGACGGTGGCGGGGGATGTGCGCATCACACGCGTGGGCGCCTGCTTGCGCCGCACCAAGCTGGACGAACTGGCCCAGTTGATCGACGTGCTGCGCGGCACCATGAGCCTGGTCGGCCCGCGGCCCGAGGTACCGCGTTACGTGGCCCACTACCCGGCCGCGTGGCGCGAGCGCCTGCTCAGCGTGCGGCCAGGCATCACCGACTTTGCATCGGTGCACTACCAGCACGAGAACACCTTGCTGGCACGCGCCAGCGACCCTGAGCGTGAGTACATCGACGTCGTGCTGCCGGCCAAGTTGCGCTATGCGCTGCACTATGTCGACAACCCGACGCTGGCCAGCGACCTGCAGGTGATCGGCCTGACGCTGCGCACCGTGTTCGTCCCGTCCCTGCCTTCGCCCTGGAAAGGCCTCAACATGAACGACAGCAAGCTGTGGCCCTGGCTAGACCAGAAGATGTCGGCGCTGAACCCCCGCAACCGCGCCTGGGCCACGCTGGCCGATGCGCTCGCGATCCTGGCCTGCTGGCATGTCACCTACCTGTTCCGCCTCGGCTTTGAGCGCTGGCAGCCCGGCCGCCCGTGGTACGACGACTACGTGTCCTTTGGCGTCGTGCTGGCCTACCTGTTGGCGATGGCGGTCACCGGCGTGCCACGCGGCCTGTGGCGTTTTTTCGGCTTTGATGACTTCAAGCGCATCGCCGCTGCCTGTCTGATGGCCGGGTTGGTCAGTGCGGTAGTCGTGCTGATGGCGCAGCTGGTGGGCGTGGCCCGCGCGGTGTTGCTGCTGCACCCATTGTTCTGCCTGCTGGTGCTTTGTCTGATGCGCATGGCCTACCGCATGGTGTGGGAGCATGCCCGTTCACGTGTCAGCGGCGAGGACGGCGAGCCGCGCCGCGCCATCGTGCTGGGCGCCGGTGAAGCGGCGCGCCGCCTGGTTGGCGCCATCCACCGGCGCGACGGTTGGACGGTGTTGGCCATGCTCGACGACGACCCGGCCAAGCGCGGCCTGCGCATTGCCGGCGTGACGGTTCAGGGCGGCATCGCCGATTTGGCGTTTCCGCATGTGTTGGCCGGTGCCACCCATGTCATCGTGGCCATGCCGGGTGCGTCAGCCGAGGACCGCCAGCGTGTGCTGGAGCTGGCGCGCCATACCGGGTTGGCGGTGATGAGCGTGCCCAGCCGGCGTGACATGCAAGCCGAATTCAACGCGACACAGCTTGGCGCTTGACGGCTTTCCCGGGGCTCGGGCGCCAACGCCTGGTCCCGGCTGCGAAGCGGCTGTGAGGCATGCGGGCGAAATATGCTGATGTGCGTTTATGCGCACCACCATTGACCTGCCGGATGCTCTCTACCGCACGCTGAAGGCGCGCTCTGCACTTGAAGGCTTGCCCATGAAAGACCTGGTTCGCCGCTTGGTCGAGCGTGGGCTTGCCGGGGCGCTCACCCTGAGCAGTGTTCCACGCAGTGCCTGCCCGAGCATCTCGCTGG
This sequence comes from Burkholderiales bacterium, assembly GCA_038316815.1. Taxonomy (GTDB): domain Bacteria; phylum Pseudomonadota; class Gammaproteobacteria; order Burkholderiales; family Burkholderiaceae_C; genus Rubrivivax. The sequence goes on from JBBQAW010000347.1 coordinate 2,394, forward strand.
GTCAGCCCCTTCCTGCGGGCCTGCTCAGCAATGCAAACCTGTTCGATTTGCTGGATGGGCAGGGCTGATCTTGTCGCGTCGATATGGCGCCGGCCCTGACGAATCGCAGGGTGACTTGCCCGATGTCAATGTGTGGTTGGCATTGACGGTGCAGCAGCACCCTCACCACGACGCTGCGCAGGCCTACTGGCACGGCGAGGCCGCACAACGGCTTTGGTTTTGCAGGGTGACCATGTTGGGGTTGGTCCGCCTGCTGACCCAACCCAAGCTCATGGGGCCGGACGCACTGGACGCGCTGTCCGCGCTTGCTGCTTATGACCGCTTTGTGGGCCTGCCTGAGGTGGGCCTGTACAGCGAACCGCTTGGCTGCGACACCGAGTTGCGCCGTCTGACGGCGGCCGGTTTGCCGGCTCGCTGGTTGACCGATGCCTACCTTGCAGCATTCGCCACCTCGGCCAACCTGCGTTTGGTCAGCTTCGACAGCGACTTTGTGCGTTTCGCGGGTTTGCAGCTTCTGCGGCTGGAGCCTGTTTCGGCGCTCCCGTGATCGTTGGCGGCGCAGCGGGTTTTGCACTCAGTCGCACACACCGTTGCGTGTCGCCGAGCCATTCACGCCGCAGCGATTGAGCGGTTGGCCTTGTTCCAGCCAACGGCATGACCGTGCATCCCTCACATGATGCCTGCTGCGCCTGCGGACTTCTGCCGGGATAGCCTGATCCCCCAAAATATGCAAAATGTCAACGACAAACACCTATTTTTCGTTGAATTATCAGCTATATATCCTTACAGTCCAGCGTTATGCCGTTGTCCTCGCCGCGCCGTCCGCCCAAGCACACGCCCGTGCTCGTGAAGACCTCATTGCAGCGCCTGGGCCAACGCCTGATCCTCGCCCGAAAGCTGCGCGACATGACGCAGGCGCAACTCGCCCACCTGTCAGACGTGTCGCTGTCGACGCTTCGGTCGCTGGAGGACGGCGCTGACGGCGTTGCGCTGGGCAACTGCCTCAAGGTGATGCAAGGCCTGAATCTGCTGGACCAGATCGACGACCTGCTTGATCCGCGCAGAGACCCCGAGACGGCAAGCTTCGCGCAGCGCCAGCTTCGCGCAGCGCCAGACAGGTAGCCGCCGATGGCCACGGTCCCCGTTTGGGTCTGGCTGCCGGGTCACGACTCGCCACTGCAGGCGGGTGAGCTGACCGCCGACCGCGCCGCCCGTTTTACCTACGTGCCTGACTACCTTGCCCGGGTCGACGCGCTTCCACTGGACCCGGTGGAGCTTCGTCTGGTGCGCAGTTCTCGCGGTATCGCCATCCCGGCCGCCGACGGCTTGCCTGGCGTTGTGCGCGACGCAATGCCGGCCGGCTACGGCGCCGACCGCCTGATTTCTCAAGCCGGCGCCGACCTCAGCCCACTTGAACTGCTGGACCGCGGCGTGCCCGATGGCGTGGGCGCTATCGAGGTCTGCACAAACATCGAACGCAAGCTGGCCTGGTCTCCCAAGTCACTGGCGCAGTTGAAGTTGCTGGCCGAGGCGATGGACGGGGTTGCACCAGCCAGCCGGGCACTGCGCCGGCTCAACCAAGACCTCGACACCAGCGCCGGGGGCGAGCGCCCCAAGACCACGCTGGTACACGAAGGCCGCCTGTGGCTGGCAAAGATGCAAGATCGCGGCGACCGGGCCGCGCTACCCGCGCGCGAATTTGTGGCGATGACGATGGCGCGCCTGGCGGGCCTGGACGCCGCAGCGGTGGCACTGCACACCTTCAGCGCGCACCAGGTGTTGTTGGTCGAGCGGTTCGACCGCGCCGGCGACCCGCAGCGGTCTCAGCGCCGCCTGTACGCCAGCGCGCACACC
>JBBQAW010000348.1:0-4243 GCA_038316815.1 Burkholderiales bacterium
CTGCTGGAAATGGAAAAGCAGGCCACCGACGTCTGGAAGGCCTATTTCCCCAGCCGCGAGATCGCGCGCAAGGCGGCCATCAGCTTCCACGCCAACCTGCTGGAAAGCGACTACGAAGGCGGCTTCCTGATACTGCAACTCGACGCGCGCGATATGGAGAAATTGCGCCGCTTCGGCTTTCGCTTCGAACCCGCCACCGACTTCATCGAACGCCGCAACAACGCGCTGACGCAATTCCAGATTGCCGCCGCGCGTCGTGCCGCGGGCCAGCCCGAACCGGCCAGCATTCCCGGTTACGCCTGCTACGAAACGGTGGAGGAAACCTTCAGCGCCGCCGACGGGTTGATTGCAGCGCGCCCGACCATCGCTTCCTGGGTCAATGCCGGGCCGTCGTGGCTGAAGACCCAGAACGCCGCCGGCGGCTACGACCTGAAGGTGCTGAAGCTCACCAACAGCGCCGTGCCCGCCCCGCCTGAAGGCAAGCCCAAGCTCTTCATCAACAGCGCCATCCATGCGCGTGAATACACCACCGCGCCGCTGGTGCTTGAATTTGCGCGCTTGCTGGTGAACGGGCACGGCACGAATGCCGACGCCACCTGGATCCTGGACCACCATGAAGTGCACCTGCTGCTGCACGCCAACCCCGACGGCCGCAAGCGCGCCGAAATGGGCTTGTCGTGGCGCAAGAACGCCAACAACAACTTCTGCGCCAACAGCAATTCGCGCGGCGTCGACCTGAACCGCAATTTCACCAACGGCTGGAACAGCACCAATGGCCAGGGCAGCAGCGGAACGCAGTGCAGCCTGACTTACCGCGGCCCGTCGGCCGGGTCTGAGCCAGAAACGCAAGCCATCCAGAGCTACATCCGCAGCATCTTCCCCGACCGTCGTGGCCCGGGCATCAACGACCCGGCGCCGACGGACACCAGCGGCATCCACCTCGACATCCACAGCTTCAGCCAGCTGGTGTTGTGGCCCTGGGGCGCCACTGCCGCGCCAGCGCCCAACGGCGCAGCGCTGCAGACGCTGGGCCGGCGCTTTGCCTGGTTCAACGGCTACACGCCGCAGCAGTCGATCGGCCTGTACCCGACCGACGGCACCAGCGACGGCCCAAGCTATGGCGAACTGGGCGTGGCCGCTTTCACCTTCGAACTGGGCACGGCATTCTTCGAAAGCTGCGCCAGCTTCGAAGCCAACATCAAGCCCAAGAACCTGCCAGCACTGATCTATGCCGCCAAGGTGGTGCGTACGCCCTACATCACCCCCGGCGGGCCCGAGGTGTTGACGCCGGTCTTGAACGGCACGGCATCGACAACCGGCGTGCTGGCCGGCACCGTGGTGCAGCTGAGCGCCAGCGCCACCGACTCGCGCTTCAACAACGCCAACGGTGTTGAAGCTTCCCAGGCCGTGACCTCGGCCGAAGCGACCATCGGCACGCCCCCCTGGGACGCCAGCGCCGTGCCCGTTGCACTGCAGCCCGCCGACGGCAGCTTCAACAGCGCCACCGAAGGCCTGAGCGGCAACTTGCCCACCGCCGGCCTGCCCGCCGGCCAGCACATCGTCTACGTGCGCGCGCGTGACGCCAGCGGCACCTGGGGCCCAGTGTCGGCAGCGTTTTTGAACATCAGTGCCGTGCCGCCGCTGCAAGTGGCAGAAACCGAACCCAACGACAGCCGTGCCCGCCCGCAAGTGCTCGCCACGCTGCCGGTGGTGGTGAGCGCAGCCACCGCCGTGACCAACCCGGCCATGCGGGACGATGTCGACTTCTTCCGGGTCGTGCTGCTACCCGGCCGCACCCTGAACGCCAGCCTGACCCCCAACCCGGCGGCAGGCCACAGCCTGGCGCTGTTGAATTTTTCTGGCGAGACCCTGGTCAGCAGCGCACTGGGCCTGGGCCAGGTGAATACCGTCAGCTGGACCAACACCACGGCCAGCATCCTGCCGGTGACGCTGCGCGTGCTGCGCAACGCCGGCGTGTCGGGGCCGGTGACAGGCAGCTACAGCTTGTGGGTGGCTGACAACTGAAGCGCCGAGACCGCGAACCCCGGCTGAAGCGCCGGGCGCCTGGTGCAGGGTTCGCTACTGTTTGGAACCTGAGAAAACCGATGGATCGGGTTGTCTGCCTGGACGCAAACGACAGCGATGCTCTTTTGCATTGCGCGGATTTGCAACGACGGCAGGCAACCCAAGACGCGGATTGATGTTCCACATAGCGTCGAACACGGCGCTAAATCTCGATCTTGGTGCCCAGCTCCACCAGCCGGTTGGTCGGCAGGTTCAGGAAGTCGGCCGCGCCCGCGGCATTGCGGTGCATGCTGGCGAACAGCTGCTCGCGCCAGAGCGCCATGCCGCCGCCGAGTGTGGGGACAACACGGTCGCGGCTGAGGAAATAGCTCGTCTCCATGTCTTCGAACACCACGCCGCGCGCGCGCAGCAGCTTCAGGGCTGCGGGCACATCGGGGTCGTTCTTGAAGCCGAAGTGCAGCGTCACCTGCCAGCAGTCGTGGCCCAGGGGCTGTACTTCGCAGCGCTGGTCGACACCGATCCAGGGCCGCTCATGATGAAGAACCGTCACGAACAGGTTCTGCTCGTGCAGGACCTTGTTGTGCTTCAGGTTGTGCAGCAACGCAAAAGGCGTGGAGCCACTCTCGGCGCTCAGGAATACGGCTGTGCCCGGCACGCGCAGCGGTGGGCTGATGAAGATCGACGTGAGGAAGACATCCAGCTCGATCGAGTCCTCGCGCAGGCGTGCGGCCAACAAGCGGCGGCCCTGCTTCCAGGTCGTCATCAGCAAGAACATGGCGCCGCCGATGACCAGCGGGAACCAGCCGCCGTCCAGCACCTTCACCACATTGGCGGCGAAGAAGACGATGTCGACGACGAAGAAAAAGCTTGTGGCCGCCAGACACAAGGCCAGCGGCAGCTTCCAGGCATAGCGGATGACGAAGAAGGTCATGATGGTGGTGATGGTCATGTCGATCGTGACCGCAATGCCGTAAGCATGGGCCAGCGCGCTGCTGCTGCCGAACACGACGACGGCGAACACCACGCAGCCGTAAAGCGACCAGTTGACGAAGGGCACGTAGATCTGCCCGGTTTCACGTTCGCTGGTGTGCACCACGCGCAGCCGCGGCAGATAGCCCAGCTGAATGGCCTGCTTGGTGACACTGAAGGCGGCCGTGATCAAAGCCTGCGACGCGATGACGGTGGCCAGCGTGGCCAGGCCGATGAGCGGGAACAACGCCCAGTGCGGCGCCATCTCGTAAAACGGATTGCCGACGTTTTCGGGGTGCTGCAGCAGCATCGCCCCCTGGCCGAAATAGTTCAGCACCAGGGCCGGCATGACAACGGCGAACCAGGCCAGCCGAATGGGCCGGCGGCCGAAGTGCCCCAGGTCGGCATACAGCGCCTCGGCGCCGGTGACGCACAACACCACCGCCCCCAGCGCAACGAAGGCCACGCCCGGCTGCGAGGCCATGAACCCCAGCGCATGGTGCGGCGACAGCGCTACCAGCACCTGCGGGTGACGCAGGATGTGCATGACGCCCAGCAGCGCCAGCACGCCGAACCAGACCACGGTGACGGGGCCGAACAGCCGCCCGACCGCTGCGGTGCCGAAGCGCTGGGCCGCGAACAACACCGTGATGACGACCAGCGTCAGCGGCACGACCCAGCGGTGCAGTGCCGGCGCCGCCACTTCCAAGCCTTCGACGGCAGACAACACGCTGATGGCCGGCGTGATGACGCCGTCGCCAAAGAAGATGGCGGTGCCGAAGATGCCCAGCAGCAGCAGTCGGCGGCGCAGGTTCGGCCGCCGCTTCACCGCCTGCGAGGCCAGCGCCAGCATGGCGATCAAGCCGCCCTCGCCGTTGTTGTCGGCACGCAGGATCAGCGACACGTACTTCAGCGAGACGATGACCGTCAGCGTCCAGAACACCAGCGACAAGATGCCCAGCACGTTGTCGGGCGTCAGCGGCACGCGGTCGTGCGCAAAGACCTCTTTCAGCGCGTACAGCGGGCTGGTGCCGATGTCGCCATACACCACGCCGACGGCCCCGAGGGTCAGCGTTGCCAGGGCGCCGGGGGTGCGGGGTGCTTTGAGCGCGGTCATGAGCGTCTGGCGCGATTGTGGGCGCCATCGGCATCTGCGATGTTGCGCCGCAGCATCATTTGACGATGCCGCAGCGGCGGCCTTTTGCGTCGGCGCTGCGCCTACTGGTAGATCTCGGCCTCGGGGTCGGTG
>JBBQAW010000349.1:0-4242 GCA_038316815.1 Burkholderiales bacterium
ATCCCGCCGATTGGGCGGCACGCCACCATCCCCCATCGTGCGCCTGGCCCGGCGCAATGCCCCACACCTCCCGGTGACTCCCGAAATGCATCTCTCAGAACTGAAGGCGCTCCACGTCTCCGCACTCATCACGATGGGTGAGGCGCTGGAGATCGACAACGTCGCCCGCCTGCGCAAGCAGGAGCTGATGTTCGCCATCATGAAAAAGCGCGCCCGCGCCGGCGAGCAGGTGTTTGGCGACGGCGTGCTCGAGGTGCTGCCCGACGGCTTCGGCTTCCTGCGCTCGATCGAGGCCAGCTACATGGCCTCCACCGACGACATCTACCTGTCTCCCAGCCAGATCCGCCGCTTCAACCTGCACACCGGCGACATGATCGAGGGCGAGGTGCGTGTGCCCAAGGACGGTGAACGTTACTTTGCGCTGGTCAAGGTCGACCGGGTGAACGACGTCACGCCCGAGGAGAGCAAGCACAAGATCATGTTCGAGAACCTGACGCCGCTTTTTCCCAAAGAGGTGTTCAAGCTCGAGCGTGACATCAAGGGCGAGGAGAACATCACCAGCCGCATCATCGACCTGGTGGCGCCCATCGGCAAAGGCCAGCGTGCGCTGCTGGTGGCCCAGCCCAAGACCGGCAAGACGGTGATGATGCAGCACATCGCCCACGCGCTGGTGGCCAACCACCCCGAGATCCACATGATCGTGCTGCTGGTCGACGAGCGGCCCGAAGAAGTGACCGAGATGCAGCGCACGGTGCGCGGAGAGGTCATCAGCTCCACCTTCGACGAGCCCGCCGCGCGCCACGTGCAGGTGGCCGAGATGGTGATCGAGCGCGCCAAGCGCTTAGTGGAGATGGGCAAGGACGTGGTGATCCTGCTCGACTCGATCACCCGGCTGGCGCGCGCCTACAACAACGTGCTGCCGTCGTCCGGCAAGGTGCTGACCGGCGGTGTGGACGCCAACGCGCTGCAGCGGCCCAAGCGCTTTTTTGGCGCGGCCCGCAATGTGGAAGAAGGCGGCTCGCTGACCATCATCGGCACCGCGCTGATCGACACCGGCAGCCGCATGGACGAGGTGATCTACGAAGAGTTCAAGGGCACCGGCAACTGCGAGATCCACCTCGACCGCCGCATGGCTGAAAAGCGCGTCTACCCGTCGATCCTGATCAACAAGACCGGCACCCGGCGTGAAGAGCTGCTGCTCAAGCCCGAGATCCTGCAAAAGACCTGGATTCTGCGCAAACTGCTCTACAACATGGACGAGATCGAGGCGATGGAGTTCATGCTCGACAAGATGAAAGCGAGCAAGACCAACCTCGATTTCTTCGACATGATGCGGCGCGGCGGCTGATTCACCCAACCGGCCTCCTGTCCAGCCAGACCGCCAGGCAGGGCCCACGTCACGCTATACTTGCGGGTTTTCCGCATGCGGAAAGTGCTCGGCGTGGTGCCGGGTGGCTTCCGACTTACACAGCGCTCAAAGGTTTCCCATGAAGCAAGGCATTCACCCCAACTACCGCGAAGTGTGTTTCGTGGACTTGTCCAACGGCTTCAAGTTCGTGACCCGCTCGACGGTGAACTCGAAGGAAATGACCAAGATGGACGACGGCCGTGACTTGCCGCTGATCAAGCTGGAAACCACCAGCGAGACCCACCCGTTCTACACCGGCACGCAAAAAAGCATCGACAGCCTGGGCGGCCGGGTGGAGAAGTTCCGCAACAAGTTTGCGAGCCTGGGCCTCAACAAGAAGTCCGCTGCACCCGCGGCGCCTGCCGCACCCGCCGCGGCCGAGTAAGCAGCCAACGCGCCGGCCTGCCGGCGCCGCACTTCACCGCACCACCAAGGGCAGCCTACAGGCTGCCCTTTTTGTTGGCCCCTCTATGATCCTAGAAACCGCAGTTGACCGCTTCTCTCCGCTGGCTGCACCGCATGAATTCTGGCTTTCGCACCCACGACCAACTTCACCTTTTGGGTGACAGCGCTACGCACCCGATTGAGCCGCTCTGGCGCACGCTGGCGGCGTTGCTCAGCCAGGGCGCTGAGGCCCTGGCCTGCGCCAGGCATAAACAGTCCTCAGGACTGTTTATGTCCGGGCACAGTCTCGCGGGCATGAGCCCGCAGCGTCGTCGCGCCTTGCTGGCGCACCGCATCGCAGCCTAATCGGGCGTGTCCAACTGCGAAATCTAGGTTGAACACTTCATCCTGCGCGACAAGATCACCCACTTCGACCACGAGCGTATTCCTGAACGCATCGTGCACGCCCGCAGCTCAGGCGCCCAAGGCCACTTCGGGTTGACCCATTCGCTCGAGGCGTACACCACGGCCAAGGTCCTGACCTAAGTCGGCGTGAAGACGCCGGTGTTCAGTCGCATCTCCACCGCGGCCGGTGGCTCGGGCTCATCCGACACCCCGCGCAACGTGCGCGGGTTTGCGATCAAGTTCTACACCTCACGGGGCAACTGGGACTTGGTGGGCAACAACATACCGGTGTTCTTCATCCAGGACGCGACCAAGTTCCCCGACCTGATCCATGCCGTGAAGATGGAGCCTGATCGGGGCTTTCCGCAGGCCGCCACGGCGCACGACGCCCTCTGGGACTTCATCTCGCCGACCCCCGAGGCCATGCATATGGTGGTGTGGATCATGTCGGACCGTACCCTGCCGCGATCTCTGCGCATGATCGAAGGCTTCGGCATCCACAGCTTCCGGCTCCGCTGCGGTGGCTGAGAGCGGCACCAAGGGGCGCATCCGCGGCGAGAGTTTTGCCGACCTTTACAGCCAGGCGCGGCAGTTCTGGCGCAGCCAGACTGGCCACGAGCAGGCACACATGGCCTCGGCACTGGTGTTCGAGTTGTCGAAAGTGGCGCACCTGCATGTGAAGCAGGCCATGGTCGGTCACCTGCGCCACGTCGACGGGGCCTGGCGCAACGCGTAGCGGATGGATTGGGATTGCCAACCCTGCCGGCTGCACCGCCGTCCGCGCGCCCGGTGCAGGATCTGCCGCCTTCCGCAGCCTTGCAGATCATCGGCAAGATGAAGGACACCCTGGCCGGGCGATGCATCGGCATCCTGGTTGCCGATGGATCCGACGGCACGGCTATCACCGCCTTGACCAAGGCCGTTCTGGCAGATGGCGCCGGCGTAAAGATCGCCGCGCCCAAGGTTGGCGGTGTGAAGCTGGCCGCCGGTTCCACATTGGCCGCGGATGGACAGCTCGCGGGTACCCCGTCGGTGATCTTCGACGCTGTCGCAGTCCTTCTGTCACTGTCAGCGCAGGCCGCCAAGACGCTGTCGGCCGAATCGGCAGCTGTCGACTTCATTCGTGATGCCTACGGCCACCTCAAGGCCTTGGCCGTCGACGCGGGCGGGCAGGACCTCTTGCAAGCGTGTGGCGTCCGGCCGTGCGCAGGCGTGATGGCGGTCACGGCGGTTGCAGAGTTCCTCGCGGCCGCGAAGACGCGGCAATGGGACCGCGAACGCTCGGTGCGTAGCCTGGCCTGAGGGACAGAGGCCTTCATGGGGAGTTGGCCATCGGGGACATCTTGAACCAGGCGCCGCCGCAGGGCATCGCGCGGCTGCAGTTGGCGGCTCCCAAGTCGGCACTTGGGGCTGAACCGGCCACAACCGCACCGGGTGGCCGGTGGTCAAGCGCCTTCACCCAGCGCATGCTGTTCGCTCTCCCGGTCTGGGGTCAGTATCAACTCGGTCAACAATGGGAAGTGGTCCGATCTGATTGCCTCTCAGCCTCTGTGGGGTTCGACGCCGACGGCGGGCGCCTTGCAATCGGCAGGCAGCCGTGGGCCAGCGCAACTCAGGGCTGATGGTGACAGCGAAATCGACATCCGTTTTCAAGCTGTTCGCCTTGCTGGCCTTGCTGGCGGTCTTGGCCGCGGTGCTGACCCACGGACGACAGTGGCAAGTGCCGGACCGGCACAACCCCTGGGCGCCGCTGCGCATCGATGAGGTGCCCGGTTGGCTGACCCGCTACAAGCTGGCGCGGCTGGATGACGCGCCAGCGGTCTGCCTGGCCACGCTCGAACAAGCCACGATGCGATTCAAGCCGGTCGCAGACCGTGCCGTGGGCCCGGGTTGCGGCTTTGACAACGCCGTGCGCATCGAACGCACGTCGGTGCAAGTGGGCGAGCCTTTCACGTTGTCGTGCCCGGCGGCGGTGTCGTTGGCGCTGTGGGAACGCCATGCGCTGCAGCCTGCGGCGAAGTCGATGCTGGGCAGCAGCGTTCGCC
>JBBQAW010000350.1:0-4241 GCA_038316815.1 Burkholderiales bacterium
CCGCGAGCGCCATTGGCCGCCAGGTCAGACGGTTCGATGCGCGGCCTTCTTCTGGCCTTTTGTCGGCGGCTGCTGCGCGCTTGGCCAAGGCCGCCCGTTTGGCGGCGAAGTCTTTCTTGGCCACTGCGTCGTCAACGCTCGCCCGCGGGTCGTCGATCGAGGCCTGAACCTGCTCGCGGAACCGGCTGTCATGGGCGGCAGCCTGGTGGGCGCGCTTCATGCGCTCTGAGGCCGTCGCACTGCGTTTACCGGCAGGCTTGCCGACCGTGACGCCTGGCGCGAACTGGGCCGTGTTGACGCGATACTGGACGATGCCGAGCTCCTTCAGCTAGCCGGCCAGCGTTTCGAAATGGCGCCAGGTCCTCGGTGCGCCGCGGGTGGCGGCCAGTGTCTGACTGGCCTGGCCGTAGCTGATCACCACACCCCAGCCGCCGGCGCCGCCAACCACTTCAGCGACCACCTGTGCGCCGGTGTCGACCAGGCGCCTGAGGGTGCTGTGGTCGATGGTCTTGTGAGGGGTTCGCATGAAGGCCTGTCTCTCGAAACGGTTTCTAGGAGTACGGTAAAGCACTTTCTAGAAAGGTGCGCCGCATTATCTTGGCCGAAGCGGCGGCCTGTTGACCTAACGCCGGTCTTCTAAAAATGGCCGGGACCGTGAGAACGAGGTCGCGCCAGCAAGCTGACCCTCGATTTGAGAGCCGTGCCGATCAATGTCAGCTTGCAGCTGCCGGAGGGGAAACCCGGTCCCGGCCATCAGGCGACATTCGAGTCCCGTCAGACCGGTCGTTCGCCCACACCCTGCTTGGCGCCGCCAGCCACCCACCGTGCTACCGGTACCCGGCGCATCAATCCCCCGCCGCTCTCGCCACGCTGGGCCACGAACGTCACCGACCGGCCCGCCGCCACCAGCCCAGCCACCCGCCGGTCCAGCTGCGTCAGCGGGAAACCCTGCACCGCCCCGCGCCGCGTCGGCCGCATCTGGCGCAGCCCGCCACGCGGCGTGGGGGTCGTTGCCGGGCGCACCTTCGGTATCCGCCGCGGCGGCCACTGCAACTGCTCGACGAAGGCGCCCACCTGCATCAGCACCACGTCGCCAGCAAACTCTTGCTGCCAGTGTCGGTATTGCGCCTGCACCGTACGCGCCGCCAGCGGCGCCTTGTCGCGGCGCCTCAGCTTCAGCGTCTGCCGGTCCAGCGCGATGAAGCCTGCCAGCCACGGGTTGGCTTCGCAGATAGCCGCCACCAGCCGCCGGCACGCGGCCCGGCGCAGGTGGCCCAGGTACGACGCCACGCTGGCCTGCAACGCGTCCAGCGCCGGGGCGTCGAAGCGGGACTCGGTCGCTTGCGCGTGGCGGCCGACCAGCGCCCGCTCGCTGCGCCGCAGCGCCTCGCGCAGGTGGCCCACCACCCGCCTGCGCACCAGCAGGTGGAGGGGCCGCACGATGTAGCCCAGGAAGTCCACGCCATCACTCACTGGCCGCAGCCGCTGGCGCGCCGGGTTCAGTTGCAGCAGCAGCCGCTCGGCCAGGAATCCTTCGATGCGCGCCTGCCAGTTCGCCAGCTGCGCAGCCGATTCGGCCACCAGCACGAAGTCGTCGCAGTAGCGCAGGTAACAGCGGCACTTCAACTCGTGCTTGACGAACTGGTCCAGCGCATTCAAGTACACGTTGGCGAAGAACTGGCTGTTCAGGTTGCCAATCGGCAGGCCCCTGCCTGGTGGGGCGTGGAACAGTGTCTTGTGCGGCGGCAGCCGGTCCACCAGCCCAGAGTCGCCCTTGAGCAGCGGTTCGTGCGTGCAGTCGTGGAACACCAGTTTTTCGGCCAGCCACAGCGCCTCTTCGTCGGCGGGCCGGCGCGGGTTCAGCTTGGCGGCCACCATCTCGAACAAGCGCAGCTTGTCGATGCTCATGAAGTAGTTTCGGATGTCCAACTGCAGCGTGTAGGCCGGCCGCGTGCCGTTGGCCGTGGCTTCGCGCATGAACTGCTGCAGCCGGGCCACCGCGGCGTGCACGCCACGGCCCTTGCGACAAGCGTAGCTGTCATGGATGAACACCGGCTCCCAGATGCGCTCCAGGTAGTTCACCAGCACATGGTGCACGATGCGATCCCGAAAGTCGGCGGCGAAGATCTCTCGCAGCTTGGGGCGTTGGATAAAAAAACAGACAGAACGGCCGGGTTCGTAGCTGCGGTCAACGAGTGCGTCGCGCAGCGCCAGCAGGTTCATTTCCTGAGCCGCTTCGAAGCGCAACGCATTGGCGGTGTGGCGCTTGTGGCGGCGGCATTCAACGTACTGCCGCTGGATGTTCGCCAGAGAAAACAGCGACTCATCCTTTTTCGTCACGGGGCATCATCCTCCGGGGAGCACAGCTACGGCAAACAACGGGTTGTTCTGGTTGTCGTCGTTCTGGTTGCCATTGTCGGCGTTGAAGTTCCACGCGTTACTGGGATTCGGCGCGAACACCGTACCGGACCAATAGTTGTCGGTCTGCACACATATCCACCCACTTCCCCCGCCAAGTGCAAAGAAGCCAAGCGGCGGGGCCACCGGCCACCGATCCCGCGCTACCAGGTACGGCGGCCTGCATCAACATGCCTGGGCGGCGCACACTGCGCCGCAAGAGTCCAGGCGGGGTGGACGCACGATGATGAAACTGGGCACGCTGACCAGCACCGGCCGGCCGGACTGCCCGGCACAGGCATGGCCATTCAGGCCCCCATGTCTGCAAACTCAGGCCCGGGCTTGCGCCTTGCCCTGCGTTTGCTTGAACCAACCCTCGTTCTGTCTGGCGACCGAACCCACCTGCTCTACCGCATGCAGGTAGCCGGCAAAACTCTTGAACGCCTTGACCTCCTTGGCCACGCGCATGGCCAGCAGCAAAGCCTCGATGCGATCACGCAGCACCAACAGTTCGGCTGCGCGCTGCTCGCGGGTGCCAGCATTGTTGGCGTGCAGCACTTGCATCAGCACACTGCGGCTGGCTTCGCGCAATTCGGAGCCCAGCGTGTATTTGTGATACCGCGAGAAACCCGCGACCAGCTTCTCGAAGTGCACTGTCATGTCCAGCGCGGCTTTGTAAATCGGCAGATGCTCATAGCGAGCCATGACCATTGACCCAAAAATTTATCGGTTGGGGGCTACCGCCCCCAAACCCCCGAAAAGGGTCCGAAGCGCCCTAAGCGCCCAAGCCTCAACGTGTCCGCTTCCGCCGGGCCAGCAGCACGGCGCCTAAACCCATCAGCATCAGCGCATACGTCTGTGGCTCCGGGATGGCAGCGGCCACATCGCCGGGGAGCACAGCTACGGCAAACAACGGGAAGTTCTGGCTGACGCCGACCTGGAAGCCATCGCTGGCGCCGAAGAGCCACGCGCCACTGGGACTCGGCGCGAACACCGTACCGGACCAATAGTCGCCGGTCTGCACACCGTCAAACTGACTCGACAGCCCTGCAAAGCTGCTGCCCACACTGCTCCAGATCGACAAGTACTGGTTCAAGGCTCCTGCCGCCGCCCCGCCATCGCCAGTGGGCAGCACCCAGCCCGTCAGGCCCGATGCCGCCAAGCCAGCCGATGCTGCCAAAGCCTGTGCCGAGCCTGGCGCTGCGGCCGCGCTCCAGGTGCCGGTGCCCAGGTTCCAGTTGTTCAGAATCGTGATGTCCAGCGTGGTGTCGTAGAAGTACGTGCACTTGCCCGCTCCTGTCGCCGTGCAGGTGGCACTGGCCGCGCCCATGGCGTCCCGCCCCTGGAACGCCGCTTGGGCCGTGCCTGCCATGCCCAGAAGCGCGGCCATCGTTGCCGCTGCTGCGGCCTTGTGCTTGAAGCTCATCAGAAAACTCCCCGAAAGGCTTGGATTACGGAAGCTTTGATGGTTCCACATGGGCGAACCATGGTCAATGCCCCCCCCCCCGACCTGATGGGTCCTGTCGGAAGGCGCGCCCGGTCAAGTGCCTACGGAGCCTCCTTGGGTTGGCCCGAATGAGAAATGACGGGCGGCTTGCGGGCCGCACGCGGGGTGACTGCAATGGGTCGTTGGCGTCAGTTCGAGCCTTTGACCAGCAGTCGTTCGGCCGGCACCTGCCGCCCTGCTGCGACAAGGCCTGTCGAACGGCAGCTTCCGAGATTTTCTCGCGGCGAGTGGATGTCAGCCGATGGCAGTTTTGAAGGTACAGCGGTCCGCCACGCCGAAATTAGTGGCGGACTGCAATGGAGTCCAGCCCGCACATGATGCCCGTGACCCCCAGCGA
>JBBQAW010000351.1:0-4239 GCA_038316815.1 Burkholderiales bacterium
AGCGCAACGGCCTGTGGCGGCTCGACCCCTTGACGGGTGCCCACACGCGCGTTGCCGCTGCGCCCTACGACACCGCCCGGCAGCGCTTCAACGACGGCAAGCCCGACGCGCAAGGCCGCTTCTGGGTCGGCACCATCGACGATGCCCGAGCGCCCGAGGCAGCGCTCTATTGCTACGCCGACGGCCAGACCCGCCGTCGGGCGGGAGACATCGTCACCTCCAACGGCCTGGCCTGGAGCCCTGATCAGCGCCGGATGTACTGGTCGGATACCAAGGCGCACGAGGTGTACGCACTGGATTTCGACGCGGCCACCGGCAACATTGGCGAGCGGCAGGTGTTCGCCAAGTTCGCGCCGCGGGCCGAGGGCCAATCGCTGGATGACTACGGCGGTCGGCCCGATGGTGCGGCGGTCGATGTGGACGGTTGCTACTGGGTCGCGATGTTTGAAGGCCAGCGCCTGCTGCGCTTGTCGCCTGAGGGTCAGGTTTTGCAAGCGCTGCGTTTGCCGGTGCGTTGCCCGACGATGCCCACCTTCGGCGGCGCTGACCTGCGCACGCTCTACATCACCACTGCCCGCGAGAAGCGCCCGGCCGAAGAATTGGCCGCTCAGCCCTGGGCCGGCTGCGTGCTGAAGTTGCGTGTCGACGTGGCCGGTCAGGCGGCATGTGTTGTCCGCCTCTGAGGTCCTTGCCTGAAGTCAGTGATCGCGGCAACAGGCATCGAAAACGAAGCACCTGAGCTGCTTCCGCAACGTGCCTTTTGGGAAACCTCGGGTTTCCACATATAATCTACGGGTTTTGCCGACAGTCCATCCGTTATTCACCCATCAGGACATGCGCATTTCTGAGAACCCCGGGCCATCCAAAGTTCATCAGCCCGCCGTGGCTTGGGAAGATGAAGCGGAGGACTTGCCTTTCAAGACCCTCACGCGAGAAGAAGCCGAGGTTCTGAGGGCCAAATACCCGCCGCTTTCGCCTTGGCGGGTGGTTGGCGCGCAAGCGGTGGTCGGCGGGGTGATTGCGGTGCTCTGGTGGATGTTCACCGGGCAAGGCACGAATGCGTGGTCCGCTCTTTGTGGCGTGGCTGCGGTGGTTCTGCCGAATGCCTTGATGGCATGGGGCATGACCGGGCTGTTCAGGGGTGTGCCCGGCGCTGTGGTGCTGGGTTTCATGTTCTGGGAGCTGATCAAGATCATGCTGACGATCGCCTTGTTGGTGGCGGCAGCGAAGTGGATGCCCGATCTGAGCTGGCCAGCAATGCTGGTGGCGCTGATCGGGTGCTTGAAAGTCAATGGGTTGGCCCTGCTCTGGCAGGGCCGTAAGAGTCGAAACGGGAACTGACGATGGCAGCCGAAGGACATGCGCCGACCGCGGGCGAATACATCCAACACCACCTGCAGCATATGCAGGTCAATTTCGCCGGTGAGGCCGTCAAGCAGACCAAGATCGTCGATTTCAGCTTGTTCAATCTGGACTCGCTGATCTACTCGGTGTTGCTCGGGGTGATCGGTTGCTTCTTTTTGTGGCGTGCTGCGCGCAAGGCCACCTCGGGGGTGCCGGGCCGCTTCCAGGCTGCGGTCGAAATCATCAGCGAGATGGTCGAAAACCAGGCCAAGGGCGTGATCCGCAACGCGGCCAGCCGCAAGGTGATTTCACCGCTGGCCCTGACGGTTTTCGTCTGGATTTTCCTGATGAACTTCATGGACATGCTGCCGGTCGACCTGCTGCCGAGCGCCTGGGCGCAGGTGTATGCGTTGATGGGCCACGATCCCCAGCACGCCTACATGCGCGTCGTGCCGACGGCCGATCTCTCGACCACCCTGGGCCTGTCGACCAGCGTGTTGTTGCTGTGCTTCTTCTACAGCATCAAGATCAAGGGCATCGGTGGCTGGACGCATGAACTGCTGGCCGCGCCCTTCGGCGACAAGTGGTTCCTGTACCCGATCAACTTCCTGATGCAGTTGATCGAATTCGCAGCCAAGACCGTTTCGCATGGCATGCGGCTGTTCGGCAATATGTTCGCCGGGGAGCTGGTGTTCATGCTGGTCGCTCTGATGGGCGGCGTCTGGGCCTGGGAGCTGAACCCGCTGTCGGGTGGTTTCTGGTTGGGTGTGGGTCATGTTTTGGCCGGTACCGTCTGGACCTTGTTCCACATCTTGATCATCACCCTGCAGGCCTTCATCTTCATGATGTTGACGCTGATCTACACCGGTCAGGCGCACGATTCGCACTGAGCGGGCCCGCACCGCCGGTCGCATCTTTTTTCTCTAGTTCTTCCCTTCCTCTCTTTCTTTCAATTCCATTCAGGAGCAAATCATGGAAAACATCCTCGGTCTCGTCGCGTTGGCTTGTGGTCTCATCGTTGGTCTGGGCGCTTTGGGCGCTTCGATCGGCATCGCGCTGATGGGCGGCAAGTTCCTTGAAGCCTCGGCTCGCCAGCCTGAACTGATGAACGAACTGCAAACCAAGATGTTCATCTTGGCTGGTCTGATCGACGCCGCCTTCCTGATCGGTGTTGCCATCGCGCTGCTGTTCGCATTCGCCCAGCCTTTCTCCATCTAATTGAACGGCCAACCTTTCACGGTTGAAAGGATCGTGCTGTGAATATCAACGCAACCCTGTTCCTCCAAGCGATCGTTTTTGCGATCCTTGTCTGGTTCACCATGCGCTTCATCTGGCCTCCGATCACGAAGGCCCTGGATGAACGCGCGCAGAAGATTGCCGATGGCCTGGCTGCGGCCGACAAGGCCAAGAGCGAGTTGGCCAACGCCAATCTACGCGTTGACGAGCAACTGGGCCAGGCCCGTGTCGAGGCTACCAAGCAATTGGGTGACGCTGAGAAACGTGCCGCCGCCATCGTCGAAGACGCAAAGCAGCGGGCTGAAGTCGAGGGCGCCAAGATCGTGGCTGCTGCCAAGGCGGAAGCCGAGTTGCAGGTCACGCGGGCCCGAGACGCCCTGCGCGCGCAAGTCGCCGCACTGGCCGTCAAGGGGGCAGAGCAAATCCTCAAGCGCGAAGTCGATGCCGGTGTTCACGCCGAGCTGTTGGCGCGTTTGCAGACCGAGCTGTAAGCCGTATGGCCGAGATCGCAACCCTGGCCCGCCCGTACGCGGAAGCGCTGTTTCAAGTCGCCATTCAAAGTGGCAACAGCGGCGACGTTAAGCAGATCGCCGCTGATGTGGATGCCGCTGCAGCCGTGGTCGCCGATGCGCAGTTCCTGCAATTCGCCGACAACCCCAAGACCACACCTGAGCAGGTGTTGGGCGTGATTGTTGGCGTGGTCGCTGGTAACGGGTCAGCCCCGCTCGGCGCGACCGTCAACAACCTGCTCGCGACGGTAATCGACAACGGCCGCCTGAGCGCGCTGACCGAGATCGCGGCGCAGTTCCACGCGCTGGTGAATGCCCACGCAAACGTGTCGGATGCGCAAGTGTTCAGCGCCTTCGACATTGATGCCACGCAACTCATGGCGCTGGTCGCGACGCTGGAAAAGCGCTTTGGCGGCAAGCTCAATGTCACCGTGCAGATCGAGCCCGAGCTGATCGGCGGTATTCGCGTGGTGGTGGGCGACGAAGTGCTCGACACCTCGGTGAAAGCGCGTCTCGAACAAATGAAAGTGGCGCTGTCGGCCTGAGCGCCGCCAGTCCCCGCACCGGAGAGAAGCAATGCAACTGAATCCCGCAGAAATTTCCGAACTGATCAAGTCCCGCATTGAGGGCCTTGGCACTTCGACCGACATTCGCAACCAGGGCACCGTGGTTTCGGTGACCGACGGCATCGTGCGCGTGCACGGCCTGTCCGAAGCGATGCAAGGCGAAATGCTGGAGTTCCCGGCCACGGCCGACGGCACGCCCACGTTCGGCCTGGCCCTGAATCTGGAGCGCGACTCTGTCGGCGCCGTGATCCTGGGCGAGTACGAGCACATCTCCGAAGGCGACACGGTCAAGTGCACCGGCCGCATTCTGGAAGTGCCCGTCGGCCCCGAACTCAAAGGCCGCGTGGTCAACGCGCTGGGGCAGCCGATTGACGGCAAGGGCCCGGTCGGTGCCAAGCTGTCGTCGCCGATTGAGCGCATCGCCCCCGGCGTGATCGCCCGCAAGTCGGTCGACCAGCCGATGCAGACCGGCCTGAAGTCGATCGACTCCATGGTGCCGATCGGCCGCGGCCAGCGCGAACTGATCATCGGCGACCGCCAGACCGGCAAGACCGCCGTGGCAATCGACGCGATCATCAACCAGA
>JBBQAW010000352.1:0-4219 GCA_038316815.1 Burkholderiales bacterium
TCATGCCCAGGGCCTGTTCCAGGTAGGCCGCCAGCGGCGTGAACTTGCGCACCTGTTCGGTCGCCACTTCTTCGGGAATGGTGGTGACGCGAAACACCTGCTGCGCCTGGGCCAGGGTGGCCAGCGACAGGCTGCTGATGAAGAAGGCGGCTTTCAGCCAGCGCGATAGACGGACATTGGACATGGGGGTTGCCTCAGGACAGAGTGATGGGGTTCGGGGACGGAGATCGGGGACGGAAGAAGGGACGGAAATCGCGGCTCGAATGGTGGGGGCGGACATCGGCAACGGATACCGCGAACTCGGCGGATTGGAACCGATCCGCGCGGGCTTCATGCAGCGCAGGTTCTAAAGCCGGCAAAGATGTCGGTGCGGTCGGCAGTGAAGAAGTTGCGATAGCGCACGTGGTGCAGGCGCGGCTGTGTTCCGAACGAGGCCCCGCGCAGCACCGGCCGGCCGTCGAACCACGGGGCTGAATACTCGCGGTAGGGGTGCGGCTCGAAGCCAGGGTAGGGTGCGAATTCGGTGGCGGTCCATTCCCAGACGGCGCCCCAGCGAAACCGTTCGGGTTGGGTCAGTGCCGCATGCTCCCATTCCGCTTCGGTGGGCAGACGGCGGCCGGCCCAGCGGCACCAGGCCACGGCCTCGGGCTGGCTGAGATGGCAGGCCGGCAGGTTGATGTCCAGCGGCTGCCAGCGGCCCCAGCGGCACACCTGCCAGTCACCGTCGACGTGGCGCAGATAGCGCGGCACGACGACGTCGCCGCCTCCGGCCTCGACGAACGGCAGGTACTCGGCCCAGGTCAGCACCCGGTCGTCGATAGCGTAGTCGGGCAGCTCGTGCAGCTGCGCGCCACACTCGTTGTCGAACGCGAAGCCAGCTTCGGGGGTGTGACCCAGCCGCCAATTGCCGCCGCCCAGGTGCAGCAAGCCGCGCGGGCCAGACAGCGGCTGCGGCTGCCAGCGTGGGTCGGTCACCGGCAGCCCCAGGGATTGCGCCATGTACAGCGCTGCTTCGTGGTGCATGTCCTCGTGCAGCAATGCCAGGCGATAAAAGTACAAAGCATAGGCGTGATCGGGCGTATCGGCCAGCAGGGTCAGGCACGCTTGTAGCTGCCCGGCCAGTTCGGCCTGCAGGCGGGCGGCGTCGGGCAGAAGCAGGTCCCAGCGCGTGGCCTGCGCCACGCGCGAACTGTCGTACAGCGCATCGCCGGGCTGCGGCTGGCGCAGCGCGTCGGGATCGGCGCGATGGCCGCGGCTGCGCTGCGGGTTGCGCAGCGTCCACCAAGCTTGAAACCAGCCGATGTGGCCCAGTTCCCACAAGGGCGGGTTGAGCCCTGCGGCTTTAGGCACGGCCATGCCGCTGTCGGCCAAGATGCTGGCATAGACATCGAAGGTGGCCAGGGTGTCGGCCCGGGCCGCCAGCAATGCCTGCGCCAGACTGGCCGCACCCGCGCTGCGCACGGCCTGACCCGCAGCGGCTTGAGGCTGAACCGGCATTAAGCTCGAATCCATGACGAAGCTTGAAATCGTGTTGGTGACACCGGCCCTGGCCGACGCCAACAACGGAAATTGGCGTACGGCATACCGTTGGGCGGGAATGTTGTCTGGGAATTATCGAGTTCGCCTGGTCAGCAGCTGGGTTGAAGGACATAGCCCAGGCGCGGGACCTGTCGCCATGATCGCCCTGCATGCGAGGCGCTCTGCACCAGCCATCCAGGCTTGGCGCGCTGCATTCCCGCACAAGCCCTTGCTGGTGGTGCTGACTGGCACCGACCTCTACCGCGATATCTTTGTCGACGCCCAGGCCCAGCGCTCGCTGCAGCTGGCCGACTGGCTGGTGGTCTTGAACGATCTGGGTCTGCAGTCTTTGCCGGCCACCCTGCGCGCCAAGGCCAGCGTGTGTTTGCAGTCGAGCCCCGGGCGCCAGGCCTTGCCCAAGACCGCGCGCCACCTGCGTGCGCTGATGGTCGGGCACTTGCGCGAAGAGAAGTGCCCGCAGACCTATCAAGCGGCGGCAGCGCACCTGGCCGACCGCGGCGATATCTTGCTGGATCACATCGGCAACGCGCTCGATCCAGCCTTGGCCGCGGCCGCAGTGGCCTGTGCCCGGCAGTACCCCCACTACCGCTGGCTGGGCGGCCTGGCCCACAACGCCGTGCGGCGCCACATCCAGCGTGCGCATGTGCTGGTGAACGCCAGCCGCATGGAAGGTGGCGCGCAGGTGGTGATCGAGGCCATCACCAGCGCCACCCCCGTGCTGGCCTCGCGCATCGACGGCAACCTGGGCCTGCTGGGCGCTGGCTACGGCGGGTGTTTCGACGTCGGTAACAGTGAGGCCTTGGCCCAGCTGCTGCGGCGCTGCAGGGATGACGCGGCTATGCTGTCGGCACTGCAAACCCAATGCGACGCGCGCGCAGATCGCTTCAGCCCTGCGCATGAACGCCAAACACTGCTGAACCTGTTGGCCACGTTGCTGGCCTGAACGCAAACCCCGGAAACCTTGACATGAACGCAACCCAAGCGCTGAACGAACCCCGCCTGACCAGCCTGTCGCATGGGGGCGGCTGCGGCTGCAAGATCGCCCCGGGCGTGTTGAGCGAAATCCTCAAGGGCACGGCCGGCATGCCGATCCCCAAAGAACTGCTGGTCGGCATCGAGACCGCCGACGACGCTGCCGTCTACCAACTGAACGACGAACAGGCGCTGATCGCCACCACCGACTTCTTCATGCCCATCGTCGACGACCCGTTCGACTTCGGGCGCATTGCCGCCACCAATGCCATCAGCGAGGTCTACGCCATGGGCGGCAGGCCGATCCTGGCGCTGGCCCTGGTGGGCATGCCCATCAACGTGCTGTCGACGCAGACCATCGGGCGCGTGCTGGAAGGTGGCGCCAGCGTCTGCCGCACGGCTGGCATTCCCATTGCCGGCGGCCACACCATCGATTCCGTCGAGGCCATCTACGGCCTGGTCGCCCTGGGCCTGGTGCACCCGAAACGCGTGAAGCGCAATGCCGACGCGCGCGCCGGCGACCTGCTGGTGCTGGGCAAGCCCCTGGGCGTGGGCGTGATGAGCGCGGCCCTGAAGAAGGGTGAACTGGGCGAGGCCGGTTACGCGCAGATGATTGCCAACACCACCAAGCTGAACACCCCGGGCCCGGAATTGGCCGACATCGACGGCGTGCACGCCTTGACCGATGTCACCGGCTTCGGCCTGGCCGGCCATGCGCTGGAGCTGGCCCGCGGCTCGAAACTGCAGGTGCAGCTGGACTGGGCTGGCGTGCCCCTGCTGGCGGGTGTGCGGGCACTGGCACAGCAGGGCTTCGTCACGGGCGCATCGGGCCGCAACTGGGAAGGCTACGGCAGCGACATCAGCCTGCCCGCCGGCTTTGCCGCTGAAGACCAGGCCCTGTTGAGCGATCCGCAGACCAGCGGCGGCCTGCTGGTCAGCTGCACGCCGCAGGCGCTGGACGCCGTGATGGCCGTGTTCCGCCGCCATGGCTTCGAGCAAGCGGCCGTGGTGGGGCGGGTGACTGCGCGCCCGGCCGGTGGCCTGCCGTTGACGGTGGCCTGACGCGCCACTGATGCGCCACCGCGACGACACTCGTTCGCCACTGAAGCCCCACTGAAGCCCCACTGAAGCGCCACAGGAGCACCACTGAAGCGCGAATGAAGTCCTACTTCGGCAAGGCCGCGCCTCGCTGCGCGTAATGCAGTGCGCGCGCCTCGTCGCCCTGGCTGCGGTACAGCGTTTCGAGTTCCTCAAAGACGTAAGCATCGGGCGCACCGGCCGCGTCGTTGTCGGCTTCCAGTTGCAGCTGCAGTGCCAGGGATTCGCTCTCGCGCTTCAGGCTGCGCAGCGTCCAGGACACCATCCAGCGCGCGACGCGAATGCGTGCCGCCTTCTCAGCACCTTCAGGCGCCTGCTGGCGCAGCCGCATGGCTTGTTCGAATTCAACCAGCGCTTCGGCATGACGACCCAGCTTGTGCAGGGCGTACCCCAGGTTGTTGCGGATCGACGCTTCCCAGCGCTGGGCGGCAGGCTGCGTTGATGCGAGCGCCAGCGCCAACGCTTCCTGCGCCCACTTCAGCTGGTCGGCAGGCGCGGTGTCGACGAAGGCCAGCATGTGCACGGCGTCGATGGCCAGGACGTCGAGATTGGCCTGGCGGGCTATCGTCAGCGCTTGCATGAAAGCCGTGCGTGCCTGCTGCCGGGTATC
>JBBQAW010000353.1:0-4216 GCA_038316815.1 Burkholderiales bacterium
GGCACGCTGATCGTCACGCGCGTGCCGCTGGGCTGGTTTTCGGCCACGGTCAGCGAAGCCCGGGGGCCGAACAGCAACTGCAGGCGTTCGCGGATGTTGGCCAGGCCCACCCCGGTGCCAGCGGTAGCGGCACGGCCGAAGCCCAGGCCGGTGTCAGCCACGGTGATGGCCAGCTTGCCATGCAGTACCTCGGCGGCTACGCGCAAGTGCCCGCCTTCGGCCTTCGGCTCCAGGCCGTGCTTGATCGCGTTTTCAACCAGGGTCTGAATCATCATGGGTGGGAACTCGGCCGAGAGCAGGCCGTCGGGCACGTCGATTTGCGTCGTCAGCCGTTCTTCCATGCGTACCTTCAGAATTTCCAGATAGGGGCGGATGACAGCCAGTTCACGGCCAAGGTCGCGCACGCCAAGGGTGCCACCGTTCTTGCCACCTTCCATGCCGCCGTTGCCATTGGCTTCACGCATCGTCGGCATGCTGGCGCGCAGCAGCGCGATCAGGTTCTTCTGCATCTGGCTGGCACGCGGCGGGTCGGTCTCGATCAGGTGGTCGATGCTGGCCAGGGTGTTGAACAGGAAGTGTGGTTCCACCTGCGCCTGCATGGCAGCCATGCGCGCTTCGACGACCTGTCGCTTCAGCGATTCGGCCTCTGCGGTTTCGGTGGCTTGCGCCGCTTTCACCTCGGCTTGCATACGGCCCTTGTAGGTGATCTTCAAAATCAGCGAAGCCAGAATCCAGACGATCGTGAAGTTCATCAAAGAGTCACCCACACCCACCCGGGTGGTGCGGGTGCGCTGGCGACCTATGCGATCGCGGAATGCCTCGCTCATGTCAGCCAGCGCCTGCTCGGCGTCACGGCGCGCCTGTTCGGCGTCACGCGCGGCCTGTTGCGCGTCTTGGCGCGCCTCGCGCACGGCATCAGCCATCTCGCGCTTGGCGTCTTCAATCGCGTTGCGAATTTCTTCCCGGTCAGCCCCGGACGGCAGGCTCAGCCGCAGGCCATCGGCCGCCGATGCGATGGCGTCTGCCGCCCGCGCGGCTTGGGACGCTGCGCTTTGGGCTGCCTGGGCAGCTGTCGCGGCCGACGCGGAAATGGCCGCCGGCTTGGCCGTGATGCGCACGCCGTCCTTGCCGATGCTGATGTCCAGCCCCGTGCCGTCGCCCGGCTTCATGCCAGGCGGGATGTCGATGCGCACGCCAGGGACGACCTCGGTGCTGCGGCCGGCAGACGGGCTTTCAGGCGCGGGGTTTGCAGGGCGGGTTGGCGCAGCCGGGGGCGCGACCGGACGCGCCACGCGTGTTGGCGCCTGCTCAACGCGCTCGGTGATCGTCCAGGTGAAGGGCGGCAGGTCGTGTAGCACCGCCACGGTTACCAGCAGCAGCAGCGACAGCACGAAGAAGCGGCGCCAGCTGATGCCGACCAGCCAGTTCGCATAGATATGGAAAGCGCGCAGCGCACGGGTTGAGAACGACTGCCAGCGGGCGCGCCAAGGGCCGGACTGGGAAACGGGTGCGTTCATGGACGGGTGGTTGCAGGCGCTGGGCGAATGCTGCGCACTGTACGCAGTGCCAGCCATCGCGTCAGGCGCGAACGATGCACCGCAGGGCTTGCCGGACAGGCTACCGTGGTGGCGGACGGGCCGGTCTCACGACCGCAGACCGACATTCATTGCCCGAAGAGCTGCCCGCGCGCAGCCTGCGTGATGGCTGCCACGCAGGGGTGGGTGATGCGCCGTTCCACTGAAATGGCGTAGAAGGTCTCGACCAGTTCGTCGCTGCGCCCGAGGATCTGCACGTCGTACTGCTTCGCGGTCTGGTTCTCGACCACGCTGGGTGACAGGAAGATGCCGCGGCCTTCGCGGCCAAAGGCCTTCATCAGTGCGCCGTCGTCAAATTCACCGATCACCCGCGGTTGCAGCCGGTTGCGCTTGAGCCAGGCTTCGAATTGCGCCCGCACCGGCGAGGCCAGGCTGGGAATCAGCATCGGCGCGCCGTTCAGGCAGGCCGGGAACGGACCCTGCAACTGTTCAACCAGCGAAGCAGCGGCGAAGAAGGTCATCTTTGACGTACCCAGCGCATGGTTGAAGGCTTTCACGCTGATGCGGCGTGAAACCGGCTCGTCGGCAATCACCAGGTCCAGCTTGTGCAGCGCCAATTCGGCCAGCAGTTCAGCAAACTTCCATTCGTGGCAGACCATGCGCACCGGTTCGGGCAGGTTCAACGCGGGTTCAAGCAGTTGATATGCCACGGGCTTGGCCACTGAGTCGGCCACGCCGACGCGGAATTCCAGCTGCTTGGGGCCGTCGGTCAGGCGGTCGCGCAGGGTGGCCTCCAGTTCACCGCCCAGCGCGAAGATGTCCTCGGCATAACCCATGGCGATGCGGCCGTCTTCGGTCAGTTCCAGTTCGCGGCCGACCTTGCGGAACAATTTGCGCCCCAGGCGGTCTTCCAGCAGCTTGATCTGGCCTGAAAGTGTCTGCGGGGTGGTGAAAAGCTGTTCGCTGGCGCGTGTCACGCCCCCGGCCTTGGCCGCGGCCCAGAAGTAGTGCAGGTGTTTGTAATTCATGCCTGGGGTTCCCCAACAACCCTTCGAAAAAACCGAAGGAAAGTAACCTGAAAATGCGAATTTACGCTAAGTGGCTGGAACCCTACAGTCTGGTTTGCTGTTCAACTGTCATTGCCCCGGGCTTCAGGCCCGCCAACCCACTTCTCGAGGAAAACATCATGCGCATGTCCACCAAAGGCCGCTACGCGGTCAACGCGATGATCGACCTGGCCCTGCGCCAGGCCACCGGACCCGTGGCGCTGGCCGCCATCGGAGCACGTCAGGGGGTTTCTCTTTCTTACCTGGAACAACTGTTCGCCCGATTGCGCCAGCAAGGCATGGTGGTCAGCACCCGTGGCCCGGGTGGCGGCTACACCCTGGGCCGTTCGGCCGAAGACATCTCGGTGGCCGACATCGTTTGTGCCGTCGACGAACTGACCGACGGCGAAACCAACAGCCAGGACGACAAGGGCCCTTCGCGCGAACTGTGGCTGCGTCTGAACCAGGTCATGCGCGAACAGATGGCCACCGTCACGCTGCACAGCCTGGTGCTCGACCAGCAGGCCAAGGGCGTCAGCATCGAACCCGCGCCTGCACGCCGTGCCGAGGCCGTCAAGCCTTTGCCCAAGCCGATGGCTTCACGTGCGCCGAACTCGGTCTTTGCTTTTGGCCGGTCATTCGCACGCTGAACTTTCGCATTCCTGTTGTTGCAACGAAAAGGGCGCCTCGGCGCCCTTTTCGCTTTCTTGTTCTTTAGTTGGGGCCTTGCGCCCGGCGCCCGAAGGCCCCGGGCGGTCATGCGCCTACCTGTAAAGCACGCTGGGCAGCCACAACCCGATGGCCGGGAACTGGTAGAGCATCACGATGGCGATGACCTGAATGCCCATGAAGGGCAGCATGCCGGCGAAGATCTGGTTCAGCGTCACATGCGGCGGGCTCACGCCCTTCAGGTAGAAGGCTGCCATGGCCACCGGTGGGCTGAGAAATGCCGTCTGCAGGTTCAGCGCCACCAGCAGGCCGAAGAACAGCGGGTCGACGCCGAAGTTGTCGAGCAGAGGTATGAAGATGGGCATGAAGATCACGATGATCTCGGTCCATTCCAGCGGCCAGCCCAGGATGAAGATGATTACCTGGCTCAGGATCAGGAACTGCGTCGTCGTCAGGTTCAACGACATGACCCAGTTCTCGACCAGTGCCTGCCCGCCCAGCAACGCGAAGGCCGCCGAGAAGATGGCGCTGCCCACGAACAGCCAGCACACCATGGCGGTGGTCTTGGCGGTCAGGTAGACGCTTTCCTTGAGCATCGTCAGGTTGAACTGGCGATAGGCCAGCGCGAGCAGAAAACCGCCCAGCGCGCCCACCGCGGCGGCCTCGGTGGGCGTGGCAAGCCCAAGCACGATCGAGCCCAGCACCGCGAGGATCATGATCAACAGCGGGAAGAAACTCGCCATCAGCATCTTGAAGATCTCGAGCCGCTGAAAACTCAGCATCGCGTAGAACCCGAACAAGGCCAGCGCACCGACGCCGGCGCCGATCCACCAGCCGCGCGTGGCAGGGGTGCGTTCGGCCGGCGCGGCTGCCTCGGTGGGCGGCTCTTGCAAACCGTTGCTGGCTTGTGGCGGTTCGCTCACCCCTTCGGACCCGGGCGGTTCTCTGGCGCCGTCGTCGGCGCCT
>JBBQAW010000354.1:0-4216 GCA_038316815.1 Burkholderiales bacterium
CCAGGGGGTGGCGCAGACGCGATGCGACAAGCCTGGCGGCCGCACACCGCACCGCCGCCGGGCCGCTCCGAGGCGGGGCGAGCCCCCCCAGGGGGTGGCGCAGACGCGAAGCGACAAGCCTGGGGGCCCCATACCGCCCCACCGCCGAGCCGCCCCAAGGCGGGGCGAGCCCCCCCCGGGGGTGGCGCGGACGCGAAGCGACAAGCCTGGGGGCGCCATACCGCCCCACCGCCGGGCCGCCCCAAGGCGGGGCGAGCCCCCCCGGGGGGTGGCGCAGGCGCGAAGCGACAAGCCTGGGGGCCCCATATTCACATGCGAAAGTTCTCGCCCAGGTACACCTTGCGTACCTCGGCGTTGGCGACGATCTCATCGGGCGTGCCTTCGGCAAGCACGCTGCCGTCGCTGATGATGTAGGCGCGGTCGCAGATGCCCAGGGTCTCGCGCACGTTGTGGTCGGTGATGAGCACACCGATGCCGCGTCCGCGCAGGAAACCGATGATGCGTTGAATCTCCATCACTGCAATCGGGTCGACGCCGGCAAAGGGCTCGTCAAGCAGGATGAAGCGTGGCTGCGTGGCCAGCGCGCGGGCGATTTCGACGCGCCGACGTTCGCCGCCGGAAAGCGCCGGGGCCGGAGAATCGCGCAGCCCTTCGATCGACAGATCGCGCAGCAAGCTTTCCAGCAGGCTGTTGATTTGAGCCTGCGGCAATGCACGGCCGTCCGGGCCTTGCTGCAGTTCAAGCACGGCAAGGATGTTTTCAGCGACGGTGAGCTTGCGAAAGATCGACGCTTCCTGCGGCAGATAGGACAGACCCAGGCGCGATCTCTGGTGAATAGGCAGACCCTGAACTTCGCGACCGTCGATGCGAATCTCGCCCGCATCGGCGCGCACCAGGCCCACCACCATGTAGAAAATGGTGGTCTTGCCAGCGCCATTCGGCCCCAGCAGGCCCACCACTTCGCCGGCAGCCACGGCCAGATGCACGTCCTTGACCACAACGCGCTGCCCGTAGGACTTCTGCAGATGTTCTGCCTCCAGCCGGCTGCTGGCAGCAAGGGCAGCGACGGCGGGTATGGCGGGCATGGCCAGTACAGCGTTCGCAGCGGCCATGTCAACGTGCGGGCTTGGGTGCGTCAGACGGGCCGCTCAAAGCGCGGCTGGGGGTCAGGCCTGGGGCCACCGGTGTTGCCGGTGTTGCCGGTATCGCCGGGGCAGAAGCCGCGGGGTTTACGCGCGGTGCCAAGACGGCGCGCACGCGCCCGCTCGGGTTGACGGCGGTGCTGGCACCCCCTTCGACGCGAAACACTTCGGTCAGGTTGTCCCAGATGATGGTGCCGCCTGTGATTTCGTCGGCCACCACGCCGCTACGCAAGCGACGCACGGCGCTGTTGCCAACGAAACGCAGGGTGTCGGCGCGGCCGTCGAAGTCAATGCGGTTGGCCGTCCCCTCGACCAGTTCGTCCAGACCGTCCCGGCGCTGGCGCCAACTGGCGGGTTGGCTGGGGCTGCCAATCGCCTGGCCGCTGAAAAAGCCGTCAGGCGTCTGGCGCACCTCGATGCGGTCGGCGCGAATGACCATCGTGCCCTGGGTGATGACGGCGTTGCCGTCGTACACGAAAACCTGGCGCTGCAGGTCCAGACTGCCGCTGCGGTCGGCTTCCAGCACCATGGGCTTGTTGCGGTCGGCCTTTTCGGCCTGGGCCGGCGCCATGGCTGCGCCCAGCACAAAGGCCAGGGCAAAAAGGAACCAGGAGAGGCAGGAGGCAGGCAGCATAGCTTTCGGCACGAAACTTGCAGACCATTCTAGCCTGCCAGCCATGGTGCGTAACTTGCCAAAGCACGCGCTGTCCTGCGAGAGCGGAACTACTGCTCAGTTGCCCGCGCCAGCACCCCAAGCTTCCCGCCGCGGGATCGGCTCGGCCGGCCCGCTGGCCGACCACCCCCTCGGGGGTAGCGGGCGCCAGCGAGTTCGGCGCCCAATCACGCGCCGCTGCGGGCGCGGTTGATCAGGAAATCGGCGACACGCACCATGCCGTCGTTCCCGCCCGTGAGCGAGCCCGAGGTAAAGAATCGACCTTGCACGCCCAAGGTGGGCACGCCGTCGATCTTGTACTCCTGCGACAGCTGGCGCGCACGGTTGCTGCGCGTGGCGGCGCTGAAAGAGCCGAAGGCTTCACGGAACTTGGGTAGGTTCACACCTTGAGAACCAAGGAATTCGAAGATTTCGGCCTCGGTGCCCAGCCGGCGGTTTTGCTGGTGGATGGCGACGAATATCTTGCGGTGCATGCTGTCGATCTGCCCCATGTCTTCCAGTGCATAGAAGGCCTTCTGCAGGCTTTGCTGTGGCACGCTGAAGGCCACCGGCACGCGCCTGAAGCCCACGTCTGCGGGCAGACGCTTGACCCACGCGTCCAGGGTGGACTCAAAAGCAAAGCAGTGCGGGCACCAGTAGCCGAAGAACTCGACCACTTCCACTTTCTTGCCCGGCGCCAGCGTCAAAGTGGCTGGGGTATTGAGCCTGACGTAATTCGTTCCCTCGACGGGCGCGGCCTGGGCACGCGCAGCGCCGGCAACCGTCAGGCCCAGACCCGTGGCGGCCAGTTGCAGGGAAAAGTCGCGCCGCTTCATGAAGTTCCTTTCAAATGGGAATGATTGTCACGCTGGCACCTTAACGGCTTCAGACAGCTTGCGGCTGACCGGGTTCCGTGCGGGCTGCCGTCGCGCAAGGGTTCTCTAGGGCTTTTCGACCCGCACGATTTGCGATTCGATGGCCAATTCCTGCAAGCGAAGCTGCAAGCCGTCGGCGTCATCACGGCTTCTCAGTGGGCCCACACGAACGCGATAAACGGTGCGGCCCGCCTGTTCACGCTCACTGATGCGCGCCGTATGGCCGGCGATGGCCAGGCGGGCACGTTGCTGTTCGGCGTCTTCGCTGCGCGTGAAGGCGCCGGCCTGGACGAAGTAGATGAAGGGGTCGACGGCCGGCTTGGGCGCTGCATCTGCGCCCGACAGAATGGCTGCCGGGTCACGCTCGGCGGCACGCGTGGCCGGGCCAGACGCTGTTGCTGCGCCAGGCGCTGCAGCAGACGCCCCGGCCGCCGCTGGGGTGCCGCTGGCAGCGACCCCAGACGCCGCTGCGTCAGCGCCAGAAGCCGCCATGGGCCGTGGCGGCAGCCTGGTGCCCAGGGGTGCGTTCGGGTCCCAGTTGCGGTTGCGTTCGGCCTCGGCACTGTCTTGTTCAGCCGTGCGCGGCGGTACCTTGTTGATGAAGGGAATGGGCGCGCGCGTGATGTAAACCGCCACCGCCAGGGCCATGGCCAGTCCGACCAGCAGGCCCACCACCACGCCCAGGGCAAAGCCACCCCGCACGGGGCCGTTGTGCATCGTCATGCCAGTTCCTCGACGGCGGCCGGGGCTGCGCGGCCCATCGATTCGGGGGCGCTGACACCCAGCACGGCCAACGCATTGCGCAGCACCTGCGCCGTGGCCGAGAGCAGCGCCATGCGCGCCCGCGCCAGGGCCGCGTCGTCGACCAAAAAGCGTTCGGCCGAGTAGTAATGGTGAAAGGCCGCTGCCAGATCACGCAGATAAAAGGCCACGTCGTGCGGCGCCAGTTCAGCTGCGGCGCGCGTCAGCATGGCCGGGTAGTCGGCCAGCTTGAGCATCAGCGCGGCTTCGGTGGGCGCGGCCAGCAGGGCCAGGCTGGCCTGTGCAAAGTCGCGTTCACCGGCGTAGGCCGCCAGCACGGAACAGATGCGCGCATGCGCGTACTGCACATAGAACACCGGGTTCTCGTCGTTGGCCTTCAGCGCCAGGTCGACGTCGAAGGTGAATTCGGTGTCGGCCTTGCGGCTGATGAGGAAGAAGCGCACGGCGTCGCGGCTGGTCCAGTCGATCAGGTCGCGCACCGAAACCGAGGTGCCGGCACGCTTGGACATCTTCACTTCCTGGCCGCCCTTCATCACCGCGATCATCTTGTACAGGACGTAGTCGGGATAACCCGCCGGAATGCCCATCCCCACCGCCTGCAGCCCGGCGCGCACCCGCGCCACGGTGCCATGGTGGTCGGTGCCCTGAACGTTGATGACCTGGGTGTAGCCCCGTTCGAACTTGTTCAGGTGGTAGGCCACGTCGGGCAGGAAGTAGGTGTAGGTACCGTCAGACTTCCGCATCACACGGTCCTTGTCGTCGCCATAGTCGGTGGTACGCAACCA
>JBBQAW010000355.1:0-4195 GCA_038316815.1 Burkholderiales bacterium
GCCCACGGCGGCGCGTTCGCTGGCCGCGTTCACAGCCACGCGCAGCACTTTGCTGCTGACGATTTCAGACAACGTCTCGAGCCGCCTGGAAGAGTGGCTGCCCCAGGCCGGCCGCTGGACGAAGCGCGAAGTGCAGGCGCCCTACCCCGGCACGCTGAGCGCTGCCCCCCTGCACGACCCGTTGCTGAAGACCGACGCTCTGGCCGAGGCCTATTTCCTGAACGTGGCCGACTTTCTTCAGCCCGATTCGCTGCAACTCGGCCGCACCGGCAGCAACGAACGTGAACTGCTGAAAGCCCGCCCCAGCTTCTTTGATGCCACCGGCATGCGCGTGGACCAGTTCTTCGCCACCAGCAAGGACGGCACACAGGTGCCCTACTTCGTGGTCTGGCCCAAGGGTGCCAAGGCCGACGGCGACAACCCCACCTTGCTGTACGGCTACGGCGGCTTCGAGGTGCCGCTGAACCCCTGGTATTCAGGCGTGCAGGGCCGCGCCTGGACCACCCGGGGCGGCGTCTTCGTGCTGGCCAACATTCGTGGCGGCGGCGAATTCGGCCCTGGCTGGCATCAGGCCGCCATCAAGGCGCTGAAACAGAAAAGCTACGACGATTTCGCGGCGGTGGCCGAAGACATCATCGCGCGCAAGATCACACGGCCGCAGCGCCTGGGTATTCAGGGCGGCAGCAATGGCGGGCTGCTGGTCGGCGCCGTCATGCTGCAGCGGCCCGAACTCTTCAACGCCGTCGTCTGCCAGGTGCCGCTGCTGGACATGCAGCGGTATCACAAGCTGCTGGCCGGCGCTTCGTGGATGGCCGAATTCGGCGACCCCGACAAGCCCGATGAATGGCGCTACATCAGCGCCTATAGCCCGTACCAGAACGTGCGCAAGGGCCAGACCTACCCGAAGGTGCTCTTCGTCACCAGCACGCGCGACGACCGCGTGCACCCCGGCCATGCACGCAAGATGGCTGCACGCATGATGGAACAGGGGCACCCGCTGCTGTACTGGGAAAACATCGAAGGCGGGCATGGTGGCGCCGCCGACAACGCCCAGCGCGCGCAGATGTCGGCGCTGGAATTCGCGTTCTTGTGGAAACAACTGGGCAAGGGCTGACCCACGCAGGCCCAGCCGATGCTGTACTGGATCGACGACCACAGCCCCCTGCCGTTGGCCGACGCGGCGCTGGGGGCCGACACCGACGCCCCAGGCCTGGTGGCCGCGGGCGGCCCGGTCACGCTGGCGCGGCTGGAAGAGGCCTACCGCAAGGGCATCTTCCCCTGGTACAGCCCGGGCCAGCCCCCGCTGTGGTGGAGCCCCGACCCGCGCATGGTGCTGCCGGTGGCGGGCTTCAAACTGGCGCGTTCGCTGAAGAAAAGCTTGCGCCGTTTCCTGGCCAGCCCGGGCTGCGAGGTGCGCTTCGACAGCGACTTCGCAGCCGTCATCCGCGCCTGTGCCAGCACGCCGCGTGATGGCCAGGACGGCACCTGGATCGTGCCTGAACTCATGCAGGCCTATGTCGACTGGCACCACGCTGGCCGCGTGCACAGCGCCGAGACCTGGGTCGACGGGCAATTGGTGGGGGGGCTGTACTTCGTCAACATCGGACGCATGTGTTTCGGCGAAAGCATGTTCGCCCACCGCACCGACGCCAGCAAGATCGCGCTGGCGGCCTTCGTTGCCGCCTGCCGGGCACGCGACGTGGTGCTGGTGGACTGCCAGCAGAACACGCAGCATCTGGCTTCTCTGGGCGCACACGAGATCTCGCGCCGTCAATTCCTGGACCACGTGGCCAGCAGCACCGGGGCCATGCCGCCGGCCAATTGGACCTATGATGAAAACGCCTGGGACCTGTTGGCCCCAGACCTGTTGAGGCACGGCTGAAACAGTTGCCAGTCTGTCAGTCTGCCAGTCCACCAGTCCTGTAGTCCGCTTGCCAGTCCATCCGCCCTGCCCTGCCCCGCGCTGAACGCCTTGACGCACCCCAAAGAACTTCCGCTGTCGTCGTTGCAGTTCTACGCCACGGCGCCCTACCCCTGCAGCTACCTGCCCGGCCGGCAGGCGCGGTCGCAGGTGGCCACGCCCAGCCATCTGATCCATGCCGATGCCTATTCCGGCCTGGTCGCCAATGGCTTTCGGCGCAGCGGCATGTTCACTTACCGGCCCTACTGCGACGGCTGCCGCGCCTGTGTGCCGCTGCGTGTGCCGGTCGCGGGCTTTCAACCGACACGCAGCCAGCGCCGTTCGGTGCGCGACCACGGCGGCCTGGTGACGCGCGCGCTTCGGCTGTGTTTTGTGCCCGAGCACTACCAGCTCTACCTGCGCTACCAAAGCGGGCGCCACAGCGGCGGCGGCATGGACAACGACAGCGTCGACCAGTACACCCAGTTTCTGCTGCAAAGCCGCGTCAATT
Source organism: Burkholderiales bacterium (assembly GCA_038316815.1). Classification (GTDB taxonomy): domain Bacteria; phylum Pseudomonadota; class Gammaproteobacteria; order Burkholderiales; family Burkholderiaceae_C; genus Rubrivivax. Next base: position 2,412 of record JBBQAW010000355.1, read on the forward strand.
CACGCCTGGTCGAATTTCGTGAAGCTGACGGGCCGGACGGCGAACCGGGCGCACTGAAAATGGTGGCCATCGTCGATGTGCTGAACGACGGCATCTCAGCCGTCTACACCTACTACGAGCCCGACCCGGGCAGCAGCTACGGCACCTACAGCGTGATGTGGCAGATCGAACAAACGCGGCAGCTGAACCTGCCCAACCTGTACCTGGGTTACTGGATCGCCGAAAGCCCGAAGATGGCCTACAAGGCCCAGTTCGGCCCGCATGAATTGCTGGTCGACGGCGCCTGGCGGTCTCAGGCCGACGCTGTCCAGCGCCTGTCTTCACCCATGGTGCCAGCCTCTTCCGTGCCTTCAGACCTGGCGTGACCTTCGGCCTGCAGCTTCAGCAGGTGGGCCAACAGCGAACGCCGCGCCACGCCGTGCAGAGCCACCGGCGCGTCGTCGTAGACGCGGATCACCAGGTCGGCCGTCGTGCCCGGCCCCACGTCGCGCAGTGCCTGCAGCACCTTGGCTTCACGCTTCAAGCGGTGCGCCACCAGCTTGCGCAGCACATCGTGCGGGCGGTCGACCAGAAAGCCATGGCCCGGGGCCAGCCATTCCAGGTCTTCGTGCAGCAAGGCCTGCAGCGAAGCCAGGTAGGCCGCCATGTCGCCGTCGGGCGGGTTGATGACGACGGTGCTGCCCTGCATCACATGGTCGCCAGTGAACAACAACTTTTCGGCTTCGAGCAGAAAGCAAAGGTGGTTCGAAGCGTGGCCGGGTGTGTGGACGGCGCGCACCCAGACCCCCGCAGCGGCTTCGAAGCGTTCACCATGCGCGGGCTGGTGCTGCGGCTGGAAGCTTTCGTCCTGCCAATGCGGGTGCAGCGACAACCGGCCCCAAACCGGGGCGCCGGTGGCTGCGGCCAGCGGCGCAGCGCCCGGCGAATGGTCGCGGTGCGTATGCGTCACAAGAATGCGCGTGATGCGGCCGCCGGCTTGCGCCGCAGCGTCCAGCAGGGCCTGCGTGTGGGCGCTGTTGACGGGGCCAGGGTCGATCACGGTCCATTCATGCCCGGCACCCACCAGGTAGCTGTTGGTGCCCGGGCCTGTCATCACGCCCGGGTTCGGCGCTGTGACGCGCCAGACGTTCGCTGACAGTTGCACCGCGCGGCCGGGCAGCAGTTCGCACGCCACATCGCCCCGGCCATGCGGGTCCAGCCGGGCCAGTTCGGCATAGGGCAGTTCGCTGGGCAGCACGATGCGCGCGCCCGTGGCGCTGGCGCCGCGGCGCGGCATTGTCAGCGTCACCTGTTCGCGCGCCTGCAGGGCTGCCATCGCCGCCGCGGCGTTCGGAAACTGCGCCAGGTCAGCCAGCATCGTGCGCATCGCCGGCAGCAGCTTCAGGCCGCTGCCCGGCGACGCAGCACCCGCGAAGGGCAGCACCGCGCTGGCACCGTCCAGGGCGGCACGCGGCGTGGTCCACAGCACCGATACCGCTTCGCCACCGTCGGCCACCGCCTCTTGGCCGGCGGGGGCCAGCGCGGCGAAGAAGCGCGTGTCCCAGCGCTTGGGCAGGCCCGGCGGCGTCAGCCAGTGTGCGGTGTACGCCAGGCCGCGCAGGTCCAGCCGCAGGTTGAAGGCCTGGCACAGGTCGGCCATGCCAGCGCGGTCTGAGCCCGCAGACTGCAAGCGTTCGCGCCAGGGTTGCAAGGCCGCGTGCAGCGCGCTGCCGGGCGCCAGGTCGAGCGCATTGCCGTCAGGGGCGCAGGCGCGCAGCAAACCCACTTCTTCGAAGCTTTCGCGC
>JBBQAW010000356.1:0-4186 GCA_038316815.1 Burkholderiales bacterium
CCCTTGCCCGTGGTCACGAGCAAAGTGGTGCCGCTCAGCGCTGGCGTGCCGATGACGCCTGAACTGTCGGTTGGCAAACGCAACTGCGCTTCTCCGCTGGTGGTGGCCAGGAAGTGCACAACGCCGTCGCTATCGCCAAAGACCACGCTGGGGCCAAGCGCCAGCGCGCCGCTCAGGCCGCGGTGCAGGTACTTCTCGCTCGTCCAGGCAACGTCGCCATTGCTGGCGCGCCAGGCTGTCAAGCGGTCACTGGCGTCGGCACCAAAAACATAGTCGGCGTCGCTGGCCACCGCGTTCAAGCCGCCAACGTTGCGCGACCAGAGCACCGTGCCCTTGGCCGCGTCGGCACAGGCCACGGCCGACTGGAAGGCGCGTGCGCAGACGCGATCGCCCACGCGCGCCACCGGGCCTACCAGGTCAGCCAGGCGTTCAACTTCGTTCGTGCCGCGCGGCGAAGCCAGCGGCACTTCCCACTGCACCGTGCCACGCAGCGGGTCGATGCCAGCCAGGCGCGCGCCCTGCCCCAGCAGCAAGGTGTTGCCAAAGGCCGCCAGCACGCTGGCTTGCGAAAGCGTGAGCGGGTCGCCAGGGCGTTGCAGGGTCCACAGGCGGCGGCCGTCCAGCACGTCGAAGGCGTGCACGGCGCGGTCCACGCCTTTGACAAACACACGCTCACCCGCCACCAGGGGCGGGGTGACAACGGCCGAGGGCACGCGCTTGCGCCAGATTTCGCGCCCGGCGTCCAGTACGACGACTTCGTTGCCGCGCGTCACGACGCTGGTGTAGCGACCATCGCTGCCCACGCCTGCGGACAGGCGGTCGTTGATCCGTGTGCGCCAGCGCTCCGCGCCGGTTTCGGCGTCCAGCGCCAGCACTGTGCCGTCGTCGCCAGCCACAAAAAACTGGCCCGCCCGCGCGGCGGCCAACATCGGAAAACTGACCTTGCCCACACTGGCGGTCCAGGCCTGACTGCCGGCAATCTTCGGCTGCAGGCTTTCCAGCGGCGTGGGCTTGGGCTTGTCGCTGGCGCATGCGGCCAGCATCAACACCAGAACCAGGGCCTGTGTTTTCATGGCCGTTGTTTTCAAGGCCAGCATCGACCTCACTTGGACGCCCCAGAAGCCGCAGCGCTGGCAGCCACAGCCAGTGCTGGCGCAGCACCCAGTGCCGTGAGTTTGGCGTCGACAACACGCCGGTAGTCCAGAGTGGGCAGCATGCCGGCCCAGGCGAGTTGATAGGCCGCGCGCGCTTCTGCCGGCTTGTTCTGGGCCAGCAGGATGTCGCCACGCCGGTCGGCTACCAGGGCTTCGAAGCCAAGCGCCGTGGCGGCGTCCAGCACCTTCAGGGCTTCGTCGTGTTGGCTCTCGGAAGACAGCACTGCGGCCAGCCGCAGCCGGGCAATGGTGCGGGTTTCGTCCTGCACGCCCTTGTCGGCCAACCACGCAAGGCTGGCACGCGCAGCATCGAGTTGGCCCTGGTCGAACTGCAGCTTGGCCGCCAGCAGGGCGCCCTGTTCGGCAAAGCTCGTCTTCGGGAAGCGTGCTTGCAGGTCGGTCAGCACACGCTGCGTCTTGTCAGCGTCACCGGCGGTGAAGGCACGGTCCAGTTCGTCGAACATCGCACCGGCCTTGAAGCCCTGTTCGCGCTGCCAGTAGTTCCAGCCGTTCCAGCCCGCGAAGGCCGCCAGCGCTGCGATCACGGTCCAGGTCAGCAGGTTGCCGTACTGCTTCCAGAACGTCTTGAGGGTGTCGAGCTGTTCCTGCTCCTGCAGGTCAAGTTGAGTGGCCATGGATGCTGGTGTTGCGTACGCTGCGTGGTCGGCAAAAGAGCCGGATTATGGCCTGCGCAACCGTGCCGCCCAGGCTTCGGGCTGGCCCAGCGGCTGCAGGGTCTGGCTGGCACCAGCATCGCGCAGTGGCTTGACCGCCACCTGCCCGCTGGCCAGTTCGTCGGCGCCGAACACCAAGGCATGGTGCGCCCCGCTGGCATCAGCTTTCTTGAACTGCGACTTCATGCTGCCCTGGCCGTCCTTGCCGGCGGCATGTACCAGCACCGTCACACCGGCTGCTCGCAAGGCTTCGACGCAGCCCAGCACCTGTGGCAGGCTGGCGGGGTCGGGAACGACGGCGTAGGCGTCAGGTACGGGCATTTCGACAGCCGCGCCCTGCTGCTGCAGCAGGTCGAGCACGCGCTCGACGCCCAGGCCCCAGCCGATGCCGGGTGCCGGCTTGCCGCCCAGGCTTTCTGCCAGGCCGTCGTAGCGGCCACCGCCGCAGACCGTGCCTTGGGCGCCCAGGCGGTCGGTCGTCCATTCGAACACCGTGCGGCAGTAGTAGTCCATGCCGCGCACCAGCCGCGGGTTGATGCGGTAAGGCTGGCCGACGGCGTCCAGCGCAGCGCAAACCGCGTCGAAGTGCGTGCGCGAAGCATCGCCCAGGTGGTCGATGAGCCGCGGCGCGCCTTCCACCACGGCCTGCATGGCCGGGTTCTTGGTGTCGAGGATGCGCAGTGGATTGCTGTGCAGACGCCGGCGCGCTTCTTCGTCCAGCACACCGGTGTGCTGCTCAAGGTAGGCCACCAGCGCGGCGCGGTGGGCCGCGCGTTCGGGCGGATCGCCCAGCGTGTTGAGCTCCAGCCGGATGTCTGCCAGGCCCAGTTCTCGCCAAAGCGAGCGCCCCATCAGGATGACCTCTGCGTCGACGTCAGGCCCGGCAAAGCCCAGGGCTTCGACACCCACCTGGTGAAACTGCCGGTAGCGGCCACGCTGCGGCCGTTCGTGGCGGAACATCGGGCCCTGGTAGTACAAGCGCTTGCCGCCGTCGTACAGCAAAGAGTGCTCGATGGCAGCGCGCACGACGCCCGCCGTGCCCTCGGGGCGCAGTGTCAAACGGTCTCCGTTCAAGCGGTCTTCGAAGGAATACATCTCCCTCTCGACGATGTCAGTGACCTCGCCCAGCCCGCGCACGAACAGCGGCGTGGGTTCGACGATGGGCGTGCGAATGCCCTGGTAGCCATAAGCCCGCATGACGCGGCGCACGGTCTGTTCGAACCCGTCCCAGCGCGCCGATTCAGGCGGCAGGATGTCGTTCATGCCTTTGATGGCTTGAAGCTTGTCGGCCATGGAAAGTGTCGGCACCGGGTTGCGGTGCCGCCGGAAAAGGGTCGGTCGGAATGTGGCGGCTGTCGGATCGTGCAGCGTCAATGCGCCGACGTCACCGTGCCGAAGCGGCGTTCGATGTAAGTCTCGACGAGCTTGTGGAACTCTGTGGCGATGTTTTCGCCGCGCAGCGTCAACGCCTTCTCGCCATCGATGTAGACAGGCGCAGCCGGTGCTTCGCCCGTGCCGGGCAGGCTGATGCCGATGTCGGCATGCTTGCTTTCGCCCGGGCCGTTGACGATGCAGCCCATCACGGCCACCTTCAATGTCTCGACCCCGGGATACTTCGATTTCCAGACCGGCATCTGCGCGCGCAGGAAATCGTCGATCTGCTTGGTCAATTCCTGGAACGTGGTGCTGGTCGTGCGGCCACAGCCAGGGCAGGCGGTGACGCTGGGGTTGAAGCTGCGCAGGCCCAGGCTTTGCAGTATTTCCGTGGCGACCACCACTTCTTGGGTTCGTGCCTCGCCAGGCTGCGGTGTCAGGCTGACGCGGATGGTGTCGCCGATGCCTTCTTGCAGCAGGATCGACAGTGCCGCGGCGCTGGCCACCGCGCCCTTGGTGCCCATGCCGGCTTCTGTCAGGCCCAGGTGCAGGGCGTAGTCGCAGCGCCGCGCCAGCGCGCGGTAGACGCTGATCAGGTCCTGCACGCCGCTGACCTTGCAGCTGATGACGATGTTGTCCGGGTTCAGGCCCAGTTCACGCGCTACCGTTGCCGATGACAGCGCCGACTGGATGATCGCCTGGTACATCACCTGCTTGGCGTCGACAGGTTGAGCTCGGAGCGCGTTCTGGTCCATCAGATCGGCCAGCAGTTCCTGGTCCAGGCTGCCCCAGTTCACGCCGATGCGCACGACCTTGTCGTACTTCACGGCCGCTTCGATCATCATCGCGAACTGGCGGTCGCGCTTGTCGCCCTTGCCCACGTTTCCGGGGTTGATGCGGTACTTGCTCAGGGCTTGCGCCATGGCCGGGTAATCGGTCAACAGGCGGTGGCCATTGAAATGGAAGTCGCCGACCAGGGGCGCG
>JBBQAW010000357.1:0-4181 GCA_038316815.1 Burkholderiales bacterium
TGCCCCGCCGCATTCAGCATTGCCGGGTCTGCGGCAGCCGCGCCGAATACCGCGTGCCGACCGACGACAACCGCGAACGCGCCACCTGCACGGTCTGCGCTGAAATTCACTACGAAAACCCGCTCAACGTTGTCGGTACGGTGCCCGTCTGGGGCGACCAGGTGCTGCTATGCCGGCGCAATATCGAACCGCGCTTCGGCTTTTGGACCCTGCCGGCCGGGTTCATGGAATTTGGCGAAACCACGGCCGAAGGGGCGCTGCGTGAAACAGTGGAAGAGGCCGGCGCCCGCGTCGAAATGCAGGACCTGTTCACGGTGCTGAATGTCGTGCGCGTGGGGCAGGTGCACCTGTTCTATCGCGCCCGCATGCTCGACACGCACCTGGACCCGGGGCCCGAGACCATCGAGGCACGCCTTTTCCGCGAAGACGAAGTGCCCTGGGACGAGCTGGCCTTTCGCACCGTGCGAGACACCTTGCGCTTCTATTTCGACGACCGCCGGCTGGGCCATTTCGGCATGCACGCCGGAGACATCGCCTAAGGCAACACGTCCCCGCCAGCCAGGGCCACGGCCTGCCCGGTGGCACCGTCGAAACCCAGCAGCCACAAAGTTGCCAGGTCGTCGGCATCCTCGATGCCTTCTGCCAGTGCCTGCAACCCCAGGCCGTGGACCAGGGCGACCAGGCTGGCAGCGTAGCCGCGCACGGCTTCATCGGTGGCCACGCCTTGCAAGTGGCGGGCATCGACCTTGACGTAGTCGATGCGCGTGGCGTGCCATTGCGTCAGCGCTTGCGGCGACGCCCCGGCATGTTCAACCCCCAGCTTCACCCCCAGTGCGCGCCAGCTGGCAGACGCCGCACGCAATACGGCCGTGTCGGCGGGCTGAGCGCTTTCAACCCATTCGATCGACAGCGCGCGGGCCGCCACGCTGGCTTGGCCCAGGCGCTGCGCGACGATGTCGACGAACCCGGGTTCGGCCAGGGAAGCCTGCGAGACGTGAACGCCGCGCGGCACACCATCTGCGGCGATGGCGGCCAATGCCAGGTCCAGCGCGGCCAGGTCTACCCGCGGCATCAGCCGGCTGCGCTGCGCCAGGGCCAACCAGTCGCGCGCCGGGCGGTAGGCTGCTTCTGTGTCTTCGCTGCCGTCGAAGCCGCTGTTGGTCGTGCCGAACTGCACGCGCAACGGGCATTCCAGATGAATCAACCGGCCCTGGGCATCGATGACCGGAAACTCGGCCAGGCGCGTGCGACCCTGCTCCAGCGCACTGGCGATCTGGCTGCGCCAGGCGCGCGCGCCGCTGCTGTCCAGCACGCGGCGCTGGGCTTCTTCAACCACGGGGGCGTCGGCCACTTCCGCTTCGGCCAAAGCCGCGTCTGCAGCAGCCAGGGCTGCGCCCGAGCCCTGCCCGCGCAGGCCGTCGACCCCGCCCACGGCATAGCGCGCCGAACCAGAACGCGCCAGGGGCGATGCGTTCAGTGCCAGCGCGAGGGCCTGCGCTGTTTCCTCGGCCACACCGGTGGCCGGCAGCAGCAACCCGAAGTCAGCGCCGTTCAGCCGCCCTGCCGCGGCACCCGGCACGCGGTCGGCATAGGCCAGAAGCACTTCGGCACCAGAGGCGAGCAGGCGGTCGGTGGCTTCATGGCCCAGGCGTTCGTTGACGGCGTCCAGCCGCAAGACGCGCACCAGCAGCAGCGCGCTGCCCGGCGCGGCCGGGTCGGCCAGACGGTCGGCCACCCGGCTGACGAAGTGGCGGCGCTGCAGCAGGCCCGTGACAGCGTCGGTCTGGGCCTGGCGCTGCAGCAGGGCCACCTGGTCGGCCTGCGCACTGAAAACCAGCTTCAGGCGCCTGACCATGGCATTCATGCTGCGGGTCAGTTCCCGCAGTTCAGGCTGTGTGGGTTCATTGGCCAATTCGAACCGGCCCTGTTCGATGGCCCGGGCCTGCGCCACGGTGGCCTGCAAAGGCCGCTGCCAACCGCGCAGCAGCCACGTCGTCAGGGCGACAGCCAGCAAGGCCAGCACGCCCAGGAAACCCGCCGTGCGTACGGCCGCAGACCACAGCGCCACATGCACCCAGCCCGACTGCGATGCGACTTCGAGCATGCCCAGTTCGCGCCATCCCGCGCTGACGGCCGCGCGCCCCGGCGGCGCCGTGATGGGCCAGGCGGCGACGAACCAGGCCGGCACGTCGGGCTGGCGTGTGCCCTGTTCGCGCTGGAACAGAACCTGGCCCTGCGGCCCGCGCAACACCAGTTGCCGGTAGTGGCCCAGATCGAACTGCGCCGCGGCCACGGTTTCCATCGCGGCGGCGTCACCACCTTGTTGTGAGAGCGCCAAAGCCAGCGCCGTGGCAGCGTCCTGGTTGCGGGTTTCCTGCTCCAGCACGAGCGCGTCGCGCGCGGCCAGCGTGTGCAGCCACAAGCTGCCCAGCAGGGCCGGCAGCAGGATGGCTGCGATCAGCAGCGCCAAGCGGCGTGTCATCGTCATGGGCTCACCTCGGGGTCACCGTGAAATTCAGGGTAGCGGACGATGTGCTTCCGGTGAGTATCACCGGAAGCCCTCTGCGCGCGTTTTGGCCCACACGGCACGCCAGCGCGAAAGCCGTGCCAACGGGTCGCCGGCCGACGGCCCGCCATTGCCCTGCCAAAGGCCTTCGGTGCTGAAGCTGAAGACAGGGGTCAAATCCGGGCGCTGGCTGGCCGGCAGAACCTCGGCACGCAGGTTGTCCAGGATCTGCGGCTCGCTGCCGTCGGCCGCCTGGTAGGCCAGCACCATGTGCGCCTGGGCTTGGGCGCCAATCTGCGCGCGCACGTAAACCAGCCGCAAGCGCTGCGGCGCCACGCCCGCGGCCAGCAAACTGGCGTACTTGGCAATGGCGTAGTCCTCGCAGTCGCCCCGGCCCTGGGCCAAGGTCTCCAGCGGGCTGGCCCAGTAGTCTTCCTGGCCCCACACCACGCTGTCGGGCTTGAAGGCAATGCGCTGGTTGAAAAAGTCGTTGACGGCCCGCAGCCGTGCCGCGTCGTCGACAGCATTGGCGTCGCGCAGCAGCGTCTGCAGCGGCGCCAGCGCCATTTCGGCCGCAGGCCCCAGCCGACGTGCCGCCTGGCGCATGGGTTCGCTGTCCCAGGCAGGCAGGGGCAGTGTCCCGGCAATGAACAAGGCCAGTGCAAGGCAGGCAGAAGCTAACCGGCGGCGTTTTGGGCGCATGGCGGGCCGCAGCGCGGCATCTGGGTCGACAGGGCCCGGGCAGCCGCCAGGGGCGGGTGAACGTGACCGACATCCCTGTGAAATCGTCCGCAAGCCAGACAACTTGAGCCATAGCGCCAGCATCGGACATTTGCCCGTGTCAGCCGCCCGTCGCCCTGAAGCGTTACGCTAGCGGTTGCCTATACTTGGCAAGCCAGTTACGAAACCCAGAATCACGGAGCTACAGATGACTTCACGCCGTCAGTTCATTCAAATCGTCCCCGTCGCCGGCGCCACCCTGCTGGGTGCACGGATGGCATCCGCCCAGGCCAACCTGGTCAACGAAAAAGACCCCCAAGCTGCCGCGCTGGGCTATGTGGCCGACGCCACCAAAGCCGACAAGGCCAAGTACAAGAATTGGGCCGCCGGCCAGTTGTGCAACAACTGTGCGCTGTGGCAGGCCAAGCCGACCGACGCCGTCGGTGGCTGCCCGTTGTTTGCTGGCAAGGTAGTGCACGCCAAGGGCTGGTGCAGCGCCTACGCCAAGAAGGGTTGATTCCTTTCGCGTACCGAAAAGCCCGCTTCGAGCGGGCTTTTTTTATGGTGGCCGGCCGCTTTCGGCCCGTTGCGGACGTTCATTCGTCCGTCCAGGCGACCTTAAAGAGAAACTCAACGCCACAGATTTGCCGGCGGATGAGCTTCAACGATTGGCCCGCGGCTGACGTCTGTTCGTCTGTCCATTCGATGTTTTTCGCTTGCTTGCTGGGTCCCCATGCAAAGGCGGGCTTGGCTTGGCTGCGGCGCTTATGTTCGGCGGTCGGGGCGGGGCGCCCCAATACCGGGGGCACGGGCCCCACGGCCGCCCCCCGACTGGGGGCGGGGCTGCGGCTGTGGGGTGGCCCCCCCCGCTATGTAACGGGGTTGACCGGGGCGCACCCCTGTTGGGCGGAATGGCGCGGCGGGGGCCACCCGGCTGACGTAGCCCAGGGACAAC
>JBBQAW010000358.1:0-4172 GCA_038316815.1 Burkholderiales bacterium
GCCCGTGCCTGTGCCGGTGCCCATACCTTTAAGCACCTGGTCCATCTCGGCTTCGATGCGTGCCACTTCGCGCAGGCCGATGGCATGAATCTCTTCGGCCGACATCGACGTCGTGGTGTTGGCCGCCAGCGCTTGCGCGTAAGCGGCTGCGCCATCCGGCAGCCGCCACAGGCCGGCTTCGTCGTTCGTGCGCGGGTGCAGTTCGTTCAGCAGAGCCAGCGCGCGCTGGAAGGCCGGGCGCACGCCCTCGGTCACCAGCGTCTGCGCTTGCTGCATGGCGATGCTGCGGTCCTGCACCGACAGCGCAGCCATGCGTTCGCTGCGGCTGGCCAGCGCGGTGACGAACAGGTTGTCTGAGGGGCCAGGCTGCAAGAAGGCTTCAATCTGCCCGCGCCCACGTTCCAGGATGAAGCGCGGTGGCAGCACGCCGCGCGCGGCGGCCTCGCGCGTGCGGGCGATGGCCTCGTCCACGCGCGTGGGCACCTGGGCCAGGCGCGAGAGGTAGCTTTGCACGTCTGCCGGCCGGCGCATCGGGTGCGCTTGCGTCAGCAGGTTCACGCTGCGCACCTGTACGCCACCCAGCTGGTTGAAGGCGAAGCCCAGGTCTTCATAGGGCGCGGCGGCCACGCTGCGCTGCAGGCTCCATTGCATGGTCAGCGCGGCATGGCGTTGTTCGGGCGCCAGCGGCCCGGCCAAGTAGCGCGCCAGCGTGGTCAGGCCCTGGCGCGCCAGTTCACGCTCGCGTTCGCGGCGCGCAGCGGTCAGCGGGCTGAGCTGACCGTCCAGAGCGTCTTGCTCAGGGCCGCGGAAGTACTGGGTGAAGGTGGCGCGTTCGGGCGACAGGCGCACCCAGTCGGCCGCAAAGCTTTCGCCCCAGGCGTCGAAGCCGGCGGCGGGCAGGGGCGGCACCGTGCTGCAGGCGCCAACGGCCAGCAAGGCGCCAACGGCCAGGCATGGGCGCAGGTACAAGTCCAGGCACAAGCGCAGGCGCAGGCGCAGGCGCAGGCGCAGACGCAAGCGCAGGGCGTCTACCGGGCGGAATGCAGGGCGGAAGGCACGAACAAGGTTGGGGCTCATCGGCCAAGTCTAGGCCGGCTATCGTCGCGCCGTGTGCAACCCTTAGCTGAGCCAACACCATGGGCTGGTTTTCCAAATCTGGCGACGGTTTCTTTCTGGCCACCATCGTGCCCGGCCCCGACATGGGCGGTGTCCGCATCGAGCGCTTTCTGGGCCTGGTAAATGGCGAAGCCATCATCGGCGCGAACATCTTCCGCGACATGTTCTCTTCGGTGCGCGACGTCGTGGGCGGCCGCGCCGGGGGCTATGAACGTGCCTTGGCCGGCGCGCGCGAATCGGCTCTGGAAGAGTTGATCAAGTCAGCGCGCGAACTCGGCGCCGATGGTGTCGTCGGCATCGACTTTGACTACCAAGTGCTGGGCGAGACCAACGGCATGATGATGGTGGCGGTCAGCGGCACGGCGGTGAAGATGGCTTGAGCGGCCGGCCGCGCTTCAGTTCCAGGTCAAGGCAGCCACTGTCAGCGCAAAACCGGCACCGCGCTTAAGCTTGCGACCCTTTCACGTCACCCCGACTTTCGTATGACGCTTCAACGACGACTGCAGGCCGTTCCGGCCGAGCGCCTGCGCGCCATACGCCGCGGCATCGAAAAAGAAAGCCTGCGCTCACTTCCCAGTGGCCGCCTGGCGTTGACGCCGCACCCGGCCGCACTGGGCGCGCCGCTGACGCACCCCCGTATCACCACCGATTTCAGCGAAAGCCAGCTTGAACTGATCACCGGCGTACACGCCGGGGTCGACGACTGCCTGGACGAGCTGCAGCGCATCCACCAGTTCGTCGTGAAGAGCCTGGCCGCGGTGGGCGACGAACGCCTGTGGGTGGCCAGCATGCCCTGCGGCCTGCCCACCGACGAGACCATTCCGCTGGGTGTCTACGGCAGCAGCAATGTGGCGCGCGCCAAGAGCGTTTACCGCATGGGCTTGGGCCACCGCTACGGCCGGCGCATGCAAACCATCAGCGGCATCCACTACAACTGGTCGCTGCCGGGGCTGAGCAACGAAGAGCACTTCGCCCTCATTCGCAATTTCCGCCGCCATGCTTTTTTGCTGCTGGTGCTGTTCGGCGCCAGTCCGGCCGTCTGCCCCAGCTTCGTGGCCGGGCGCGAACACCCCTTGCAGCGCCTGGGCGAGGGGCCGGTGACGGGCGCATTGGGCATGCCCTTCGCCACCAGCCTGCGCATGGGCCGGTTGGGCTACCAAAGCGACGCGCAGGCCGCCCTGGCCGTCAGCTACAACAGCCTGGAAAGTTATGCCGCCAGCCTGCAAGAAGCGCTGACCCAGCCTTACCCGCCGTACGAAAAGATCGGCGTGCGCAACCTGGGCGGCGAATACAACCAGATGGCGACCACGCTGCTGCAGATCGAGAACGAGTTCTACGGCACCATTCGTCCGAAACGCGTCATTCGCAGCGGTGAACGCCCGCTGCACGCGCTGCGCGAACGCGGCGTCGAATACGTCGAAGTGCGCTGCATGGACCTGGACCCGTTCGTGCCTGTGGGCATCCAGGCGCAGACCATCCGCTTCCTGGACATTTTCCTGCTGCACTGCCTGCTGGCCGACAGCCCGCGCGACACCCCGGCCGAGATAGCCGAACTGGGCCGCAACCAGCACCGCGCCGCCAGCCACGGCCGCGAACCGGGCCTGACGCTGGAACGTCATGGCCGCCCGGTGCTGTTGTGCGGCTGGGCAGCCGAACTGCTGGCCGAGCTGGCGCCCATCGCGCAGGCCCTGGACGACGCGCATGGCACCCAGGCCTACGGCGAAGCGCTGACCGCTGCGCAGGGTGGCATCGCCGATCCCGACACCCTGCCCTCGGCCCGCGTGCTGGCCACCATGGACGGCGACTTCGGCGGCAGCTACACCGCGCTGATTCGGGCCCAGTCCGACGCCACGCACAGCCATTTGCTGGCCCTGCCCTGGTTGGCAGAACAGCAGGCAGATTTCGAGGCCATGGCGCAGGCTTCAACGGCCGAGCGCGCAGCGCTCGAAGCCGCCGACACCATGGACTTCGAGACCTACCGCCTGTCCTACCTGTCGCCAGAAAGACTGCTGGCCTGAACGCCCGCCTGGCGCGCGTGGCCAGGCCACCATCAGCGCCCCAGGTCGCCGCGCGCGATGCGGTCGACCAGCAGGTCCAGCACGGCGCGGCCGGCGTCGATGTTCGCGTCGGCATTGACCATCGCCACCACGGCCCAGGCGCGACCCTGCGGGTCCTGCACCACGCCGGCCAGCGCGCGCACATTGCGCAGCGTGCCGGTTTTCAGCCGCGCCCAGCCGGTGGCCGGGCTGTCTTTGAGGCGGTTGCGCAGCGTGCCGTCCACACCGGCCACGGGCAGGGTCATCAGCAGGTCGCTGGCATGGCGGCTGCGCACGGCCCAGGACAGGGTCTGCGCCAGCGTCATGGCGCTGATGCGTTCGCTGCGCGACAGGCCCGAGCCGTTGTCCACCACCAGCCCATCGGCCGCGATGCCCTGGCGTGCGTACCAGCCCGATACCGCCTGGCGCGCCAGGTCCAGCGTCGCCACCTGGGGCTGCGCTGCCATCGCCGGCACGCCCAGTTCCAGGAACAGCAGCCGCGCCAGGGTGTTGTCCGATGTCTTCACCAGCATGCGCAGCATCTCGCCCCAGGGGCGTGAACGGCGCTGCGCCAGCACCGGCAGGTTGTCAGCGGCCGGGGCCTGAGCATCGCGCGCGCGGCCGTCCCATTGCCCGCCCAGTTCACGCCAGATCTGCGCAAAGGCCAGGCCGGCATAGCGCGTGCGTTCAGCGGCTTGCAGGTCTTCCCGGCGCGTGCAGTTGCGCGGGAACGCGCCCTGCAGCACCAGCACACTGCCCTCGGCGTCTTCGCGCCAGAGCGGGCTTTGCCATTCTTCTGACCACTGCGCGCAGGGTCTGTCGTTCAGCCGCATGGCGCTACTGTCCACGCGCAGGCCGGTGAGGGCGGGTTCGATGCGCGCGCGCAGGCCCTGAGCATCGGCCACCAGTTCCAGCGTCTGCAGGCCCAGGTCCAGCAGCAGGGCGTCGGGGATGACGTTCCACCAGCTCTCTGGCCTTTCGTCGAAGGGCGGCGCGCCGATGTCCAGCCGCGCCGGGCGG
>JBBQAW010000359.1:0-4152 GCA_038316815.1 Burkholderiales bacterium
AGCCCGGTACAGCTTGCGCTGTCCGCTGGCCGGGTCCAGATGCACCAGACCGGCGCCCAGGGTGCCGACCCAGATGCCGCCGCCACCATCTTCAGCCAGGGCGCGGACGCTGGCCAGGCGCGTCAAGCCCGGTGCGTCAGATGCCTCGGCGGGTTCGAACGAAGCAATGCGGTCCGTGGTCGGGTCGTAGACCGCCAGGCCATGGGCTTCGGTGCCGATCCACACCCGGCCATCGCGCGCGCCCAGCATTGCCCGCACCCAACCCAGGTTGCGCTGGGACAGCGGCACATCACTGCGTTCCTGGGGCAGGAAGCGGTAGCCGTCATATCGCACGACCCCGTCGCCGGTGGCGATCCACAGAAAACCTGCGCGGTCTTGCGCCACTGCAGCCACCACGGATCGCGGAATGGCACTTTCGCCCACCGGCACGAAATGCAGCGGCTGCGGTGACCGCGACGGCTGCGCTGACTGCGCTGACTGCGCCGATGTGCACGCACCTGCCGCCAGCCAAAGAACACAAGCCCACCTGCCCCAACGGAAGCCCGACCGATGCACACGCCCCCCTTGGATTGAGAGGGCATGCTAACGGCCAGGCCGGGTTCGCTGCTGGTCTTTGTAGACAAGTAGCGCTTTCATTCAACCTATGCTTTCGACCTGCCGGCTTTGCTGGTATGCGCGCCCGAAACGGTTGGCCAGAAAGGCTGGCAGCGCCACCTGTTCCTGGCGGATGAAGCCTTGCTGCGGCAGCGCGCCTTCGCGGAACAGGTCGACCGCGGCGCAGATGCCGGCAGCGGTAGTGATCTGGATCGCTGAGAGCGGGTTCGCCTCGCTGCGGTCGGCAAAGATCTTGCGCGCGAAGACTTCCTGCACCAACGCCCCGCCCTTCATGCCGCTGACGGTGACGAAGACCAACACCACGTCCTGCATCGTGCCCGGGATGCTCTTGCGCATGATGGCTTTCAGCGTTTCGGGGTCCTGGTTCAGCTGCAAGTCTTCGAGCAGCATCTTCATCAGCGCCTGGTGGCCGGGGTAACGAACGCTTTTGTAGTCCAGGCTCTGCACCCGCCCGCGCAGGGTTTCGGTCAGCGTGCCCAGGCCGCCGCTGGTGTTGAAGGCTTCGTATTCGGTGCCGTCCAGGCTGAAGTGTTCCAGGCCTTCGAGCGGCAGCACTTCGATGTTGCGGCCATCGCGGATGGCTTCGCAGGGGTGGCAGTACTCGTTGATCAGGCCGTCGACCGACCATGTCAGGTTGTATTTCAGCGCATTGGTCGGGAAGGCCGGCAGCGCGCCGACGCGCATCTTCACTTCCTGCAGGGTGTCGAACTTCTGCGCCAGGTGGTGCGCAACGATGCCGATGAAGCCCGGCGCCAGCCCGCACTGCGGCATGAAAGCGGTGGGCGCGCCCTCGGCCAGGGCCTGTATGGCGCGCGTGGTGGCCACGTCTTCGGTCAGGTCGAAGTAGTGGCAGCGCGCTTCGCGGGCCGCGGTGGCGGCCAGTGTTGCCAGGTGGTAGGGCAAGGCGTTGATGACGGCCTGCTGCCCGCGCAACACGTTCAGCAAGGTGGCAGCCTGGCTGGTGTCGGCCACGCGGGTGGTCACGCGCGCGCCGGTGCTGATCTTGGACAGTGCCTCGGCACTGCGGTCAACGACGGTGACTTCATAGTCGCCGCTGTCGCCCAGCAGGCGGGCGATGGTGTTGCCGATGGGACCGGCGCCGAGCAGGGTGATGCGCATGGGGCTTCCTGGAAAGTGAAAAGTGAAAAGTGGACAGTGCCAAGTGAAAGCGAGGTGCTGAACTACTCGCCAGTTTAGGAAGCCCCGCAGACGAAAGACAGCACGCTTTCGTCGAAAGCATTGTTGTTCACGACCTTTCGTCAGCCGTTCTCTGATGAATCGTCAGGCTTGGCGCGATGCCACGACGACAATCGTGGCCACCGCCATGAACATCGACCTGCTGGACCGCCAACTCATCGCCCTGCTGCAGGCCAACGCGCGCGCCAGCGCGGCCGACCTGGCGCGCAAGCTGGGGGTGGCGCGTACAACGGTGTTGGCGCGGATGGTGCGGCTGGAACGTCAGGGCGTGATCGTGGGCTACACCGTGCGCCTGGGGCTGGACGAGGGCGACCCCGGCGTCGAGGCCTTCGTCGGCATCACCACCGAACCAAAATCGGCGCGCGACGTCACCAGCCGTTTGTCGGCGCTGCCCGAATTGCGCCAGCTGTGTTCGGTCAGCGGCGAATTCGACTACATAGCCCTGCTGCGCGCTGCCTCGACAGCCCGGCTGGACGGGCTGCTGGACGAGATTGGCGCCATTCCCGGCGTACTGAAGACCACCACTTCGGTGGTGCTGGCCCGACGCGTCGACCGCGTGGGCTGAATCACTGAAGATTGGATGCCTTGTGAACGCTGCTGCCCCCGCTTTCGACACCCTGCCCCTGCCTGCCGCCACCCTGGCCACGCTGCAGCAGCTTGGCTATGCGGCAATGACCCCGATTCAGGCCGCCGCCCTGCCCCTGGCCCTGGCCGGGCATGACCTGATCGCCCAGGCCCAGACCGGCAGCGGCAAGACCGCCACCTTCGCCCTGGCATTGCTGGCGCGGCTGGACCCGGCCAACAGCGCCGTGCAGGCCCTGGTGCTGTGCCCCACCCGTGAACTGGCCGAGCAGGTGGCGCTGGAAATTCGCCGCCTGGCCCGCGCCCAGGGCAATGTGAAGGTGCTGGTGCTGTGCGGCGGGGCGCCGATCAAGCCGCAGGCCGAAAGCCTGGCGCATGGCGCGCACGTGGTGGTGGGGACGCCGGGCCGGCTGATCGACCACCTGGACCGCGAAACCCTGACCCTGCCCGGCCTGCAGACCCTGGTGCTGGACGAGGCCGACCGCATGCTGGACATGGGCTTCATGGACGACATCGCCAGCATCGCCAGCCGCGCGCCCAAGCAACGCCAGACTTTGCTTTTTTCGGCCACCTACCCCGAAGGCATTCAGCAACTCGCGAAGAAGTTCCTGCGCGAACCGCGCGAAGTCACGCTCAACCAGCGGCCCAGCAGCCAGTTGATCCGCCAGCGCTGGTATGAGGTGAAAGAAGAAGAACGCCTGCATGCGGTCGGCCTGTTGCTGAACCACTTCCGCCCGGTCAGCACCCTGGCCTTCTGCAACACCAAGCAGCAATGCCGCGACCTGGTGGACGTGCTGCAGGCCCAGGGCATCAGCGCCCTGGCGCTGCATGGCGACCTGGAACAGCGCGACCGCGACCAGGTGCTGGTGCGCTTCGCCAACCGCAGCTGTTCGGTGCTGGTGGCCACAGACGTGGCGGCGCGCGGGCTGGACATCGCGCAGCTGGAAGCTGTGATCAACGTCGACATCACGCCCGACATCGAGGTGCACACGCACCGCATCGGCCGCACCGGCAGATCCAGCCGCGCGAATGACGTGGCCGGCGCAGTCGCAACCCCGGACGAGCCCGGGTGGGCCTTCAGCCTGGCCAGCCTGGACGAGATGGGCCGCGTCGGCCGCATCGAACAGATGCAGGGCCAGGCGCCTGAATTTCGGCCCCTGGCAGAACTGCTGCCCACCGGCAATGGCCCGCTGCAGCCGCCGATGGTGACGATTCAGATCTTGGGTGGGCGCAAGGAAAAGATCCGGGCTGGCGACGTGCTGGGCGCGCTGACCAAGGACGCCGGCATGCCGGGTGCGCAGATCGGCAAGATCAATGTCAACGACTTCAGCACCTACGTGGCGGTAGTGCGCGAAGCCGCCGCGCAGGCAGAACAGGCCCTGAACAGCCGGCCGGTGAAAGGCAAGCGTGTGAAGGCGCGGGTGCTGACTTGAGACTCAGCGCGCGACAGTTCAGCGCGGATGTCCGGATGCGCGCCAGTTCAGCGCCAAAATCTAGCTGAGCGCCAGTTCAGCGCCAAATATCTAGTCACGCGCCAGTTCAGCGCGCATGGCGTCGATAACGGTCTTGTAATCAGGCTGGCTGAAGATGGCGCTGCCGGCCACGAAAGTGTCGGCACCCGCATCGGCCACGCGCCGGATGTTGTCGACCTTGATGCCGCCGTCCACTTCCAGCCGGATGTCGCGGCCCGTGCGGTCGATGAGCTTGCGCGCTTGTTCGATCTTGCGCAGCGCGCTGTCGATGAAGCTCTGGCCGCCG
>JBBQAW010000360.1:0-4129 GCA_038316815.1 Burkholderiales bacterium
CGCGCCCACAGCAGCTTCAGGTGGTCGTTGAGCTCGGTCATCGTGCCCACGGTCGAGCGCGATGTGCGCACCGGGTTGGTCTGGTCGATGGCAATGGCTGGCGGCACGCCGTCGACGCGGTCCACCGCCGGGCGGTCCATGCGGTCCAGAAACTGGCGCGCATAGGCGCTGAAGGTCTCGACGTAGCGGCGCTGGCCTTCGGCATACAGCGTGTCGAAGACCAGCGACGACTTGCCGCTGCCACTGGGCCCGGTGACGACCGTCAATTCGCCGGTGCGAATGTCCAGGTCCAGGTTCTTCAGGTTGTGCTGGCGCGCACCGCGGATGCGGATCAGGCCTTCGCCGCCCAGGTCTGATGGTGTGACAGGAGCGTTGGCGGCGGTTTCACCAGAGGGCATGACAGGTATTCCAGAAGGGTCGCGGCAAAGGGCCAACCGACCATTCTAGAAGCCGCCCCGGCAGCTTGCAGACCCTGCCGCCGACACCCTTTCGCCCCCGTTTCAGGCTTGTCATCCCCCATCGGGTGGATGACAAGCCTGGCATCAAGTAAATTCATCTGCAGATGCGCAAGGACCACACCCTTCTCTACACCGACTTGGTCGACAGCACCGCGCTCAATACCCGGCTGGGCGACGCTGGCATGGCCTTGCTGTGGGACGAACACGACCGGCGCTCGCGCGAACTGCTGCGCCAGTGGCGCGGGCGCGAGATCGACCGCAGCGACGGCTTTCTGGTGCTGTTCGAACAGCCCGCCGACGCCCTGGCCTTCTGCAGCCACTACCACCGCATGCTCACCACCTTGCCGGTGCCGCTGCGCGCCCGCGCCGGTATGCACCTGGGGCCGCTGACGCTGCGCGAAAACAGCGAGGCTGAAGTCGCCCTGGGCGCCAAGCCGACCGAGGTGGTAGGCATCGCGAAGGCCATGGCGGCACGCCTGATGGCGCTGGCCCTGGGCGGGCAGACGCTGGCCAGCCCCAGCGCCCACCAGGCCCTGCGCGAAGACGGCGCCTTGGCGGGGCCCTGGCGCAGCGTCAGCCACGGCCATTGGCGGCTGAAGGGCATGGAAGGGGTGCTCGAAATCTTCGAGGTCGGCGACGCCCACTGCGCCTTCGTGCCGCCAGCCGACAGTGAAAAGAGCCAGCGCATGGTGCAGATGGCCGGGATGGCCGGCGCCTGGGTGGGCGTGCGCGAAGTACCGCACAAGCTGCCGGCAGAACGCGATTCCTTCGTCGGCCGCAACACCGAACTGCAACAGATCACCGGCGCCTATGCCGACGGCGCGCGCCTGCTCACCATCACCGGCCCCGGCGGCATGGGCAAGACGCGGCTGGCGCTGCGCTATGCCTGGTCCTGGCTGGGCGACCATCCGGGCGGGGTCTGGTTTTGCGACCTGGCCAGCGCGCGCAGCATCGACCGCATGGTGCAAGCCGTGGGCCAGGGCCTGGACGTGCCGCTGGGCAATGACCCGGTGGGGCAGCTCGGGCGCGCCATCGCCGGCCGCGGGCGCTGCCTGATCATCCTTGACAACTTTGAGCAGCTGCGCCCCCATGCCCGCGACACGCTGGGCCTCTGGCTGGACGCGGCGCGCGAGGCGCACTTCCTCGTCACGTCGCGCGAGGTGTTGAACCTGGCTGGCGAAAGCATGGTCGTGCTGGCACCGCTGGCGCCGCAAGACGCCACCGCGCTGTTTCACCAGCGCGCCCGTGCCGCCCATGCTGCCCACGACCCGGTTGCCGAACCCGAAGCCACGCAGGCGCTGGTAGCGATGCTGGACGGCATGCCCTTGGCCATCGAGTTGGCCGCGCCGCGCGTGCGCGTGATGGCCACGCCCGAACTGCTGGCCCGCATGAGCGACCGCTTCAGGCTGCTGGCCGCCGGCAGCGGCCGCCCGGACCGCCAGGCCACGCTGCGCGCGACGCTGGCCTGGTCGTGGGACCTGTTGAGCCCGGACGAACGCGCCGTGCTGGCGCAACTGGCGGTCTTCGAAGGCGGCTTCGCCTGGCCGGCAGTGCAGGTGGTGGTGACGCTGGGGGAAGGCCAGGGCCAGGGCGCGGAAAGCGCCAGCGCGGAGCTTGACCACGCGCCCTGGATCATCGACCTGCTGCAGTCGCTGGTCGACAAGAGCCTGGTCGCGCCACAGCTGGGCGCACGCTTCAGCCTGCTGCGCAGCGTGCAGGAATTCGCTGCTGCTGAACTGGCTCGCCCGGGCAGCTTTCCGGGCAGCGGCGCACCACTGGCGGC
This sequence comes from Burkholderiales bacterium, assembly GCA_038316815.1. Classification (GTDB taxonomy): domain Bacteria; phylum Pseudomonadota; class Gammaproteobacteria; order Burkholderiales; family Burkholderiaceae_C; genus Rubrivivax. Next base: position 2,242 of record JBBQAW010000360.1, read on the forward strand.
GGCGGTGCGACGCAGGCATTACGTCCACTACGCCGGTCTCAACGACAAGCAAGCCGTTGCCGGACGCTGCGTCGAGCTGGGCAACCTGGTGCACGCTTGCGAGCAGGCGGTTGCCGACGACGCCCCCGACGCCGCGGTGGAACTGCTGCGCCTGGCCTGGACGGCGCTGCGCATGACCGGCCCCTTCGTTTACGCGGTGCGGATGGCGGACAAGGTGCGCGCGATGCCGTCAATCGGCGAACGCCAGTTGCTGTGGGTTGACCATGTCACCGGGCGGGCGCAGCTGGCCATCGGCAACACCGCGCAGGCGCTTGAAGCCGCCCAGCGCACGCTGGCCGCGGCAGAGTCGGGCCAAAGCCCGCTGGAACAGGCTGCAGCCTGGGCCCTGCTGGGCGAAGTCGAGATGGGACTGGGTGACTACGTCGCTTCGGCTGCCAGCCTGGAGCGCGCCCTGCACGAAGCCAGTTCTCTAGACACCAGCTATTGGACGCGCTGGGTGCTCAATGCCCAGGGTGCGCTGTTGCACCTGCAGGGGCAGGTCAAAGAATCCCGCGAATGCTTTGCGCGGGCCTTGTCGATCGTCTTCGCCGAAGGCGACAAGCACTGGCAGGCCTCGCTGCTGGGCAACCTGGCCGGGCTGCATTTCGCCGAAGGCCAGTTGGAGCAGGCGCGCAAGGTCTACACCGAAGCTTTGAGCATTTCAGGCGAGGTCGGCAGCCGGCGCTTTGAAGGCAGCGCGCGCTGCAATCTGGGCCTGGTACTGCACGAGTTGGGGCATCACGACGCCGCCATGCAGGAACTGACGCTGGCACTGGATGCAGCCAGAACCATGGGCTATGCCCGGCTGGCGCATGTGGTGCAGTGCAATCTGGGCCTGGTGGCAGAAGCACGCGCTGACCTGGCTGCGGCGGTGCGCTTCTTCAAAGCAGCCCGTGACGGCGCCTGCGCCAGCAACGAGTCGCGCAGCGAGGCCCAGTACAACGCCTACCTGGCCACGGCGCAGTGTCGGCTTGGCGCACCGGAAGAAGCCGCGCAGAGCATTGCGCGTGCGCGCGAACTGCTGGCAGCCAAGCCCGACGTACTGGCCGAAGGCCTGCTGCACTGTTGCCTGATCGAACTGCATCTGCAGGTCGGCCGCGCCGAAGAAGGCCGCACCGCTTATGCGCAGGCCCAGCAACTGCTGACCGAGCAGGGCTGGCATGCTGACAGCGAACTCGGGCGGCGCCTGCAGCTCATCGCCCGGCGGCTTGCCCTGTGAAGAACCCGGTCAGGGGATGTCCATGATGATCGGGTCGAGCGCGTTGCAGGCCTCCCAATTGCCTTCTGCACTGCCCTTGGGCTTCCAGTCGACGTAAACGCCGTAAGCGTAGCCCTGTAGCGCACGCTGCTTGGTGGCCAGCACATAGCGCGTGGGCAGGGCCTCGACAATGCCGAAAAAGCTCTGCGCTTCTTTGGCATACAGGTAGACGCCAGACGGGCTGCGCTGGCCGGCCGCGTCAGGACGGAAGCGGTAGTCGTTTTCGCTGCCGGCAGGCTGCTGCAGCACCCAGGCCAGCCGGGTCACGGGGCGAGTGAAGACCAGAACATCGGCGTCCAGGCTCAGGCCGCAGTCGAAGCCGGTGGGCGTGGTCGGGCTGACCTTGCCCGCCACTGAAACCAGCACCGTGCAGGGTTCGGCCTGGCAGGTGCGGGTCTTCTGCACACGTTCCAGGTTGTCCAGGATGCCGTTGCGGTCGCCGTCCTGCAGCAACAGGCCTCGCTGCGCCGCATTGATGCCAGCCGGGCCCTTGCCTTCGACGGGCCCGACATGCACCGCACAGCCGCCTGTCAGCAAGGCCGCTGCCAAAGCCAGCGCGGTGGCGCGGCGTGGTTGTTCAACTTTCATCTT
>JBBQAW010000361.1:0-4119 GCA_038316815.1 Burkholderiales bacterium
CTGATCCGCGAGAACAAGATCGCGCAGATGTACAGCAGCATCCAGACCGGCCAGAGCCTGGGCATGCAGACCCTGGACCAGAACCTGTCTGACCTGGTGCGCCGGAACTTGATCACACCCGCCGAGGCGCGCGCCAAGGCAAAAATCCCCGAAAACTTCCCTGGATGAAATAACCATGCCGAAGACGAAATCAAGCTTCCCGGCGCTAAACCGGCTCTGCCGGTCCGCTGCCGGACGGCCCCCTCGGGGGGTAGCGAGCGCCAGCGAGCTTGGGGGCTAACCATATGGAGCGCGACCAGGCATCGAAGTTCGTGAATGATTTGCTGCGGCTGATGGTCAGCCGCAGCGGCAGCGACCTGTTCCTGACCGCCGACTTTCCGCCGGCCATCAAAGTCGACGGCAAGGTCACCAAAGTCAGCCCGCAGCCGCTGACGGGCCAGCACACCATGGCCCTGGCGCGGGCGGTGATGAACGACAAGCAGGCGGCGGAGTTCGAACGCACCAAGGAATGCAATTTCGCCATCAGCCCGGCGGGTATCGGGCGCTTTCGCGTCAACGCCTTCATGCAGCAGGGCCACGTGGGCCTGGTGTGCCGGACGATTCCGCAGACCTTGCCCACCATCGACGCCCTGGGGCTGCCCAAGGTGCTGAAGGAAGTGGCGATGTCCAAGCGCGGCCTGGTCATCTTCGTGGGTGCCACCGGCTCGGGCAAGAGCACGTCGCTGGCTGCGATGGTGGACTGGCGCAACGAGAATTCCTACGGCCACATCATCACCATCGAAGACCCGGTCGAGTTCGTGCACCCGCACAAGAACTGCATCGTCACGCAACGTGAAGTGGGTATCGACACCGATGGCTGGGAACAGGCGCTGAAGAACACCTTGCGCCAGGCGCCTGACGTGATCTTGATGGGCGAAATCCGCGACCGCGAGACGATGGAACACGCCGTGGCGTTCGCCGAGACCGGCCACCTGTGCATGGCCACCTTGCACGCCAACAGCGCCAACCAGGCGCTGGACCGCATCATCAACTTCTTCCCCGAAGACCGCCGCACCCAGCTGCTGATGGACTTGTCGCTGAACATCAAGGCCCTGGTCAGCCAGCGCCTGATGCCGCGCGACCAGGGCCGCGGTCGGGTGGCCGCGGTCGAGGTCATGCTGAACACGCCGCTGATCGGCGACCTCATCCTGAAGGGCGAGGTCAGCGAGATCAAGGAACTGATGAAGCGCAGCCGCGAACTGGGCATGCAGACCTTCGACCAGAGCCTGTTCGATCTCTACGAAGCCCACGCCGTGACCTACGACGACGCGCTGCGCAACGCCGACAGCGTCAACGACCTGCGGCTGCAGATCAAGCTGAAAAGCCAGCGTGCGCGCAATACCGATCTGTCTGCCGGCACTGAACACATGAAGATGGTGTAAACGGCCCCCAGGCTGCGGGCGCTGCGCGTCCTCGCCACCCCCCCCGAGGGGGCTCAGGCAGCGGCCCGGCGGAGCCGGTTCCGCGCCTGGCCTTGGCTCAGGCCACGCGCTTCGTGGCAGCATTGGCGGCATGAGCACACGTTCCTACGACAGCATCCCTCCCCGTCGCGTTGCCTTCTTGGGCCTGGGCGTGATGGGTCATCCGATGGCTGGGCACCTGGCACGCGCGGGGCACCGCGTCACCGTCTACAACCGCACTGCCGCCAAGGCAGCGGCCTGGGTTGCGGAATATGGCGGCACAACGGCCAACACGCCGGCGCAGGCGGCCGGGGCTGGGGCTGGGGCTGGGGCCGAGTTTGTTTTTGCCTGCGTCGGCAACGACGACGACCTGCGCGCTGTCACCTTGGGCGAACACGGCGCCTTTGCCGGCATGCCGGCCGGGGCGGTGTTCATCGACCACACCACGGCCTCGGTCGAAGTGGCACGCGAACTGGCGGCCGCGGCGCAGGCGCATGGCCTGCACTTCATCGACGCCCCGGTATCGGGTGGCCAGGCAGGTGCCGTGAACGGTGCGCTGACGGTGATGTGCGGCGGCACCCCGGCCGCTTTCGACGCCATGAAGCCGGTGGCCCTGGCCTTTGCACGCGCCGTGACACGCATTGGCGACAGCGGCGCCGGCCAGCTGGCCAAGATGGTCAACCAGGTGGCGATTGCCGGACTGGTGCAGGGCTTGGCCGAAGCCATTGCCTTCGGTCAGAAAGCCGGGTTGGACATGCCCCTGGTGCTGGAAGTCATCAGCAAGGGCGCAGCGCAAAGCTGGCAGCTGGACAACCGTGGCAAGACCATGGTGGCCGACCAATTCGACTTCGGCTTTGCCGTCGACTGGATGCGCAAAGATCTGGGCCTGGTGCTGGACGAGGCACGCCGCAATGGCGCGCGCCTTCCCGTCACGGCCCTGGTGGACCAGTTCTACGCCGACCTGCAGGCCCAGGGTGGCGGCCGGCAGGACACGTCCAGCCTGGTCAAGCGCTTGAAGTAAGACCCCAGGCGCGCTGGCGCTGTGGCTACTTCGGTGCCTGCGTGGTGCCCAGGGTCGCCAGTTCCTGGTCGCTCAGCATCTCGAACACCCGCACCACTTTCTGCACGCCCGAGACCGAACGTGCAATGTCCGCGCCCCGTGTGGCTTCGCGTTCGGAGACGCGGCCCATCAAGTAGACGATGCCGCGTTCGGTGACCACCTTGAAGGCGTTGGCCTGCACGTCCTTGGTGTCCACCAGGGTGGCCTTGACCTTGGCGCCCAGCAAGGTGTCGCTAGAACGCGAACCGACCGAACTGTTGCCCAGCACGGCCAGTTCGTTGATCACGGTCTTGACGTTCTCGATGCGCGCTACTGCCGCTTCAGCAGCGGCCTTTTCCCTGTCGCTGGGCACTTCGCCCGTGAGCAGCACGATGCGGTTGTAGCTGGTTGCGTTGACGTTGCCCAACGTGGCCAATTCGCGCACGCGCGAGGCCGCTTTCAACTCGATGGACTGGTCTTCGACCTGAGTGCCGGTGGTGCGACGGTCGGTTGCCATCAGGCTGCCGCCGATGACGGCGCCGCCCACCAGCAGTGGGGCGCAGCCGGCGGCGCTGGCCGCCAGCAGCAGGGCCGCCAGGAGGCGGGTGTAAGCGAAGGGCTTGGGCAGGTTTGGCGGGTTCAAGGTTCTTGTTCTCCCATCAGCTGAAAATCAACGGCGTCGCACAGGCAGTGCAATACCAGCAGTTGCAATTCGGTCACGCGTGCCGGGCGTTCGGAAGGCACCTTGATAAGGACATCCGTTTCGGCCAGAAGTTCAATCAAGGCTGCGGCGCCCGGCCCGGCCAGCACCACCAGCGTCATGTCTTTGCCTTGTGCCGTGCGAATGAGCGGCGCGCTGTCGCTTTCGCCGTCGTCCACCAGCAGCAGCACGTCGCCGGGCAGGCCCAGGGCTTGCACTTGAACGGTAGGCATCGGGCCCAGGGCCAGCGCGGCCAGCGGCGGGCGTTCACGCTCGAAGCGGGTCACGAACAACTGCGCCAGGTGCAGGGCCAACGCCTGGCCGGCGCCATGGCCCACGGTCAGCACCTTGCCGCCGCCCGTGATGGCGCCCAGCAGGGCCGCTGCGGCTTCTGCAATGGGGCGCGAAAGGCTTTCTGCAGACTGGTACTGCAGGTCAGCGCTTTCGAAGAATTGCTGCTGGATGCGCTGTTCAAGCATGGTGCGCGATGATAGGACAGGGCCCAAGGTGGCCTTTACCGCTTCGCACGGCCTCCTGCCAGCAATGGGCTTCGCGGGTCATCTGGTAGCTGGCAACATCGATTCTTGACGCGATATTGGCGAAGGGCGCTGCGGCGGCGCCCCCGGGGAGCAATGAACAAGAAGACCCTCAGCGAAAGTGACATCTGCGACAAGTTCATCCGTCCGGCGATGGAATCCGCCGGCTGGGATGGCATGGACCAGATCTACCGCGAGTACCCGCTGCGGGCGGGTCGCGTGGTCGTTCGCGGCCGCAAGGCCAAGCGTGACGCTTCGACCGTGCTGCGTGCCGACTACGCGCTGTTCTACAAGCTCAACATCCCGCTGGCAGCCATCGAAGCCAAAGACAACAACCATGCCGTGGGCGCCGGCATGGCACAGGCGATCAACTACGCGCAGTTGCTCGACGTGCCGTTCAGCTTC
>JBBQAW010000362.1:0-4117 GCA_038316815.1 Burkholderiales bacterium
AAACCCGTCGGACAGAATGTGAAGCCATGTTTTCGCAAGCCCGCCACATAGCTTTACAAGCCGGATGAGGTAGGGGTGGAAGCAAGTGTTCTTGGTCAATTTTTGGAGGTTCAATGAAACAACACAATGCATCACGGGCGCGGTTGAAGCCGCACGCAGTGGCCCTCGGCGCGGCACTGTGCGTGCTCGGCCTGTCGGCGCAAGCGCAAAACACCGCGCAGCGCGTTGAGATCACCGGCTCAGCCATCAAGCGCATCGATGCCGAGACCGCCGTGCCCGTGACGATCGTGAGGATCGAAGAACTCAAGGCGCAGGGCGTGACCAGCATCGAGCAGATCATGGGCGCGCTGAGTGCGGTTCAGATGACCCAGGGGTCGAGCCAGCAAGTGGGTGCCGGCACCGGCGGCGCGGCATTTGCCGACCTGCGCGGCATCGGCCCGTCCAAGACCTTGGTGCTGATGAATGGCCGGCGCATCGCCAACAACGCCATCGACGGGTCAGCACCTGACTTGAACATGATCCCGTTCGCTGCGCTCGAGCGCGTCGAAGTGCTGCGTGACGGCGCCTCGTCGCTGTACGGCACCGATGCCATCGGCGGTGTGATCAACTTCATCACCCGCAAGGATTACCGCGGCGGCTCGATCACCCTCGGCGCTGACGTGCCGGCGGAAAAGGGCGGCAAAGCGCAAAACGCCAACGTCGGCTTCGGCTTTGGCGACCTGAGCCGCGAGGGCTTCAATGTCTTCGGCTTCCTCGACATGGCCAAGACCGACCCGATTGGCGGAACGGAGCGGCCGTTCAACGCTCGTTTCCCGGGTGGCCTGTCGCCCACGCCGTTCCCGGCCAACTACTACCAAGACGGCGCGGTCACTGCCAATCCGTCCGGCCCCGCCTGTACCAACCCCAGCTATCTGGTCCCGGTGGGCGACAACTCGTCGTGCTACATCGCCACCTCGGCATTTGTTGACTACACCGCCAAGACCGAGCGCACTTCGGGCATGTTGCGCGGCACGATGCGGCTGGGGCAGGACCACAACGCGACGATCGAATGGTTCGGTACCCGCAATGAGGCCACCACCCGCATTGCGCCGGTGCCTTATGGCACGCTGTGGATGAACCGCCTGAAGCCTGACGGCTCGCCCAACCCCTTCTTCCCCGGCAACCCCGGTAGTGCGGTGACGCCGGCGTTCGCCTTCAACCCGGCCTTCACCCAGGCCAACATGACCCCGCGTCCTGGCGTCACGCTGCAGCCGGGCTTCATCACCGTGAAGTGGCGTGCCCTGGCCGGCGGCCAGCGCACCAACATCTCGACCAATGACCAGCAACGTTTGCTGGCCAGCCTGGACGGCGTGCTCGGTGGCTGGGACTACCAGGCCGGCATCAGCTACAACGAGAACAAGATCAAGGAGACCGTGGTCGGGTATTCGGACGGCAACAAGATCACCTTGGGCATGCTGAACGGCATCATCAATCCGTTCGGCCCCCAAGACGCGGCAGGCGATGCCTTCATTGCCGATGCGTTGCTGGGTGGCAATCTGCAGAACCACAAGGGCAAGGTCACCACCATCGATACCCGCTTCAGCCGCGAGTTTGGTGACTGGGCGGGTGCTGGCCGCAACGCCGCGCTGGCCGTGGGTGGCGAGTTCCGCAAGGAAGACTTTATTTCTTCGGCGAACCCCCCGGTGGCGGCACTGCTGGTGGCCAGCACCGGTGTCGACCCGACCTCGCTGTCACAAGGCAAGCGCGATGTGACGGCGGTCTACAGCGAACTGAATGTGCCGCTGTCCAAGCAATTGGACCTGACCGCGGCAGTGCGCTACGACAAGTACAGCGACTTCGGCAACACCACCAACCCGAAGATCGGCATTCGCTTTCAGCCCAGCAAGGAACTGCTGATGCGGGCCAATTACTCCACCGGCTTCCGTGCGCCTTCGCTGTACGAGTTGAACGCCACGCCGTCCTACACCAACACCGGCACGGTCAGCGACCCGGTCAACTGCCCGGGCGGGGCGGCGATTCCTGGCAAGTCACCGGCAACGAACTGCAACGTGCAGTTCCAGCGCCTGACCGGTGGCAACATCGACCTGAAGCCGGAGAAGTCGAAGAACTTCACGATGGGCCTGCTGTTCGAGCCGAACGCCAATCTGGCTGTCGGCTTGGATCTGTGGTGGATCGAGGTCAAGGACACCATCGGTGCGCTGTCTGAAACCACGGTGCTCGGAGATTCCACAACCTTTGGTCAGTACATCAAGCGCAATGCGTCTGGCGACCTGTCGATCGACGGCTTCTCGTGCCCGGGTTCGAGTTGCGGCTTCCTGGATCTGCGCCAGCAGAACCTGGGCGGCACCAAGACCAATGGCGCAGACTTGAGCCTGACCTATCGCCAGAGCCTGGGCAGCATGGGCCGCCTGACCACGGGGCTGAACAGCACCTATGTCTCGAAGTACGAGTACCAGGACTTCGTTGGCGGCCCGTGGAACCAGAACGTCGGCGTCTACGTCGGCGTCAATCCGGTCTTCCGCTGGCAGCATGCGGCCACGGCGCGCTGGGCGTATGGCGCCTTCACGGTTGGCGGTGTGGCGCACTTCAAGAGCGGCTATGTGGATCAGGATCCCAGCAACACCGTGAGCAACTATGCAACGATGGATGCCTATGTGACTTGGGCCGGCTACAAAGGGGTGAGCCTGACCTTGGGCGTCAACAACCTGACGGATCGCGATCCGCCGTATTCGAACCAGGGTGAGGTCTTCCAGGCCAACTACGACCCGCGCTTTGCCGATCCGACCGGCCGCAAGTACTACGTGCGAGCCAGCTACCAGTTCTGATGGCGCGTCACGCAGGGCTGCAGAGGCCCCTGTAAGGGCACCTCGGGATAGTGGCTGGAGTGGTCCCTGGTCATCTAATCAACGCCCTCGCGAACGCGAGGGCGTTGTGCTTTCAGCGTCGCAGCACTTCGGCGCCAGCCATATTGCGCCTTCCAGCCGGATCACCTCGCCGTTGAGCATGTCGTTCTCGATGATGTGCTTGACCCGCTCGGCGCAATCGGCCGGAGTGCCCAGGCGGCTAGGGAAGGGCACGCCGGCGGCCAGCGCGTCCTGCACCGCCTGTGGCTTGGTGAACAGCATCGGCGTGCCGAAGATGCCGGGCGCGATGGTCATGTTGCGGATGCCGTGGCCGCCAGATCACGGGCGATTGGCAGCCGCAGACGTGAGCTCATTTCGGGGTGCCCGGCCGGCGTCCCTCGGCTGCTGCGAACGGATTGGCAATGGTCAAGCCGCCGACGATGCGCCCGGCCTGCAGATCCTCAGACCAAAGCCGGCGGCACCCGCTGCTCATGGCTGCCTGCACGATCAAGGCGTCATAGACCGCCATGCCGTGGGCGATGTGAAGATCGAGTGCTTGCTGGATCATGTCCGGCGATGTGGGCACCACATCGAAGCCGCCGTAGAACCTCAGCCTGTCACGCACCAGGGCAGGTGGCAGGCGCAGCTTGCGCAGGGCCACATTGGCGTACTCCTGCAGCACCTGTGTCGACACCACGCCGCTGCTTATGCGCCGCAGTTCGCTGATCAGCCCGATCGCTGTGGCCTGCTTCGCGGGTTCATCACCTGCGTCGGCATAGACCAGCACGTTGGTGTCGATGAAGGCGCGCATGGGCGGCGTCTGGCGCGTCAGCGCCTTACGTTGGCTTCGTCACGGTCGAAACGCCACCCGGCCAGCCTGCCAGGTGTGGCGTGTGCCGATTCTTCAAAGGCCTGCACCTGAGCGCCTGCGTCGGCCATGCCGGCGAGTGACTCCAAATGATCCCGAACGGCCTGATTCAGGCTCTTGCCCATCGCCTGCGCCGCACGCCGTGCGCCTTCAGCCACTCGTTCGTCGACAGATAGGGTGATATTCATGCTGTGCAGCCTCTTGTATGCGGTTGACACAGCTTATGTGCGCGCAACGTTTGTGTCAATCGAGGTGTTTCCTTCAGGCATCGTTCGTTGCCGGTTCACTTCTGCGCCAGCCTGATCGCGCCGTCGAGGCGGCTCTCCGGGAGTTTCAATAACATCGGAATTCGGTTATGGTCTCAACAGATCGAACTTAGTTCAATGAATACAACCAATCGGTGCAT
>JBBQAW010000363.1:0-4111 GCA_038316815.1 Burkholderiales bacterium
GGTGCCGAACTGGTAGGACATGACGATGCCCGAGACCACACCCATGGCAAACACCAACGCGAAGATCTTGATCCAGTAGCGGAACAGGTCCAGGTAGTCGGCGCGCCCGGTCTTCAGCCACAGGCCTTCAAGCACCGCCAGGTAGCTGGCCAGGCCGATGGTGATGGCGGGAAACAGAAAGTGAAAGCTCACCGTGAACGCAAACTGGATGCGTGCCAACAGCAGTGCGTCGGGCAGGTCAAACATCGGGGGCCTTGTCTCGGTGGGGTGGCAGAACCCATTTACTGATCAAGATCCGTGCCACTGGCCGGTGCTGGAAAAACTTCAATCAAATCAAGCATCTCTGCGCCGGACCGGGGCCGACTGCACGACTTAGCAGGGCCTGTTTGCGCCAAGACTGGCAGATACAGGCCAAAGTGGCAGTGTTATCTGGCGGCTGGCGGCGCCCGAACCTGTCGAGAAAAAAGATTGAGCATCATTGCAGCGCGATATTCTCGATGTGCTCGATGTGCTCGATGTGCTCGATGTCCTGGCGTCGTCCGGTACTGCGGCGCAGGCAATCAGACTGACCGGTGAGTGGATCGCCCGAGCCGCATCGCCTTGCCGAACGGTCAGATGCCTCGAACCTTCAATCGCCGCTGTCGATCGTGCGCAACTTGCGGTACAGCGACCGCTCGCTGATGCCCAGGTGTCGCGCCAGCTCGGCGCGGCTTCCTTTGTGCGCCATGGCCGCGGCTCGAATGGCTGCGCGTTCCGCATCCCGCAGCAACTGCTGTCCCGGCGGCGATGAAACACTGACATGCGTTGGCAGCGGTTGCGGGCTTGCATCGGCGGCCCGCGCGGGCTTGGCCACCGCCAAGGCACGTTCGATCTGCTCGCCTCCGATGGCAGCACCGTCTGTCATCAGTGCCGCGCGCTCCAGCACGTTGCGCAGTTCGCGCACATTGCCCGGGAAGGCATGCACCCTCAGGCGCGCGAGGGCGTATTTCGACAAGCTCAGCCGCCGCTCTGGCGCCACCCTGGCCAGCAACGCCACCGCCAGGATGGGGATGTCGTCGGCCCGCTCGCGCAGCGGCGGCAGATGGATCGGAAACGTCGAGAGCCGGTAGAACAGATCTTCGCGGAATCGGCCCCCAGTCACCATCGCCTGCAAGTCCCTGTGCGTGGCTGCGACAACGCGTATATCGGTGCGTCGCAATTCGGTGCTGCCCACGCGGCGATAGGTGCCGCTTTCCAGCAGGCGCAGCAGCTTGACCTGCATGGCCAGCGGGATGTCGCCCACTTCATCGAGGAAGAGCGTGCCCCCGCTGGCCGCTTCCACCAGGCCGGCCTTGTTGGCATGCGCGCCCGTGAACGAGCCGCGTTCATGGCCGAACAGCTCACTCTCGAACAGCGCTTCTGGCAGGCTGGCGCAGTCCACCACCACCAGGGGTGCGGCGATGCGCGTGCTCGCTTCATGCAAGGCACGCGCCACCAGTTCCTTGCCGGTGCCCGATTCGCCCAGCAGCAGCACGCTGGCGCTGGAAGGGCCGACGCGGGCCACCAGTTCAAGCATCTGCTGAAAGGCCGGCGAACGCCCGATCAGCCCCTGCGCGGCCGGCAGCGCCTGGGCCACGCGAAGCGGTTCCATTTTCTCGATGAAGTAGGCCTGCTCACCCGCAGCGTTGCGCAGCGGTACGAGCTCGATGTTGATGTAGGCCTCGCCCTGGGGGGTGTGATGCAGATGCAGCACCCGTTCGCGATGTCCGGATTCGCGTGCGCGCGCCAGCGGGCAACTCTCCCCGGCCTGGTCGCAGGGCACCGTGAAGTGATGCGAGACCTCGAAGCAGGTGCGGCCCACCACGGCGGCTTGCGGGCTGAACTGGCGTCGGTAAGCGGCATTGGCCGCAAGGATTCGGTACTGCTGGTCGAACAGGATGTGCGGCTCGGGCAGGCCTTCCAGATAAGACACGAGTTCAGGCAACACGCTCGCCATACGACATCTCTCCTTGTCCATCAGCCACTGCTGATGCCTGTAAGGCAGCACGTGGACCTTGCTGCTGAGCCGACAGACCAGCCAGTGGCAAGCATATGCCAGAGATGGCAGTCGGCTGCCCAAGGTGGCGGTTTCAACCCGAATCGATGGCAGAAAATTTGAACTCGTTTTCCTAAGTCTTTGATCAGAAACACTTTTTCAAAGCTGCTGCGCATGGCACGCGACTTGATATCTACCAGTGGAGACCTGCACAGAAATGAACCGGCAAGGAGGCCACCATGAGCCAAAAACTACTGACCACGAACTGCGCTGCGCAGCCGGGTGATCCCGAGCGCCGCTTCTGGTTGCTGTCGACGGCCGCTGCCAGTGGCATCGCCGCAGTGGCCACGGCTATCCCCTTCGTGTCGACCTTCGCGCCGAGCGAGCGCGCCAAGGCAGCGGGCGGGCCTGTCGAAGTGGACCTCTCCGACATTCCGGCCGGCAGCCTGAAGATCGTCGAGTGGCGCGGCAAGCCGGTGTGGGTGGTGCGGCGCACGGCCGAGATGCTGGCTGCGCTGCAGGGCCATGACGCTGAGCTCGCCGACCCGCTGTCCAATAAAGACCAGCAGCCGGCCTACGTGAAGAACGAGGCACGTTCGGTCAATCCAGAGGTCTTCGTCGCCATTGGCATTTGTACGCACCTGGGCTGCTCGCCGAGCAACGTGCCCAAAGGCACCGCCAACCCGAGCCTGCCTGCGGACTGGCCAGGCGGCTTCTTCTGCCCCTGCCATGGTTCGACCTTCGACGGCGCCGGCCGCGTCTACAAGAACAAGCCGGCACCGACCAACCTGGAGATCCCGCCGCATCGCTACGCCAGCGACACGCGCATCCTCATCGGCGAAGACACCGCAGCCTGAGAGGCTGAACCACGAAGCCATCCCATGTACTTCAGACTCCTTCACGACGAGGCCAGCGGGGCCGTGAGCTACCTGCTGGCCGATACGGACAGCGGTGATGCGGTCTTGATCGACCCGCGCGGTGCCGACGTGCCGGTGTTGTCGGCCATGCTCGACGAGAAGCAACTGCGTCTGCGCTGGCTGCTGCGCACGCACGAGCACGACGATGTTCTCCCAACCGAATCCCTCGCCCTGGAAGCACTACAAACCTTGGGCGCATCACGCGTCCAGCAGCACGTGCCGGCGAACGAGGGCGGCGTGCTCGTTTTCGGTCATGAGCACGTCCGCGTGCTGGCGACGCCGGGGCATACCGTGGGTTGTCTGAGCTTCCAGTGGCGCGACCGCCTGTTCTGCGGTGGCCTGCTGGCGGTGGACACCTGCCCATATCAGCCGCGCCCGGCATTGCCGGACGCGCTTTGGGACAGCGTCACACGCCTGGTATTCCCCCTGCCGGCTGAGACGTTGCTCTTCTGCGGCCACGCCCGACGGTCGCGCGCGGTGTCGAGCGTGCTGGAGCAGCGGCGCTGGCATCCGTGGTTCGGCGCAGCCGGACGTGATGAGTTCCTGGCCCGGGTGGCAGCGCTGCCCCCCACCCACCATTTTGGCGACCCGGCGGTCGTCTCCCCCACCACTGAACGAAGAGTAGCCCCATGACCACCCCGTACGCCTTTGCTGTTGACCTGCCGCTGCCGCTGGCCCCGGCCATCGAGGCTTTGCGCAGCGCGCTGGCCGCTGAACAGATGGGTATCGTCAGCGAGGTCGACGTGCAGGCCACGCTGAAGGCCAAGCTCGGCATGGAATCTCACCCGCAGAAGCTGCTGGGCATCTGCAGCCCGAAAATCGCGCATGCGCTGATGGGTGCCGAGCCCGACATCGCGGCGCTGTTGCCCTGCGGCGGCGGTGCTTCAGAGCCGACGCCGGGATGCACCCGCATCGTGTTGCAGGATCCGCGCGTGATCGCCGCGTTGTCTGACAACAGCGAGGTGCGCGCTGCCTGTGAACTGGCTCATGCCACGCTGCGACGTGTCGTCGACCGGCTGGCGACAGCCGCCGTTGCCGTCGGCGCCTGAGGCCGCCGCCAAGGCTGGAGCTGAAAAAGATGGCAACCCTGCTGACCTGGTTGCAGAAGCACCTGGTGTGGAGCATCCCGGGCGCCATGCTGCTCGGGCTGGGCTTCGGCGGCGCAGCCGATGCAGGCTTT
>JBBQAW010000364.1:0-4085 GCA_038316815.1 Burkholderiales bacterium
GCGTCTCGAACAGGCGGACCCCGAAGGCGATGTTGTCGTAGATCGACATCGGGAAGGGCGTGGGCTTCTGGAACACCATGCCGATCTTGGCGCGTACCAGCGAAACGTCGAGTTTTTTCGACAGGATGTCTTCACCGTCCAGAGAGACCTGACCCTCTGCACGTTGCTCTGGGTACAGCTCGAACATGCGGTTGAAGACACGCAACAACGTGCTCTTGCCGCAGCCCGACGGCCCGATGAAGGCGGTGACCTTGCGTTCGGGGATGTCGAGGTTGATGTGCTTGAGCGCTTGGAAGCCGCCGTAGTAGAAATTCAGATCCCGCACGGTGAGCTTGACCTTCTCACTGCTGTGGAGTTCGACCTTGGTATACATGTCTGCCACCTTCTTCGACTAATTCTTGTTCCTGAACAGCACGCGTGCCAGGATGTTCAACGCCAGCACACCCAGGGTGATGATGAGCACACCGGCCCAGGCCAGGTCGCGCCAGTTCTCGTAAGGGCTCATCGCGAACTTGAAGATCGTCACCGGCAGGCTGGCCATCGGCTCACCCAGATTGGACGACCAGAACTGGTTGCTCAGCGCCGTGAACAGCAGCGGTGCCGTCTCTCCGGCGATGCGCGCCAGCGCCAAAAGCACGCCCGTGGTCACACCGGCGCGCGCCGCCTTCAGCGTCACGGAATAGATCACCTTCCACTTGGGCGTGCCCAGCGCATACGCTGCTTCGCGCAGCGAGTTGGGAATCAGGGTCAGCATGTTCTCGGTGGTGCGGATGACCACCGGAATGACGATCAGCGCCAGCGCCAGGATGCCGGCCATGGCCGAGAAGCTGCGCAGCTGCGCCACCACCACCGAGTAGATGAACAGGCCGATGACGATCGACGGCGCCGACAGCAGGATGTCGCTGATGAACTGCGTGATGCGGCCCAGCCAGGTGCGCTGACCATATTCGGCCAGGTAGATGCCGGCCATGATGCCGATCGGCGTGCCCAGGGCCGTGGCCAGCGACACCATCAGCGCAGAGCCGAAGATGGCATTCGCCAGACCGCCAGACTCAGCCTGCGGCGGCGGCGTCATCTCGGTGAAAACGGCCAGCGCCATGCCGCCCAGGCCGAGACGGAAGGTTTCGAACAGGATCCATGCCAGCCAGAACAAGCCGAAGGACATGGCGCCAAGAGACAGGGTCAGCGCGATGCTGTTGACCACCTTGCGGCGACGGTGCAACAACAACTTCGCCGGGCTCAGTGCGGTGAAGCTCATGTGCGCGACCCCTCGTTGCGCTTCAGTCGCGACAGCAGCAACTTGGACAGCGCCAGCACGACAAAGGTGATGAAGAACAGCACCAGGCCAAGGTAGATCAGCGACGCCTGGTGCAGGCCCGGCGCGGCTTCGGCGAACTCATTGGCCAGTGCCGAGGTGATGCTGTTGGCAGCCTGGAACAGCGACAGCGAGTCGAGCTGGTTGAAGTTGCCGATGACGAAGGTCACCGCCATGGTCTCGCCCAGGGCGCGCCCGAGGCCCAGCATGATGGCGCCGATCACGCCCGACTTGGTGTACGGCAACACCACCTTCCAGACCACCTCCCAGGTGGTCGAACCGAGACCATAGGCCGACTCCTTCAGCAGCGCCGGCGTAGTCTCGAAGACATCGCGGATGACCGCAGCGATGAACGGGATGACCATGATCGCCAGGATGATGCCGGCCGAGAGAATGCCGATGCCCACGGGCGGGCCAGCCACCAGCGCACCGATCACCGGAACGTCGCCAAACGTGCTCTGCAGCGGCTGTTGGACGTAGGTCGCCAGGATGGGGCCGAAAACCAGCAGGCCCCACATGCCGTAGACGATCGACGGCACGGCGGCCAGCAACTCGATGGCCACGCCGAGTGGCCTGCGCAGCCAGGCGGGCGACAACTCAGTCAGGAACAGGGCAATGCCGAAGCTCACCGGCACCGCGATCAGCAAGGCGATGAACGATGTGGCGAGCGTGCCGTAGATCATCACCAGGCCGCCGTACTTGTCCTCGACCGGGTCCCACTCGCTGCGCCACAGAAAGCTCAGGCCGTACTCGCGGATGGCCGGCCAGGCGCCGACGACCAGCGACGCAATGATCGCGGCCAGCAGGGACAGCGTGATCAAGGCCGCCGCATGCGCGGCAAACGAAAACGCGGCGTCTGCCCAAGGCAAGCGTCGCTTGCGTGGCGCCGGGCTGCCCCCGGAGGTCGTGGAAATCATGTTCTTTTCAGCCGGCAAGGCGCCGGCAGGAAACGTAGCGGACACGGCATTCTCCACGGACTCTTGTTCTGGTTCTGTCAGGGGACTACGGAAAAGCGGGAAAGCGGGAGAGCGGGGCTGGCGCCCCGCAACCGTCACTTGATGGCGATCGGCTTGCCCGCGCCGTCCTTGATCTCGGCCCATGAACGCCGCACCAGGGCTTCCACGGCGTCAGGCAACGAGACGTACTCCAGGTCTGTAGACATCTGGTCGCCATTGCTGAACGCCCAGTCGAAGAACTTCAGCGAAGCCGCAGCCTGCGCAGGCTTCTCCTGGCTCTTCTGCATCACGATGAAGGTGGCACCGGTGATGGGCCAAGCGTCCTTGCCGGGTTGTTCAGTCAGGATCTGGAAGAAGGTCTTGTCCCAGCTTGCGGCAGCGGCAGCGGCCTTGAAGGTCGCGTCGTCAGGGGCGACAAACGACCCAGCGGCATTGCGCATCAGCACATGCGACATCTTGTTGGCCTTGGCGTAAGAGTACTCCACGTAGCCGATCGAGTTGGGCAAGCGCTGCACGAAGGCGGCGACGCCTTCGTTGCCCTTGCCACCCGCGCCAGTCGGCCAGTTCACCGCAGCGCCTTCACCGACCTTGCCCTTCCACTCGGCATTCACCTTGGACAAGTAGTTGGTGAAGATGAAGGTGGTGCCCGAACCGTCGGCGCGACGGACGACGGCGATCGCCGCGTCAGGCAGCGGCACCCCGGGGTTCAGCGCAGTCAGTGCGGCGTCGTTCCACTTCGTGATCTTGCCCAGGTAGATGTCGCCCAGCAACTGGCCGCTGATGCGCACTTGGCCTGGCGTGATGCCCTTGACATTGATCACGGGCACGACGCCACCCATGACGGTAGGGAACTGGACCAACCCGTCTTTGGCGAGATCGGCGTCGGTCAAGGGGATGTCGGAGGCGCCAAAGTCAACGGTCTTGCCACGGATCTGGCGCAGGCCAGCCGACGAACCGACCGACTGGTAATTGATCTTGGCACCCGTTGCCTTGTTGTAGGCGTCGGCCCACTTGGCATACAGCGGCGCCGGGAACGAGGCCCCCGCGCCAGTGACGTCCTGCGCCCAGACGGCGCTCGAACCCAAGGCGACAGATGCCGCCAGAATGGCAGTGCGGAACAGGTTCATGGTAAAGGCCTCGACGGTGTGATTGCAATGAGGGCACTCTAGTGAGGCGATGTGACGCTCGTATGACACGGTTCATGATGCCCGCACCCGTTGTCATCCAGCCGCATCACCGTCACAGTTTGGTCACGAAAGCGGCCTAGCCTCTAGGAGCCTGTCGGGCTTGGGGAGCGTCGGCTGCGAATCGACCGCAGTGGTCCATTTCTCACCGTCTTTTTGCCCCATAGCTGGGCTATGGGGCTGCAAATCCGGCAAGAACTGTCCTCGCTGGGGCCGATTCTCGCTTTTCGACGCCCAAGTCCGACAGGCTCCTAGCTCGGTAGGTTGGAGTGAACAGAGTGAACTCCAGCGGTACTTCCACGTTCACGGGGGCACGTTTTGGCATGACCAGACCCCTGCACACAAATGTTGGAGCTGCCACTCCAACCTACCGCGCTGCATTGCCAAGTTCACGGTGGCAACTCGGTAGGTTGGAGTGAACAGAGTGAACTCCAACGGTACTTCCACATTCACGGTCGCACGTTTTGGCATGACCAGACCTCAGCACATCCCTGTTGGAGTTGCCACTCCAACCTACAGCGTCACGCCAAAGGCCTCGGTGAAGGCCGGCCGGGCATAGCTGTCGGCGGCGTAGGCGAAGCCCTTGTCGCCCCACCCCTTGCCCCAGCTGTTGCGCACGACGAAGCGGCC
>JBBQAW010000365.1:0-4051 GCA_038316815.1 Burkholderiales bacterium
TGGCGGAAGGGAAGGGATTCGAACCCTTGGGGGGCTGTTAACCCCCACACGCTTTCCAGGCGTGCGACTTAAACCGCTCATCCACCCTTCCGTGCCAAGCCAAACAGTTTAGCCCACTGACTGCACGGCGTTCTGGCGCAGCCAGTCCAGAAGCACGTATTCCAGCGCCTTGGCGTGTGTACTTTCCAGCACAACGGACGGCGCGCAGCCGGCCTCGAAAGCTTCGCGCCAGCGCAAGGCGCACACGCACCAGCGGTCGCCGGGCTTCAGGCCCTTGAACCGGTGTTCGGGGCGTGGCGTGATCAGGTCGTTGCCGCGTTCCATTTGAAAATTCAGGAAGGCCACGCTCACCTTGGCGCAGACGACATGGCTACCGTGGTCTTGCTCGTCGGTGTTGCAGCAGCCGTCTCGGTACCAACCCGTCAGTGGGTCAAACGAACACGCCACCAGTGGCGTCCCCAGTACGTTCATGGCCTGCGCTGTCATGGCGCGGCCTTGCCGCCAGAGTTGCCTTTAAAAAGTGCCATGGCCGTACCGATCAAGGCCGAGACTTCAGTCATGTTGCCGGGCACGATCATGGTGTTGTTCTTCTGCGCCAGTTGCGCATAGGCGTCAACGGCCTTCTCGGCCACCTTCAGCTGTACTGCCTGCTCACCACCGGGTGCCAGAATGGCCGCGGCGATCTTGCGGATGGCGTCTGCGGTGGCGTCGGCCACTGCGGTGATGGCCGCAGCTTCGCCCATCGCATTGTTGATTTCAGCTTGCTTTTCGCCTTCGCTGCGGGCGATGAATGCCTCGCGTTCACCGGTGGCGATGTTGATTTGTTCCTGACGCCGACCTTCAGACGCGGCGATCAGCGCGCGCTTCTCGCGTTCAGCCGTGATCTGCGCCTGCATGCTGCGCAAGATTTCTGCCGGTGGCGTCAGGTCCTTGATTTCGTAGCGCAGCACCTTGACGCCCCAGGTCGTGGCGGCTTCGTCAAGCGCGCTCACGATGCTGGCATTGATCAGGTTTCGTTCCTCGAAGGTCTTGTCCAGTTCCATCCTGCCCACCACGCTGCGCAGCGTGGTCTGCGCCAACTGGGTAATGGCCATCAGGTAGTCGCTGCTGCCATAGCTGGCACGCATGGGGTCGGTGACCTGGAAGTACAGGATGCCGTCCACCTGCAGCTGGGTGTTGTCGCGGGTGATGCACACCTGGCTGGGCACGTCCAGCGGCACTTCTTTCAAAGAATGCTTGTAGGCCACGCGTTCAATGAAGGGAATGACGAACTTCAGCCCGGGGGTCAGCGTGCGGTCGTACTTGCCCAGCCTTTCCACGACAAAGGCGTTTTGCTGCGGCACGATCCTGATCGTGCGCGCAATGAAGATGATGGCAATGACAACCAGGACGAGGGCGATTTCCATGAGGTTCTTTCGGCCTGTGCGGCCTATCCGGCGTGTTCGATGTGTTCGACGCAGCAGAGGTATTCGAAGTACTCGAGGTTTTCGGCTGTGTCGGGCAATCAGCTTGCGGCAACCGGGGCGACGCCCAGCCAGCCGCTCTGAACGGAGACGATGACATGCGGGCCGGGCGCGGGCATGCCGTTGCCGGCGTGACGTACCAGCCAACTGGAACCGCGGTAACTGACCCGGGCGGTGTTGTCGGCATCCCAGGCGTGCACTTGCACTGTGGCGCCGATATCCAGATTGACGTCCTGGTTCAGCGCCGCAGGCGCCGACCGCGGCGCCTGCGCGCGCCTGAAGTGCCAGGAAGCCGTAGCGCCTGCGCCCACCACCGCAGCCGTGACCCACTGCCCTGTCATGCTGACACCCAAATGCGCTGCCACGGCGGCTGCTGCCGCGCCCAAGGCCAGCATCAGCAGGTAGAAAGAACCAATGCCCAGTTCGGCCGCCACCAGCAAGCCGGCGGCAAGCCACCAGAGGGTGGGTGCGCTCCAATCCATGGTTTGTGCGTGCGTGTGACGGCGGGCGCGGTGGAAGTGATGAACAGCAGGGCAGTTTAGCGACAGCCCGAGAACCAGGCTGTCGCCCCTACACTTGCCCGCACTTTTGTCTGCCGGCTGCCCTTGGGGCGCGCCCGGCGTAGTCACCCTTGAGGTTGCCCATGCTGCGTTTTCGCTTTCCCATCGTCATCATCGACGAAGACTTTCGTTCCGAGAACACCTCGGGCCTGGGCATTCGTGCCCTGGCTGACGCCATCGTCAAGGAAGGCTTCGAGATTCTGGGTGCCACCAGCTACGGTGACCTCGCGCAGTTCGCGCAGCAGCAAAGCCGGGCCAGTGCCTTCATCCTGAGCATCGACGACAACGAATTCACTCCCGGCCCGGAACTGGACCCGGCGGTACTGAACCTGCGCAAGTTCATCGAAGAAATTCGCTTCAAGAACTCGGATATCCCCATCTACATCTATGGCGAAACGCGCACCAGCCAGCATCTGCCCAACGATGTGCTGCGCGAACTGCATGGCTTCATCCACATGTTCGAGGACACGCCCGAGTTCGTGGCCCGGCACATCATTCGCGAAGCCAAGAGCTATCTCGACGGCCTGGCCCCACCGTTTTTCAAGGCGCTGATGGATTACGCCCAGGACGGCAGCTACAGCTGGCATTGCCCTGGTCACAGCGGCGGCGTGGCCTTCTTGAAGAGCCCGGTGGGGCAGATGTTTCACCAGTTCTTCGGTGAAAACATGCTGCGCGCCGACGTCTGCAACAGTGTCGAGGAGCTGGGCCAACTGCTGGACCACACGGGGCCGATCGCGCAAAGCGAAAAGAACGCCGCGCGCATCTTCAACGCCGACCATTGCTTCTTCGTCACCAACGGCACCAGCACCAGCAACAAGATGGTCTGGCACCACACCGTGGCGCCGGGCGACGTGGTGGTGGTGGACCGCAACTGCCACAAAAGCATCCTGCACAGCATCATCATGACGGGTGCCGTGCCGGTGTTCTTGACGCCCACGCGCAACCATTACGGAATCATCGGCCCCATCCCTGAAAGCGAGTTCTCGCCCGAGGCCATTCGCAGGAAGATCGCCAGCAACCCGCTGCTGGCACATGTAGACCCGGAGACCGTCAAGCCGCGCATCCTGACGCTGACGCAAAGCACTTACGACGGCGTTCTGTACAACACCGAGACCATCAAGCACGCGCTTGACGGTTACATCGATACCCTGCATTTCGATGAGGCCTGGCTGCCGCACGCCGCCTTCCACACCTTCTATGGCTGCTTCCATGCCATGGGCAAGAAGCGCCAGCGGCCGCGGGACCAACTGGTCTTTGCGACGCAGAGCACGCACAAGCTGCTGGCCGGCCTCAGCCAGGCCAGCCAGGTGCTGGTGCAGGACGCGAGCGACCGCAAGCTGAGTCGCGCGTGCCGTCCTGGTAATCAATCACCAGTTGCCCCAGCAGCGCGGGGCGATCCCCGTACAGCCGCAGGCGGTCGTTCCATGTCATGTGCCCGCACCACCAGCCGTCGCTCAGCAGCGCCCCCAGCGCGTTCGCCCCTTGCTGGATGCTGCCGGTCACGTCATACGTCTGATACCGGATGCGAATGTGATAGTCCGTCCAGCCAGGCGAAAGCCGTTCCGCCCCCAGACGCTTCCCATTGATAAAGGGAATGTAGACCCCCCGCGCCGTCAGGTAGAGCCGCGCCTGCCGCACCGGCTTGGAAACCGCAAAAACGCGGCGGAGCATCAGCGCGGGCGACGGCACCGGATGTTCCTTTTCCTCCCGCGCAATCCACTGCCCTTTCCAGTCGCCAGGGCACAGCAGCCCCATTTCGAAGAACGCCGGCTCACTCCACGCCGAGGCTTCGCCCGCACCGTCCCAGGTTCGCACCTGCCACCACGCCCGCTCGCCCGAGACCAGCGGCCGCCCGCCATAGGCCACGCCCACACTCTCGCCGCCAGCCACTTTGCCGCTGTCCCACACGTCCCCCGTCCCAGCCGACCATCCCGCCCGCACCTGCCACGCGCTCTGCACCGCCCCCCGGCGGTCGTCGCTCACCCACCAGGACAAGAGCGCCTCGTCCCCGTCCATCCCCAGTGGATT
>JBBQAW010000366.1:0-4018 GCA_038316815.1 Burkholderiales bacterium
CTGGCAGCCAAGTACGGCGGCGAAGCCAAGGGCTACGACCAGATCGACGCGGCGCCCGAAGAAAAGGCCCGCGGCATCACCATCAACACCGCGCACGTCGAATACGAAACCGCCAAGCGCCACTACGCGCACGTCGACTGCCCCGGGCACGCCGACTACGTCAAGAACATGATCACCGGCGCGGCCCAGATGGACGGCGCGATCCTCGTGTGCTCGGCCGCCGACGGCCCGATGCCCCAAACGCGTGAACACATCCTGCTCGCGCGTCAGGTCGGTGTCCCGTACATCATCGTGTTCCTGAACAAATGCGACATGGTCGACGACGCCGAGCTGCTCGAACTCGTCGAAATGGAAGTCCGCGAACTGCTCGACAAATACGAATTCCCCGGTGACGACACCCCGATCATCCACGGCAGCGCCAAGCTCGCCATGGAAGGCGACAAGGGCGAACTCGGCGAGCAGGCGATCATGAAACTCGCCGACGCACTCGACAGCTACATCCCCACGCCCGAGCGCGCCATCGACGGCGCCTTCCCGATGCCCGTCGAAGACGTCTTCAGCATCAGCGGACGCGGCACGGTGGTCACCGGCCGGGTCGAACGCGGCATCGTCAAGGTCGGCGAAGAAATCGAGATCGTCGGCATCGTCCCCACGCAGAAGACCACCTGCACCGGCGTCGAAATGTTCAGGAAGCTGCTCGACCAGGGTCAGGCCGGCGACAACGTCGGCATCCTGCTGCGCGGCACCAAGCGCGAAGACGTGCAGCGCGGGCAAGTCCTGTGCAAGCCTGGCAGCGTCAAGCCGCACACCCACTTCACGGCCGAGATCTACGTGCTCAGCAAAGACGAAGGCGGGCGCCACACGCCGTTCTTCAACAACTACCGGCCGCAGTTCTACTTCCGCACGACGGACGTGACCGGCGCGGTGGAATTGCCCAAGGACAAGGAAATGGTCATGCCTGGCGACAACGTCAGCATCACCGTCAAGCTGATCAACCCGATCGCGATGGAAGAAGGCCTGCGCTTCGCCATCCGTGAGGGCGGCCGCACCGTCGGTGCTGGCGTCGTGGCCAAGATCATTGCATAAGGACGGATCATGAGCACCAAGCAAAAGATTCGTATCCGCCTGAAGGCCTTCGACTACAAGTTGATCGATCAGTCGGCCTTGGAAATCGTTGAAACCGCCAAGCGCACCGGTGCGATCGTCAAGGGCCCTGTGCCGCTGCCGACACGCATGCAGCGTTTCGACATCCTGCGCTCGCCGCACGTCAACAAGACCAGTCGCGACCAGTTCGAGATCCGCACGCACCAGCGCCTGATGGACATCGTCGACCCGACCGATAAAACCGTGGACGCGCTGATGAAGCTCGATCTGCCGGCGGGTGTGGACGTCGAAATCAAGCTGCAGTAAGACCAGGCCTGCGGGATAGTGGTTGCGGCAGTGTCCGCTACTGCTATACTCACAGGCTTTCCTCGAGCCAGCTCAAAGCCGGTCGAGACGCCATAAAGGCAAATTCCACCCCGGGCAATCGTTCTCGGGATCGTGAACAAGGCGCAAACACTGTGTTGCGCTGGAGAAAACCATGAGTTTGAGCGAACAGCTCGGCTTGCTGGGTCGCAAGGTGGGCATGACGCGCATCTTCACGGACGATGGTGATTCCATCCCCGTGACTGTGCTCGACGTGTCGAACAACCGCGTCACGCAAGTCAAGACCGCGGCCACCGATGGCTACGATGCGCTGCAGGTCACATTCGGTAGCCGCAAGGCGAGCCGCGTGATCAAGCCCGCCGCAGGCCATCTGGCCAAGGCCGGTGTCGAAGCCGGTGAAGTCCTGAAGGAATTCCGCGTCAGCGCGGAAACCGCAGGCCAGTACAAGCCCGGAGCCGTCGTGCCCGTGGCGCTGTTTGCCGCCGGCCAAAAGGTCGACGTGCAGGGTACGTCCATCGGCAAGGGTTTTCAGGGCGCGATCAAGCGCCACAATTTCAGCTCGCAGCGCGCATCGCACGGCAACAGCCGTTCGCACAACGTGCCGGGCTCGATCTCGATGGCACAGGATCCTGGCCGCGTGTTCCCCGGCAAGAAGATGACCGGCCACATGGGCGACGCCACCGTCACCACGCAGAACCTGGACGTCATCCGTGTCGACGAAGCGCGCTCGCTGTTGCTCGTGCGCGGCGCTGTGCCTGGTTCGAAGAACGGTCACATCGTCGTTCGCCCCGCTATCAAGGCTCGCGCCAAGAAGCCTGGCGTGAGTTCGGTTCCGGCGGTCAAGGCCGCTGGCACTGCAACCAAGAAAGGAGCCTAAGCATGCAGCTCGAGCTCCTCAACGACCAAGGTCAGGCGACAAGCAAAGTGGACGCGCCCGACACACTGTTCGCTCGTGACTACAACGAAGCCCTGGTGCACCAGGTGGTCGTGGCCTTCCAGGCCAACGCCCGCCAAGGTACCCGCGCTCAGTTGGACCGCGGCGAAGTCAAGCATTCAACCAAAAAGCCGTTCCGCCAGAAGGGCACCGGCCGTGCCCGCGCCGGCATGACCAGCAGCCCGCTGTGGCGTGGCGGCGGACGCATCTTCCCGAACCGACCCGACGAGAATTTCTCGCAGAAGGTTAACAAGAAGATGTATCGCGCCGGCATGGCGTCCATCCTTTCCCAGCTGGCCCGCGACGGCCGCTTGGCGGTGGTGGATTCGCTGACGCTGGAAGCTCCGAAGACCAAGCTGTTGGCGGCGAAATTCAAGGCCATGGGTTTGGGCACCGACACGAAGAACTCGGTTCTCGTGATTTCAGATCACATCGACGACAACCTGGCACTTGCTTCACGCAACCTGTCCAACGTACTCGTTCTGGAGCCCCGTTACGCCGACCCCCTTTCGCTGGTCTTCTACAAGAAGGTGCTGGTGACCAAGGGTGCGATCGAACAGCTCAAGGAGATGTTCGCATGAGCCGCATGAATCCTTCCCCCAAGGAAACGAAGTTCGACGAAGGTCGGCTGGCCAATGTGCTGGTCGCGCCGATCATTTCGGAAAAGGCCACTCGCGTTGGCGAAAAGAACAATCAAGTTCTTTTCAAAGTGCTGCGCGATGCCACCAAGCCCGAAATTGCGGCCGCTGTCGAACTGATGTTCAAGGTCGAGGTTGCCTCTGTTTCCACCGTGAACCAGAAGGGCAAGGTCAAGAAATTCGGGCGCTCCATGGGCCGCCGCGACCACGTCAAAAAGGCGTATGTGTCGTTGAAGGCGGGCCAGGAGCTCAACTTCTCCGGGGAGGCCGTCTAATGGCCGTCGTCAAAGTCAAGCCGACTTCGCCTGGCCGCCGTGCCGTGGTGAAGGTCGTGCACAAGCACCTGCACAAAGGCGCTCCAGAATTTTCGCTGCTGGAACCCCAGAAGCAGAACGCTGGCCGCAACAACCGCGGCGTTATCACAATGCGGCACAAGGGTGGTGGCCACAAGCACCATTACCGCGTTGTCGATTTCATTCGCAACAAGGACGGTATTCCGGCGAAGGTCGAACGCATCGAATACGACCCGAACCGTACTGCCCACATCGCGTTGGTCTGCTACGCCGACGGCGAGCGCCGCTACATCATCGCCCCGCGCGGCGTGGAAGCTGGCGCCACGCTGCTGAGCGGCGCGGAGGCGCCGATCAAGGCTGGCAACACCCTGCCCATTCGCAACATCCCCGTGGGCTCGACCATTCACTGCGTCGAAATGCTCCCTGGCAAGGGTGCGCAGATCGCGCGTTCAGCAGGCGCTGCAGTCACGCTGATGGCGCGCGAAGGCATCTACGCGCAGGTTCGGCTGCGGTCCGGTGAAGTGCGCAAGATCCACATCGATTGCCGCGCCACCATCGGCGAAGTGTCGAACGAAGAACACAGTCTGCGCCAGTACGGCAAGGCCGGTGCGATTCGTTGGAGGGGCATCCGCCCGACCGTTCGTGGCGTTGCCATGAACCCGGTCGACCACCCGCACGGCGGTGGCGAAGGCCGCACTGGCGAAGGCCAGCCGCAGGTTTCGCCG
>JBBQAW010000367.1:0-4017 GCA_038316815.1 Burkholderiales bacterium
TACATAGCCCTTGCCTAGTTTCTTGACGTGGAACTTGTGACAGCAGACGCCAAGCTATCGAAGGCATTCCCGAAGCGGACGCCGTTGCTTTTCGAAAAATGACGTTCGAGGCATGCGCCAAGTCTTGGTGTCAGCCCGGGAAATGGGCTCAAGGACGTCGATGACCACGTCGCGGCCTGCGAAGCGTTGGGCTTCAGCCTGAAGCCTGTGGGCGATGCACGCAGCAGCGCGTGGCCCCACAGCGGGTGTCAAGCCTGCTGGCGAACGACGTAATAGGACTTTGTGAAACCCAGCACCCGCTCTGGCAGCACGCGATCTTGCGGGAACAAGGCTTTGACCTCGCGTTGACTGAGCAACTGGGTGCCCCACCAGTATTCGTGGATCGTCGCTGATGAAGGGCGCGACAGCATTCGCCACGGGCTGACCTTGATGAGCTGAAAACCCAGCCAGCGCGGCAGCCAGTGGACAAAGGGCATCAGGAAGTGCGGCTCGACGGGAAATGAACGCGCCGGCGTCTGACAAAAAATGGCCTTGGAGACACGTCGCATTTCCGCTGCCAGGGCGGCGCGGTCGGCTGGCGGCACATGCTCCAGCACCGAATTGCAGACCAGCAAATCGAAGGTCTGGTCGGGCACCGGAATGTGGCGCCCGTCGTAGATATGGACTTTGATGGCACTTTTCTGCGCAGCGGAAATGCCCTGGGTCTCATCGATGCTGATGTTGTAGATGGTGATGTTCTCCAGCGGAACATCCAGTTCGAGCTTCTCCCAGAAGTGCACCGAACCACCCAGATCGCAAATGCGGGCGGTTCGGATATTCGGGAAGTGGCGCATGATGAATTGGCCGCGCTGGCGTCGGAAAGAATGTGTGATGGGGTGGATCAATCGGTGCCAGATGTTCATAGTGCGGTCTCTTCCAACAGGCAGGTGGGGCGGATGGCGATTAGGTTGTCTAGGCTTGAACGGCGTGCGGCAATAGCTACCTCGCTCGCCCCGGCCAGTCTATTCGACGCTGAATTTCAACCAAGCTGTGTGCGATGCCTATAGAACATAAGCTGCCGACACTAAATTGCGCAAGTCGTTGATGGCTGTATGGGCAGGCCTTTTGGCTGCCACTACAACACTCCAGACTGAGTTGACAGCGCTGATCGGCTCTCTCGCACTTCAGTGCAGCCATCACGCTGGGTTGAGTATTGTTGATCGTGGGAATGTCTTCCAGCAGCTGAACGTGTCTGATGCTGACGCTGTGGAGCGATTGTTCAGCGACGACACGGCGGACGAATGTATGTCTTCAATAGGGCCGCCGGACACTGCCTTGACCCGCTTTGGGCAGCTTCGAAAGCGACCCCCGGGCGCTTCGAGTCGCGGCTGGCGGACACCGGGTTCAGCTAAATCACCACCGCTGAGCCAGTGGCGTTAATGGCGAAGATGGTGCGGTACGAGGAAAACATCGGCCACGATACGAGCAAGCTGGATGGGACACCCGGCAAACTTGTGAATTTTGAGTCGCGTTCGATGTCAAGCAAGAAGACCGCACCAAGCCTCACAGCGGGGGGGAAAGTTGACTTACGTATAGTCCAATGCCAGCCGCAAGATTTGATGACTGCTTTGGGCCCTTGCGGCACCTACCGCAACACCGAAACGCACCTTGGAAAAGAGCCAGTTCCTTCAGTTGATGCGCTTCGTGGCGGCTGGCCTAGTGCTAGCGGCCCACGTCACGTTTTACTACCACGAGCGGGTCGACCGCAACGTGCCGGTTTGGGAACCCGGCGGAGTCGGTGTACCCATATTCTTCGTCATCAGCGGCATCGTGATGGTTGTCGCGGCACGCACCCTGCCGGCCGGGCTGGCAGGTGCAAAAGGCTTCCTGCTGCGGCGCATCGTTCGCATCGTGCCGCTGTGGTGGCTGGCGCTAACAGTCAAGATCGCGATTGCCATCGCGCAACCGGCGTTGGTCAACCACAACCACTTCCAGGTCGACTACGCGCTCAAGTCCTTCTTCTTCATTCCCTACTTCTCTGGCGACGGCGCCGTGTTGCCCCTGCACGGAGTCGGCTGGACGCTGCTGCACGAGATGTACTTCTACGTGCTGTTCTCGCTGGCACTATGGCTGCGCCTAAAGCCTGTGATTTGGGTTTCGGTGTTCATTGCCGGGATGTGTGTATTCGGTCACTTTATGCAGATCGACGCGGCTTGGTGGGTCATTGCCACGCACCCAGTCAATATGCAGTTCGTGTTGGGAATGATTCTGGCGCAGGCGCTACTGTCGCCGGCCTGGATGGGCAAACGACGCCATCTGCTGGCCGCAGGCCTGGCGCTGCTTGCGCTCGCCATCAGCCTGCCGCCAATGGCGGAGGAAGTTCCTTTCACGTATCCCGTGCTGCTGGCCTTTGCTGCGGCCACACTCTGGCTAGTGAATTTGCGCGTGCCACAAAGCCTGCAATGGGCTGTGAGGCTGGGTGACAGTTCTTATTCCTTGTACCTGTTCCACCCCTTTATCGCGCCAGCGCTGGTACTTCTGATCGCACGGCTGGCGCCACAAGTCGGCGCCTGGTCCAACATGATCATCGCGTTTGTGGTCACTACCTTGCTTGCGCACCTGCTCCATCTGGTGGCAGAAGTGCCGATCGTTCGCTTGGCACGTCGTTGGCTGGTCGCGCGGCACCCGCCCGACCGCAACGCACCGTCCAGGGCAGGCTGAGGACATTTTTGCTCTGGGCCTTACTCTTGGTTGCAAGCAAGATTTAAGGGTGCCCGCCGGAACGTCGATAAGTTGGCCAAGCCTTTCGAGGTCCCAACCTGCGGCCTCGCCGTCGACACCATGCCATCATCTCTTTCTCGGACGCGGGCCATCCTGCCAGCGTTGTTGCTCGGTCTTTGGGCACTGCAGGGTTGTGGCGGTGGCTCTTCAGGCCCAGGCGAATCAGGCATCTCTTCCGCTCTCGGTGCAAAAAGTTCGACACCGATCGCTGTCACAGCACCCGCTAGCGCCAGCACAAGCACAAGCACAAGCACCGTTAACGGCAGCAGAACTAAGTCTCCTGTGACGATTCCCACGCTGACCATACGCGCTCACGCCCAGTTGGCGGCCAACGTCGGGCCGATCGTGGAAGTCCGCATCGGGGGCCTGGCTGTCGGCCAATTCGAAGTGCGCTCTTGGGTGGTGCAGGACTTCACCGTACCGGCCCCCGGTCTTCGCGCTGGCGTGCAGGTGGAAGTTGTCTATCTCAACGAAGACTTCATCGCCGGCCAGGATCGCAACCTCTTCGTCGCCTACATCAGTGACGGAACTGACTTCGTATCCCCCAGCCAACCCGGGGTGCTCTTCGACCGCGGCCAAGGGCCAGCCGCTTTCGATGGCCAGAACGTAGTGCCGGGAACCCAAGCCCTTTACGAAGGCGGCGCGCTTCGCCTGACCTGGCCTGCCAGCGGCACTGCGGCAGCGTCCGACGGCCTGATGGACGCGTCACGCTTCTTGCAACAGGCCAGCTTCGGGCCGACACGCGCAGAAGCCGAACGCGTGGCCACGCTGGGTTACACGGGATGGATCAATGAACAATTGGCGCTGCCCGTCGTGCCCAGCTACTTGCCATACATCCAGAGCAAGTACAACGTAGGGGCGTCCAACCTTCCGCCGAACTCTGCGAACTACACGCCGGACTGGGTGACACAGAAGTTCTGGTCCAACGCTGTGACCGCGTCTGACCAGCTGCGCAAGCGCACATCCCATGCCCTGCACAGCATCTTCGTGACATCGCTGGTCGACAGCAACCTGTTCCACCATGCCCGCGCGCATGCCCAGTACCTCGACACGCTGGACCGTCTTGCTTTCGGCAACTTCCGCGAATTGATTGAAGAGGTGGCACTCAGCCCAGTAATGGGCATCTACCTTTCGCACATGCGAAACCCCAAGGAAGACCCGGCCACGCACCGCATGCCCGACGAGAATTTCGCGCGCGAACTGATGCAATTGTTCACGATCGGGCTGCATGAACTGAACCCCGACGGCACCCCACGG
>JBBQAW010000368.1:0-4014 GCA_038316815.1 Burkholderiales bacterium
GCGGCCCTGCGCATGCGCGAGGCTGACCTCGAAAAGCACCTGCAAGGTGCCGACGAGAAGAAGAAGGGCACCGAAGAAGACAAGGCGCGCGAAAAAGCACGCGAGGAAGCACGTACCAAGCTCGAAGAACAGATGGCCAAGAGCAAAGAGCCCCCCAAGCCTTTGCCAGAGTTCGGCAGCCTGGAAGACTTCCCGCTGATGCAGGCCTTGAACCAGTTGCGCGGCCAGCCGGTGATGGTCAGCAAGACCGCCAGCGAACGCAAGGCCGAAGCCCCGGCAGCCAAGTAAGCCTGGCCCGCCTGGCGCGCGAACTCCCACAAGAACCCGCCAACCCGGCGGGTTCTTCGTTTGTGAAGCCAGGCCCCTTTCCCCACGCCACCCAAGCCGCCCACACCCACGCCGCCCCCGCGATGACCGACGAACAACTGCTGCGTTACGCCCGCCACCTGTTGCTGGACGGCCTGGCCGTCGAAGGCCAGCGCCGGCTGCTGGCCGCGCATGCCTTGGTCATCGGCGCTGGCGGCCTGGGCTCGCCAGCGGCGCTGTACCTGGGCAGTGCCGGGGTGGGGCGCATCACGGTCGTCGACCACGACATGGTCGATCTGGGCAACCTGCAGCGCCAGATTGCGCACAACCTGTCCCGCCTGGGCCAGCCCAAGGCTGATTCGATCCGCGCCAGCATTGCCGCCATCAACCCCGACGTGCAGGTGCAGACTTGGGTGCGCCGCGCCGACGCCGCCCTGCTGAACGAACTGCTGCCGCAAGCCAGTGTGGTGCTGGACTGCAGCGACAATTTCAGCACCCGCCAGGCCGTCAACGCCGCCTGCGTGCGCCACGGTGTGCCCCTGGTCTGGGGGGCAGCCCTGGGCTGGGATGCGCAGGTCTCGGTCTTCGACCCGGCGCAGGCTACCAGCCCCTGCTATGCCTGCCTGTTCGCACCCGATGCCGTTCATACCGAAGAGGCCTGCGCCACCCTGGGGGTGCTGGCGCCCCTGGTGGGCGTGGTCGGCAGCTTGCAGGCGGCCGAGGCCATCAAGCTGTTAGCCGGCACAGGCCAAAGCCTGGCCGGCCAACTGTTGATGATCGACCTGCGCCACATGGGCTTCGACCGCATTCAGGTGGCGCGGCAGGCCCATTGCCGCGTCTGCAGCACCGGTGGCGTCTGCGGCGCCCCAGGCTCGGAACCGGACTCTCACGGTCCGACCCGCACTGCCCGACCCGCACTGCCCGCCCCTGACTACCCGCCCGTCACAACCCGCCACGCCCGGTGAACTAAGCTCAAACGCATGACCCCATCCCCTGCCCCGCTGACCGCACGCAACTTTCCCACCGCCGAAGAAGAAGTCCGCCAAACCGAGAAGTCACTCTACGGCGGCCCGGAAAGCGCCTACCGACTGGCCTTCGCCGACGAAGAGTTTTTGTTGCGCGAGGAATTGCGCCCGGTGCGCATGCAACTGGAATTGCTGAAGCCCGAACTCATCCAGCGCGAACAGGGCATCGAGTCGACCATCGTCATCTTCGGCAGCGCGCGCGTGCTGCCGCTGGACGTGGCACAAGCCCAGTTGGCCGCTGCCGCGCCCGCAGCGCGCGCACGCGCCGAAGTGGCGGTGGGCATGAGTCACTTTTACGAGGAAGCCCGCCGTTTCTCGGCCCTGGTGGCCGAGAAGTCGCGCCACCTGAAGACACCGCTGTATGTCGTCACCGGTGGCGGCCCCGGCATCATGGAAGCGGGCAACCGCGGCAGCTTCGAAGCCGGCGGCAAGAGCATCGGGCTGAACATCGTGCTGCAGCGCGAACAGGTGCCCAACCCCTACATCACACCCGAACTGTGCTTCCAGTTCCATTACTTCGCGCTGCGAAAGATGCACTTTTTGATGCGCAGCATCGCCCTCGTCTGCTTCCCGGGCGGCTTCGGTACGCTCGACGAACTGTTCGAGACCCTGACCCTGGTGCAGACAGGCAAGAGCCGCAAACGGCCGATCCTGCTGTTCGGGCGTGTCTTCTGGGAAAAGCTGGTCAATTTCCAGCACCTGGTCGATACCGGCATGATCTGCGCCGGCGACCTGGAACTGTTCCAGTTCGTCGAGACCGCCGAAGAGGCCTGGGCCCATCTGGCCGGGCACTATGGCGATGAACTTCGCCCCGCCACTGAATACCCTGTCCCAGCATGAACCGAAACATCAGTCTCATCGGCGCCCCCACCGACATCGGCGCTGGCGCACGTGGCGCCAGCATGGGGCCTGAAGCCATACGCGTGGCCGGCATTCGGGCCATCCTTGAAAGCCATGACCTGGAGGTGCACGACACCGGCAATGTTGCCGGCCCGTCCAACCCCTGGCTGCCACCCGACGACGGCTACAGGCACCTGGGCGAGGTGGTGGCCTGGAACCAGGCCGTACACGACGCCGTGTACGCCGAATTGCAGCAAGGCCGGCTGCCCATCCTGCTGGGCGGCGACCACTGCCTGGGCATCGGCAGCATCAGTGCCGTGGCGCGCCATTGCCGCGCCGCGGGCAAGAAGCTGCGCGTGCTGTGGCTGGACGCGCATGCCGACTTCAACACCAGCATGCTGACCCCCAGCGGCAACATCCACGGCATGCCCGTGGCCTGCCTGTGCGGGTATGGGCCGCAGGCGCTGATCGAGATCGGCGGGCAGGTGCCGGCCATCAACCCGAAATGGGTACGCCAGATCGGCATCCGCAGTGTCGATGCCGGCGAGAAGCGCTTCGTGCAGGAAGCCGGCCTGGAAGTCTTCGACATGCGCTACATCGACGAGATGGGCATGCGCCACACCATGGAGCTGGCCCTGGCCATGCTGGACGAAAACACGCACCTGCATGTCAGCTTCGATGTCGACTTTCTCGACGCCGACATCGCGCCCGGCGTGGGCACCACCGTTCCCGGCGGCCCCACCTACCGCGAAGCGCAGCTGTGTATGGAAATGATCGCCGACACCGGGCGCCTGGCCAGCCTGGACGTGATGGAACTGAACCCGGCGCTGGACGTGCGCAACAAGACGGCGGTGCTGGCCGTCGACCTGATCGAAAGCCTGTTCGGCAAGAGCACCTTGATGCGCGACCGCGGCTGATGCGAGTTCAGCTGATGAAGGCGCACGCCCGGCCATGACACTACCCGCCGTCAAACCCCTGCTGATCGGCATTTCGGCCCGCATCCATCACCCCGACGCGCCCGGCATGACGCTGGGCGGCGTTTACACCAAGACCCTGCACTACCTGGAACAGTCGGTCGCGCACTGGGTGTTGTCAGGCCATGCCATGGCGGTGATGGTGCCCGCGGTCACGCGCGACAGCCTGGTGCGACGCAGCGACCTGAACCTGCAGGACTACGCCGCCAGGCTGGACGGCCTGGTGCTGCAAGGCGGCAACGACGTCGCACCCGAACACTACGGCGAAACCGCACAACACCCCGACTGGTCCGGCGACGCTGTGCGTGACCGCTACGAGATGGAACTGGTGCAGGCCTTCGTCGACGCCGGCAAGCCGGTGTTCGGCATCTGCCGTGGCCTGCAATTGCTGAACGTGATGTACGGCGGCACCCTCTTCCAGGACATTGCCACACAGCAGCCGCAGGCCCGGTCGCACCGCGAGGACGGGCGCTACGAACAGTACTTCCACGACATCGAGATCGTGCCGGGCACGCGCCTGGCGCAGCTGTACCCGGGCCTGCGCCGCGCCACCACCAACAGCATCCACCACCAGGGCATCAAAACCCTGGCGCACGGCTTCGAGGCTGAAGCCCGTTGCCCCGAAGATGGCCTGATCGAAGCCATCCGCCGCCGCCCCCAAGAGGGCCCGGCTTATGTCGCCGCCGTGCAATGGCACCCTGAATTCCACGCGCCTGGCAGCCCGGACAACTTCGACGACCGCGCCATGCTGGACGATTTTCTGGCGGCGGCCAGTGCAGCACGCGCTACATCGCGCTGAGGTCGCTCAGGCCCGCATGCGGGTGGAACTTAACGGCACCACTGGTCTTCGCAAGGCACCCCGTCCCTGT
>JBBQAW010000369.1:0-4013 GCA_038316815.1 Burkholderiales bacterium
CTGGCGGAGAGGGTGGGATTCGAACCCACGGTACCTTGCGGTACGCCTGATTTCGAGTCAGGTACATTCGGCCACTCTGCCACCTCTCCAGGTGTTGACTGCTTGCTGCATTGTCGTGGTCGGCGAATCGCGTCAGTTTAACGTATCAGGCTCGCAACTCTTCTAGGCCGCCGATGTAGGGCTGCAGGGCGGCAGGAATACGCACCGAACCATCGGGCTGCTGGTGGTTTTCCAGCACGGCCACCAGGGTGCGGCCCACAGCCAGGCCCGAGCCATTGAGTGTGTGCAGCAGTTCGGGCTTGCCCTGGGCATTTCGAAAACGCGCTTGCATGCGCCGTGCCTGAAAGGCCTCGCAGTTGCTGCATGAACTGATCTCGCGGTAGGTGTCCTGCGCCGGCAGCCACACTTCCAGGTCGTAGGTGCGTGCAGCAGCGAAACCCATGTCGCCGGTGCACAGCGCCAGCACGCGATAGGGCAGTTGCAGTTTCTGCAGGATGGCCTCGGCATGGCCCACCATTTCCAGAAGCGTGGCATCGCTGTGCTCAGGGTGCACGATCTGCACCATCTCGACCTTGTCGAACTGGTGCTGGCGAATCAGCCCACGGATGTCGCGCCCGCCACTGCCGGCTT
Organism: Burkholderiales bacterium; assembly: GCA_038316815.1. Taxonomy (GTDB): domain Bacteria; phylum Pseudomonadota; class Gammaproteobacteria; order Burkholderiales; family Burkholderiaceae_C; genus Rubrivivax. Next base: position 631 of record JBBQAW010000369.1, read on the forward strand.
CAGACCGGAAACACGGGCTGTGCGCCGTCAGCTTGATGGGCAGTTGCGCTGCGTCCAGAATCTGCTCACGCACGGTGTTGGTCAGCGAGACCTCGGACGTGGGGATCAAGTACTGCTCGGGCTGGTCTTCGCTGCCGCCGCGCGTGACCCAGAACATGTCTTCGCGCAGCTTGGGCAACTGCCCCGTGCCTTCCAGCACTTCGCGGTTGACGATGTAGGGCGTGTAGCACTCGGTGTAGCCATGCTCCAGGGTCTGCACGTCCAGCATGAACTGCGCCAGCGCCCGGTGCAGCCTGGCCACCTTGCCGCGCAACAGCGTGAAGCGCGAACCCGACAGCAGTGCGCCGGTCTCGAAGTCCAGGCCCAGCGGTGCGCCCAGGTCGACATGGTCTTGCGGCTTGAAGCCCAACGCCATCGGTTCAGTGCCGGTGGGCGACCAGCGCCGCACTTCGACATTAGCGGTTTCGTCCACGCCATCGGGCACGCCCGGCTGAGGCAGGTTCGGCAGCAACATCAACATGCCGTGCAGTTCGGCCTGGATGGCTTCCAGACGCGCCGCACCGGCTTCCTGTTGGCTGCCGATGCCGGCCACCTCGGCCATCACGGCCGTGGTGTCGCCCTGCTGGGCCTTGATCTGGCCAATCTGCTTGCTCAAAGCGTTGCGTTGCGCCTGCAGTTGCTCGGTCTGCGTTTGCAGCTGCTTGCGCTCGGCCTCGAGTGCGCTGTACAGCGCCACGTCCAGAAAGGGCTGCGGGTTCTTGCGTCGCTGCAACTGGGTGACCACGCCCTCAAGGTCGCGGCGCAGCAGGTTGATGTCGATCATGGCGCTGTCGGTTTCACGGCGGCTTTCGTCGCCTCCGACATGCTGCGGTCGCCCAGGCCGCGCGGCAGGGGGAAATGAACAGCCTCGACCACGCCGTCCATCTTGCGAATGCTCAGCGCTCCCAGTTCACGCAGGCGCACGATGACCTGCTGCACCAGAATGTCCGGCGCCGATGCGCCAGCCGTCAGGCCCACCCGGCGGCGGCCGTCGAACCACTCGGCGCGCAGGTCTTCAGCCGCGTCCACCATGTAGGCCGCTGTGCCCAGGCGCTGGGCCAGTTCACGCAGGCGGTTGCTGTTGCTGCTGGTGGGGCTGCCGACGACGATGAGCACGTCCACCACAGGCGCCAGCACCTTGACGGCGTCCTGGCGGTTTTGCGTGGCGTAGCAGATGTCCTGCTTCTTCGGTTGACGCACGTGCGGGAAGTAGCGCTTCACCTCCGCCAATATCTCTGCCGCATCGTCCACGCTCAGCGTGGTTTGCGTCACCACCGCCAGCTTGCTGCCGCGCGGGCGCACGTGCTGCACGTCGGCCACGTCTTCGACCAGATAGATGCCTTCGCTCAGTTGGCCCATCGTGCCTTCCACTTCGGGGTGCCCTTTGTGGCCGATCATGATGAACTCGAAGCCTTCCTTGGACAGCTTGGCCACTTCCACGTGCACCTTGGTCACCAGCGGGCAGGTGGCATCGAAGACCTGGAAGCCGCGCTGCGACGCTTCCACGCGCACAGCCTTGCTCACGCCATGGGCGCTGAAGACCAGGGTCGCGCCTGGCGGCACGTCGGCCAGGTCTTCGATGAAGATGGCGCCCTTGGCCTTGAGGTCGTTGACCACATAGGTGTTGTGCACGATCTCGTGGCGCACATAGATGGGTGCGCCGAAGCGCGTGATCGCGCGTTCGACAATCTCAATGGCCCGGTCCACACCGGCGCAAAAGCCTCGTGGTTCAGCCAGCAGCACTTCTTCGATTGACACGTTCACCTCGCTTTTCACATGACACCCAGCAACTTGACTTCGAACCGCACAGCCTGGCCAGCCAGCGGGTGGTTGAAGTCGAATAACAGCCAGTCGGGGCCTACTTCACGGACCACGCCGGCATAAGCGCCCTGCCCGTCAGGAGTTGGAAACTGCACTACATCGCCAATGGCATATTGCTCGCCGGGTTCGCCCAGCTCATGCAGCAGACGCAGCTTCACGCGCTGCAGCATGTCGGGGCTGCGCTGGCCGAAGGCAGCGCCAGGCGGCAGGTCGAAATGCTGGTGCGCACCTTCGGGCAGACCCAGCAGTTGCTGTTCGATGGCCGGCGCCAGCTGCCCGGTGCCCAGTGAAAGGGTGGCCGGCTTGTCAGCGAAGGTATTCACCACGTCCAGGCCGTCAGGGCCCGATAGGCGGTAGTGCAAGGTCAGGAAAGAGCCAGGCTGAACAAGATTCACGGGTGGGGCCAACAAGGGCGGTGCGCCATGCGTGGGGGTGGCATAGACTGAAACGGAGATTCTATCGAGCCCCCGCCAACCCCCACCCCAAGCCATGAAGGACCTGCCCGCCGACCAGCGCCCGCGCGAAAAGTTGCTGGCCCACGGTGCTGCCAGCCTGGCAGACGCCGAACTGCTGGCCCTGCTGCTGCGCACGGGCACGGCCGGCACTGGCGTTCTGGCCCTGGCCCAGAAGGTGCTGGACCACTGCGACGGCTTTGCCGGCTTGCTGGCCGCCCAGCCCGACAAGCTGCGCGGCATCAAGGGCCTGGGCCCGGCCAAGCGGGCAGAACTGATGGCCGTGATGGAAATGGCGCGCCGGGCCCTGCTGCAGGGGCTGAAGGACCGGCACGTGTTCGACAGCCCGACCGCGGTCAAGGACTATCTGGCCCTGAAACTGGGCGGCCGCGAACGCGAAGTTTTTGCCGTGCTTTTCCTCGACGCCCAGCATCGCTTTGTGGCCTTGGAAGAGCTGTTCCAGGGCACCCTGACACAGACCAGTGTCTATCCGCGTGAAGTCGTCAAGCGTGCTTTAGCGCTGAACGCTGCCGCTGTGGTGCTGGCGCACAACCACCCCTCAGGTGTGGCTGAACCGTCGCGTGCCGATGAGTTTCTGACCCAGACACTGCGCTCGGCCTTGGGCCTGGTGGACGTGCGGGTACTCGACCACATCGTCGTCGGGCGCGGGCATGTCGTTTCGCTGGCCGAGCGGGGTTTGCTGTGAAGGCGCGCAGCCTGCAGGACCTGGCCAGCCTGCGCGACGCTTTGCGCCAGCGCCAGCAAGCGGCGGCCGAGGCCCTGGCGCGCGAGCTTGCCGCGCGGGCGGCGGCAGAGCGCGCGCGCGCGTTGTTCTCACACAGCGTCGGCGCGGTGACGCCGCTGCCGCCTCTGAACCTGGCCCAGCCTGAACTGCCGCGTCCAGCACCCGAACCACGCCAGCGCCAACTGGACGAAGCCGCAGCGCTGCGCGAAGCCTGGTCTGACGAGGTCGATGTCGAATCCCTGCTGCTCACCGACGACGGGTTGAGCTTCCGCAGGCCCGACGTGGGGCCGTCTGTGGTCACGAAGCTGCGCCGGGGTCACTGGTCG
>JBBQAW010000370.1:0-3990 GCA_038316815.1 Burkholderiales bacterium
CATCTGGAACACCGTGCTGTAGGGCTCGATGACAAACAGCGCCGGCACCCGCACCGACCCCGTGACGGCCACGCGGCCGATGTCGTTGCGCAGCAGGTCCACGATCATCAGGTTCTCGGCCCGGTTCTTCGTGTCGAGCGAGAGCAGGCGCGCGGTTTCGCTGTCGCCTTCGGCCACGCCGATACGCGGCGCCGTGCCCTTCATCGGCCGGGCCGTCAGCACGCCCGCCTGCTGGCGCAAAAAGAGCTCGGGCGAACACGACAGCACCCAGCGATCGCCCGGCAAGCGCAGCAGCGCGCCGAAGGCCACCGGCTGGCGCTGGCGCAAGGCGCGGTACAGCGCCACGGGCTCGCCCCAGGCCTGGCCGTGCAGGCGGTAGGTGTGGTTGACCTGGTAGGTCTCGCCCGCGCGGATGGCCTCATGAATGCGGTCGATGGCCTGCGTGAACGCGGCTTCGTCGACGCTGGGCTGCAGTTGCATGACGCCCGCCGTGGCCTCGCCGCATTGCGTCTGCAGCCAAGTCGTGGCCTGGGCCTGCGACAGCCGCTGCAGCTGGCTGAACATCAGCACTCGCAGGGCGCCGTGCGTTCGCGCCTGGCCCAGCACCAGGGCTTCGCCCCATTCGTAGTCGGCCAGCAGCAGCGCGTTCAGGCCGGCGCGCTGGTCGGCCTCGACGGCGGCCCAGCAGGCGTTCAGACCGGCCGCGTCGGCACAGGCGTGTTCGCGCACGAAGCCGGTGTAGACCCGGCTGGTGGGTGCCTCGGCGCTGGCCCCGCGGTCGTCGAGCAGCGCGAAAACCGGACTGTCGTCAGCTCCAGTCATCCATGTCGTGCTTGATGCGGTGCCGGTTGGCGATGAGTTCGTCGACGCTGGGCTCGTTGTTCAACGCCCGCTTCAGGGCCAGCTTGGTGGCCTCGTAATTGGTGCGGTACATGTCCTTCTTGTCGAGGTTCGGGTCCTTCGCGCAGCGCGGGTCGATCCAGACCAGACTGATGATGCACAGCTCATTGGCGATGTCCTTGGGGATGACGCCTTCGATCAGGCAGTCCACCACCGCATCGGCCGTGGCCGACTGCACCACGCCGCCGAAGAGGTCGATGTTGGCACCGTCCTTCAACGTCACCTTGGGCACGACGATGGTGGCCGGGCGCACCAGCTGGTTGCAGGCGCGGATGGCGAACATCGCAGTATGGCCCTTGCTCTGCGCCATCAGGTTGGCGAAAGCCTGGCCCACCGGGCCGTCGGTGCGGCCGATCAGGATTTCAGGCATCGCGTCGGTGAACTGGCCGTCCCTGGCGAACACGGTGGCCTCGCCAGCGTGGAAAGTGTATTTTTGGCTCATCGCCTGGATCCTTGCGGTCAGTGAATTGAAGAAGTCAGTTCGCCAGCAGCCATTCGCCCCGCCCGCCCACCGCCAGGTCGCCCAGATGGCGTTGCACGGCGCGCTGCGCCAGACCGCTGAAGGCGCCGCCCTGGCGCTGCAGTGCGCGCGCCAGCAGTTGCCAGATGACGGGGGTGCCGACGATGGCGGGCACCGTGGTGTCGGGCAGCGTCGGGGCCGGGCCGACGAAGACAAGGCTGCCCCGGCGCATCCCGTAGCCGGGGTGGGCACCGACATGCCCGGCGATCGCGATGGTGCCGGCCACCAGCCGCGATGCGAAGAAGTCGCCCGCGTCGCCATGGACGAAGACGGTGCCGCGGCGCATGCGGTCGGCGAAGCGCTGACCGGCGCTGCCGCGCACTGTGAAGACGCCGCCCCGCATGCCGTCCATGCTGCCGGGCTGGGCGCTGGCGGCGAAGTCGCCGACGTTGCCGTCGACCTGCAATTCACCGCCGGCCATCTCGCAGCCGGCCAGGTCGCGTGCCGAGCCGTGCACCTGCACCAGCCCTTCGGTCATGCCTGCGGCCAACCAGTCGCCTACCGCGCCTTCGACGAGCAGGCCGCCGCCTGCCATCTGCCAGCCGATGCGGTCGCAGCGCGACAGATCGCCTTGCAGCACCAGCCGCGCCTCGTCGCCCTCGCGCTGGACATCGAAAAATTCGGCCAACGGCACCGTGCCGCGCCCCAGGCCGAGAGGCAGCTTCTCGATGGCCGCTGCGTCCAGCCCTGCCAGCAGGGTGGGCAGCACGCCGCGCAGGTCTAGCCGCAGGCCGGGCGGGGTGTGCAGACGCAGCGTGATGCTCACGACGCCACCCCCATCAGCTTGTGCAGGTGGAAGTGGAAAGGCCCGAGCTTGCCGCCGTAATTGCCGGCGCTGATGCGCAGCAGCCCGGATGCAGCACCCAGCGCGATACCGGCGTCGAGCCCGGCGCGCATCGCGGCCGAGACATCGGCTTCGGTCAGGCCGTCGATGACGATTTCCATCACGCAGGCGGTCTCGGCCGTGAGTTGTGTCTTCGGTGCGATGCCGTAGAGCGTGGGGCAAAAGGCCTCGTTGGTCGATGCCATCAGCGCCGGGTACTTGCTGCCCACTTTCGAACCCGAGCGCACCACGCCGCCCGGGAACGGCATCACGACGTTGGGCACACGCCGCATCGCCGAAACGGCGCCTTCGGCCGCGGCCAGGGCCGAATCGGTGTCGCGTGCCAGCAGCAGCAGGTTGCCGCCGCCCACGGCCTTCGTGATGGCCGTCGTTTCCTGGGCGACGAATTCGCCGTCCATCACCGGCACACGCCAGTAGCGCAGGCCGTCGATGAGCTTGCTGATCTGCCAGCCGTCGCCGAAGAAGCGCAGGTTCCTGCCCAGGGCCACGGCTTCGCCTTCGGCGATGCCGATGCCCGCGTACATGGCCGTGGTCGGGCAGGTGAGCACGCATTGGCCCATGCGGCGTTCGATCTGTTTGCCCAGTTCCTTGCCGCTCATCGCGAACAACAGGATCGCAATGCCGGGCCGGCCGTCGGGCGTTTCTTCGGGCGAGAGCTCGCGCTCGATGCCGGCTTCGCAGCCGCAGGCGATGACGCTGGTGGCAAAACCGGTGGCGCTGACGGCGGCATGGCGCGCCCAGGTCATGTTGTGCGCGGTGATGAGGATGCGCGTGGCCTTCATCGGGAAGGCCTCGGCGAAGGTGTCGTCGATGACGATACCGTTGCGGATCATGCGGTTCTGGATCTCGCCATCCTGGATCACGTCGCTTGCCCATTGAAGCAAGCCGTTGGCAGCAGCCGGCCACCATTGCAGCAGCTGCAAAGTTCGTCGCGGCCGATGGCTACATGGTCGAAATTGACCAGGCCGCGTTCGCTGAAGTGCTTGCGCAAACGCTTGTGAATACCGTGGTCGTAGTCGGGTTCGACGAAGTGCGTGCCGCCCACCGGCACGGCTGTCAGCCGGCCCCCGCGAGCGACCTCGACGCCGTCCTTGAACACGCGTTCGGGCGTCCGGAACATGGCTTCGGCATCGGCATCGCGGCGGTACACCACCACGTCCGCAGCGCCGCCCACGCCCAGGTGGCCGCGGTCCTTCAGGCCCAGCAGCCGCGCCGGCGCGGCACGCGTCATGATGGCAATTTCGCTCAGCGTCAGTTCCCGCGTGATGCTCTTCAGCGCCGAATGCGCCGCCACGTCCGGATGCAGTTTGGCCAGCTGTTCTTCGCGGAAGCTGCGGTTCATCAGCAGCTTGATGAGGTGCGGGTAGCTGGTGAACGGGCCGCCGTTGGGGTGGTCGGTGGTCAGCACCACGCGCCAGGGGTCGTTCACGAGCAGGAAGATCTCCAGCCCGATGGCCCATTGCAGCGCATTCACGTAGCTCTCCTCGCGGTAGCGGAAGGGCACGACACCGCAGCCGGCTTCCAGTTCATAGTCCGCGCCGACCCACTTTCGCGGCGTGCCCAGACCCGACTGCGCGTACTGGCGCATGGTGTCGCCGCTGGCGGTGACGGTCTGGCCGAACATGATCTGGCCGACGTCGATGCTGATGTTCGGGTTGGCATTCACCGCCTCGGCCAGCTGCAGCGCGGCCGACGAGAACTTCTTCGGCCCGTCGCGGCCGTAGCT
>JBBQAW010000371.1:0-3990 GCA_038316815.1 Burkholderiales bacterium
TCGATCTGCAGACCGGCGGCTTCCAGCATCGAAAAGAATTTCTCCGGGCTGGCCAGGCCTGCCAGGGCCAGCAGGCGGCGGCCACGCAAGGCCTGAAGCGGCTGCTGCTGCTGGCGGTCGCCCTGCCACCAGGCTGCCAGCGGCCAGGCCAGGCCCAGCTGCCGGTGCACCTGCAGTGCCGGTTGCAAGGGCGCTGGGCGGGCGCTGCTGGTCAGCACGCGCATGTGCGGCAGCACCTGCGCCGGCAGGGGCTGGCGCAGTGGGCCGGCGGGCAGCAACAGGCCGTTGCCAACGCCACGGTCGTCGAACACCAGCACTTCAGCCGCGCGCGCCAGTCCCAGGTGCTGCAGGCCGTCGTCGGCAATGATCAGGTCCAGTTCGGGGTGGCGCTGGCACAGATGGTGCGCTGCCGCGGCCCGGTCGCGCGCCACAGCCACCGGCACGCCAGTGCGGCGGTAGATGAGCAGCGGCTCGTCGCCGACCTCTTCGGCCGTGCTGCCGGGTTGCACTTCGCGCACGGCCGGGTTGCCGTTTTCGTTGCGACGGCCGTAGCCGCGCGAGATGACGCCCGGCCGCCAGCCGGCTGCACGCAGCCCTTGCACGAGGGCAATGACGACGGGTGTCTTGCCGGCGCCGCCGACCACGACATTGCCCACCACCACGACCGGCACGGGTGTTGGGGCTGGCGCGGGATGACGGGCCTGGTGCTGGTGCTGGTGCTGGTGCTTGGCCTGGTGACGTCGAAGCAAAGCGCCATGAAGCGCAGCCAGGGGCTGCAGCAGCCGGGCCAGAGCCGTGGGTTGCGGCTGCCACCAGTGGCGTGCCAGCAGGGCTTCGGTCCAGTGGGCCAGGCGCAGCGGCCAGGGCATTGGCGGGGCTGAAGAGGCGGGGCTGGGGGTTGGGGGCTCGGGGCTCTCAGCGCGGCGCATCGCCGGCGGTCTGGGCCGCGAAGGTCAGCCGTGCCAACCCGGCGCGGCGCGAGGCATCGAGCACGTTGATCACCGCTTGGTGCGCGGCCAGCGCGTCGGCCGAGACGATCACAACCATGTCGCTTCGCCCCCCCGCCGCGGCCGCGATTTCAGCCGTCAGCACCTCGACGCTGCGCCCGTCCACGGCCTTCTTGTTGACGGCATAGCGGCCGTCTGCCGATACCGCCACCACCACTTCCAGGGGCCGTTCACGCAGCTTGTCGGCGTCGGCTGCTGGCAGGTTGACTTGCAGTTCGGTGAACTTGGAATACGTTGTCGACAGCATCAGGAAGATCAGCACGACAAGCAGCACGTCGATGAACGCGATCAGGTTGATCTCAGGTTCTTCGTGGCGCCGGCGGCTGAACTTCATGCTTGAGAGAAAGTACGCAGCGACGAGACTGGGGGCCTGATCCCGCCGCGCTGCCGGGCCGCCCCAAGGCGCGGCGAGCCCGCTCGGGGGGCTGCGCCCGCACCGAGTAGGCGCCTGAGCGCCTGCGAGTGGCTGGCGCAGGACTGCCGGCCTGCAAGCCGGCAGGCGGCGAAGGCGCGCAGCGACAAGCCTGGGGGCCTCATGTTTTCACAGCGAAGCGCATCAGGTGCGGCACCATGCGCTCGGCCGCCACTTCCAGTGCGAGTTCGAACTCGTCGACCCGGCCGCGAAAGTAGCGGTAGAACATCAGCGACGGGATGGCCACGATGAGCCCGAAAGCGGTGTTGTACAGCGCGATGGAAATGCCATGCGCCAGCGCCTCCGGGTTGCCGCCAGCGCCCGAGGCCGGGGCCTGCGAGCCGAAGATTTCGATCATGCCCACCACCGTGCCCAGCAGGCCCAGCAACGGTGCTGCGGTGGCAATAGTGCCCAAGGCGTTGAGATAGCGTTCCAGCTTGTGCACTGCCATGCGACCCGCGTTTTCGAAAGCCTGGCGCAATGCCGTTTCGGTGATGCGGGGTTCGGCAATCACGCTTTGCAGCCCGGCGGCCAGCACCGAGCCCAGCACCGAGTTGTCGGCCAGCTTTGCCACCACGTCGCTGCCGGGCAGGCTGGTGCGCGACACGCCCATCACTTCCTCGACCAGACTGGAAGGCGCCACACGGCTGCCGCGCAGTTGCAGCATGCGTTCGATGACCAGGGCCATGGCCACGACCGAGCAAACGATGAGGGGCCAGATCGGCCAACCGGCCGCTTGTATGATGGAAAACAAGTTTGTCTCTTGGCGCCAGGGTGGCTTGTCGTGGCAAATTGCATGCAGGCATTCAGGCCCTGCAGACTCGGTGAACGGGGCGGATTATGTCCGATGCTCCACTGGCGCCGCGCCAGGCCAGCGCCAAAGCAAGCGCCGAAAGCTGGCGCTTTTTTCCACCGAAACTGTGGACAACTGTGTGAGTAAGTAGTGGCGACTCCGCCAGGACCCGCGTCAATGCGTGTTCAGCGCTGGTCTGCTGAAAAATTGGGCACGCTTTTTCTGATGGAAATCAAGCACTTACATGAATATGACCGTACCGTGACGGTGTCTGCGGCCGCAATGGCCAGCAACCGCGCGGTTGTGGAGTTCTCAGCCCGCGCCAGGCTTGACGATTCGCGTGATTGAGCCCGTTTCCGCCCCACCGGCGCGTGCCCCGTGGGGTGTATCGGCGCTGTTGCTGGCGACTGGGGACGCGCTGGCAGCGCGCTTTGGCGCCGTGGCCGTGCGTGGCGAACTTTCAGGCTTCACGCGCGCGGCCAGCGGGCACTGCTATTTTTCGCTGAAGGACGCCGGCGGTGCCGGTGCGCTGCTGCGCTGCGCGATGTTCCGCCGTTCAGCCAGCCTGCTGGACTTCCAGGCCGCCGACGGCCAGCAGGTCGACCTGCGGGGCCGTCTGGGGGTTTACGAAGCGCGTGGTGAATTGCAGCTGGTGGTTGAAAGCATGCAGCGCGTGGGCGCCGGCAGCCTGTACGAAGAATTCCTGCGCCTGCGCGCCAGGCTGCAGGCCCTGGGGCTGTTCGATGTGGCGCGCAAGCGGCCGATTGAGGCCTTTCCACGCGCCATCGGCATCGTCACATCGCCCGGCGCCGCCGCACTGCGCGATGTGCTGACGGCGCTGCAGCGCCGCGCACCGCATGTGCGTGTGGTCATCTACCCCAGCCTGGTGCAGGGGGCTGAAGCGCCGGCGGCGCTGGTGGCTGCCTTGCAAGCAGCCGGGCGCCGCGCCGAAGTCGACACCCTGCTGCTGGTACGCGGTGGTGGCGCGCTGGAAGACCTGTGGGCCTTCAATGACGAGCGGGTGGTGCGCGCAGTGGCTGCCTGCCCACTGCCCGTGGTGTGCGGCGTTGGCCACGAAACCGATGTCACCCTGTGCGACCTGGCGGCCGATTTGCGGGCGCCCACGCCGACAGCCGCCGCTGAATTGGCTGCGCCGCTGCGCGACGACGCCCTGGCAGCGCTGAAGGCGCGCCAGGCCGGACTGCAGCGCGCTGCGCAGCGTGTGCTGCAACAGCAGGCCCAGCGCGTGGACACCCTGAGCTTGCGCCTGGGCCAGCCCAGGCGCGCGCTTTGGGGCCAGGCGGAGCGCCTGAACGCGCTGCACAAGCGCCTGCAGCAGGCCCTGGCCCAGCGCCGGCTGCGCCACGCCGACGAACCCGGCCAGCGTGCGCAGCGGCTGGCTGCAGCCGTGGGCCGGCAACTGCAGCGCGCGGCCCTGCAGCTGGACGCCAGCGGCCACCGTTTGCAGGCCCTGAACCCCGAACGCGTGCTGCAGCGCGGTTATGCCTGGGTCGAAGCCGCCGATGGCCGGCCGGTGGTGTCGGTGCAGGCCCTGCACCCGGGCCAGACCGTGCAGGCCGTGTGGGCCGACGGCCGTGCCGGCATGCACGTGCAGCGCGTCGAACCCCTGCTGCCGCCTGTCTGAACAGGCGCTGCCTACAATCCGCGGTCGCTGCCGGCCAACTGCTGCGTCCGGCCCCCGGCCTTCAGTTCGAAACCAAGGAAACCACCATGGAACACATCCTGCCCGCCCTGCCTTATCCCATCGATGCCCTGGC
>JBBQAW010000372.1:0-3980 GCA_038316815.1 Burkholderiales bacterium
GTTCTGCGCCTCATCGAGGATGACGAAGGCATGGCTCAGCGTGCGGCCGCGCATGAAGGCCAGCGGGGCGATCTCGATCATCTGCTTCTCGAACGCCTTGGTGACGCGGTCGAAGCCCATCAGGTCGTGCAAGGCGTCGTAAAGCGGGCGCAGATAGGGGTCCACCTTCTGCGCAAGGTCGCCAGGCAGAAAGCCCAGGCGTTCACCGGCTTCCACCGCCGGCCGCGTGAGCACGATGCGCTGCACGCCCTGACGTTCCAGCGCATCCACGGCGCAGGCCACGGCCAGGAAGGTCTTGCCGGTGCCGGCCGGGCCGATGCCGAAGCTGATGTCGTGGCTCAGGATCTGGCGCAGGTACTGCGCCTGGTTGGCGGTACGGCCCGTCAAATCGGCATGGCGGGTGTGCAGCACGACGGGAGCGCCGTCGTCGCCTGGCGCGCGCGCCGTGGCCGGGGACGGGCCTGAGCCCGGCCCCGAGCCCGGACCTGGCGTGGCCTGCTTCAAGGCCAGCTGCAGGGCCTGCGCGCCGATGGGCTGGCGCGCCTTTTCGTACAGGCTGTCCAGCAGCGCGGCCGTGCGCTCGACGGCGTCACGCGCGCCTTCGATGCGGAAGCTGGCCTCGCGTCGCGCCAGCGTCACCTGCAGCGCCGCTTCGATGCTGCGCAGGTGTCCGTCCAGCGGGCCGCACAGATGGGCCAGGCGGCGGTTATCGGCGGGTTCCAGGTCGTGGCGTCGGATCACAGGCAGCTTGGGCATTTGCACACAGGGCCCTGCATTCTGGCAGCGTGGGGGCGGCGGCACGCGGGGCCGCGACGGGCAGAATCATTGCTACACATCTTTGATTCACATGCCCGCCTTGCTGAATCTGCTTTTCTTGAGCCCCCGGCCACGGCTGCGCCACCTGCGGCCCTGGCTCACCCTGCTGTTGCGGCCACCACCCTGCCGGCTGTGGCGGCCGTTCTTTCTGCTGGCCTTGTGGGGTTGGGCCAGCGGGCCGGCACTGGCGCAAACCTTGACCATCACCGCCGCGCTGTCGGCCCAGGGTGAGGGTGCTTCGTTCCCCACCCGCAGCCCGAGCAGCGCCGTTGCGCTGCCCGACGAATGGGCCAGTTCGCGGCCTGGTTTCGCGGGCTCGCTTTGGTACCGCGTGGCCTTCACGCCGCCAGGCAACCTGGCCGGGGGCGAACTGCTGGCGCTTTACATCAACCATGTCTGCAGCAACTACCGCGTGTTGCTGAACGGGCAGGAAATTGCCAGCGGCGGCCGCATGACCCTGCCGCTGACGCACAACTGCAACCATCCGCAGTTGATCACTTTGCCAGGCGCGCTGCTGCGCAACGACACCAGCACGCTGGACATCCAGGTGGCCGGCCACCGCCTGAGCGAAGTCGGCTCGCGCCAACGGGCTGGGGGCCTGTCGGAAATCGTCATCGGCCCGCAGTCTGAACTGGCGGCACGCCACGCGCAGCGCACCGCCCTGCAAGTGACGGCGCCGCAGGCCGTGGGCGCCACTTTGTTGCTGATGGGCGGCTTCATGTTCGTTCTGGGCTTCATCAACCGGCAGGAAAGCCACCTGGCCTATTTCGGCGCGCTGTCTGTGGGCTGGGCTCTGCTGGACCTGCGCCTGTGGCTCAGCGCCCTGCCGCTGTCGCATTCAACGGCCGAATTCCTGCTGGTCACGATGCTGGGCTTCATTGCCTGGGTGGCGGTGCAGTTCCTGCTGCGCTACAGCGCGGTGCGGCTGCTTTCGGTGGACCGTGCGCTGCCGATTCAAGCTGCGCTGGTGCCGCTGAGTTTGATCCTGGCCGGCCCCGAAAACCTGCGCCAGGTGGCCACCGTCTGGTACGCGGTGCTGATGGCCGAAGTGGTGGCCGCATCGGCCTGGTACCTGTGGCGCGAAAGGCCGCGCCGCTCGGTCTGGCTGATGGGCCCGCTGCTGCTGGCCATGGCCGTGGCCGGGGTGATCGAACTCGTTGCCCAGAGCACGGGGCAACGGCCGCTGGCGGCACACGTGGCAGCACTCATCGCGCCGGTGCTGTTCGTCATCGTCGGCCTGCGTCTGGTACAGCAGCAAGGGCGTGCACGCCAGACGGTCGAGATCGACAAGGCCAATCTCGAACAGCGCGTGGCAGAAGCCACCACCGAGATCGAGAACAACTACCGCCAGCTCAGTGAACTGAGAGTCGAACAGGTGACCGAAAGCGAACGCAAACGCATCGCCGCCGACCTGCACGACGACCTGGGGGCCAAGCTGCTGACCATCGTGCACACCAGCGACAACGAACGCATCAGTACCCTGGCGCGTGAAGCGCTGGAAGAAATGCGCCTTTCGGTGCGCGGTCTCACCGGCAAAGCCGTGCGCCTGGCCGACGCCCTGGGCGACTGGCGCGCCGAGGTGGTTTCGCGGCTGGCGCAGGCCGGCATCGAGGGCGAATGGGAAGCGCCCGAAGACCTGCCCCAGCGTCTTTCGGCCCGGGCCTATGTACAGACGACGCGCATCCTGCGCGAGACCACCAGCAACATCATCAAGCACAGCCATGCCACGCTTTGCACCGTGAAATGCAACATCGCCGACGGCGACCTGCTTTTCGTCGTGCAGGACAACGGCAGGGGCATCGCACCCGAAACCGAGGACCGCCTGGACCGCGGCCATGGCCTGGCCAGCATGAAGAACCGCGCCAAGCAACTGCAGGGGCAGTGCCTGGTGGAGTCAAGTCCGGGTTTCGGAACCGTGATACGTCTCACGGTTCCGCTGGATCGCGCCACCGAAGGGGCCGTCGGGGCCTAAGGAAACCGGCCCCGCGCCGATAACATCCCATATTGGCGAACTGGAACTCCCTGATGAAGACGATTCTGTTGCTTGAAGACCTGCCCGAGATCCGGGTCTGGTTGCGCAAACTCGTCTTGCAAGTGTTTCCTGGGGCGCACCTGTCGGAAAGCGCCCGCGTCGGCGACGCCATCGAACTGGTGTCCGCCGTCAAGTTCGACCTCGCGCTGATCGACCTGGGCTTGCCCGACGGCAGCGGCGTCGACGTGGTGGCCAAGCTGCGCGAATTGCAGCCCGATGCGCAAAGCGTGGTGGTAAGCATTCACGACGACGACGAACACCTTTTCCCGGCGCTGCAGGCCGGCGCCTTCGGCTACATCCTGAAAGAACAGGCGCGCGAACTGATCACCGAACAACTGCAGCGCATCAGCCAGGGCGAACCCCCACTGAGCCCCAGCATCGCGCGCCGCGTCATGGCCTACTTCAGCGCCAAGGCCAAGCCGCAACCCAACAACGGCCACGCCATGCCCAACGTCAACCTGACGGACCGCGAAAGCGAAGTGCTGCTGCGCGTGGCCAAGGGCTACACCCTGCCCGAGATTGGCGTACAACTGGGCCTGAGCCGGCACACCATTGCCGACTATGTAAAGCAAATCTATCGCAAGCTGAACGTCAGTTCGCGTGCAGAGGCGGCACTGGAAGCGCAGCGGCTGGGCTTGTTCCGCTGAGGCTTTGCTGAAGCGCCAGGGATGGCGGCATTCGGCCCTTTGCGGACGTTCGTTCGTTCGTCTCTCCGTTCGATGCTTTTCACTAGCTTGCTTGCTTGTTCCCCAAGCAAAGGCGGGCTTGGCTTGGCTGCGGCGCTTATGTTCGGCGGTCGGCGCGTTGCGCCGACTTCCCTGCGATGCTCGGTCCCGCGGCCCCATCGCGGAACTCGCTTCGTTCGCTTCGCTCTCTGCGCTCAAACACCCGCGATGAGTCAGTTCACGACCGCGCTGCGCGCGGGGCCGCGTGCCCTGCGCTTCTCGGCGCCTCTCGTGCGCGCCGCATCCAAGCCAAGCCCGCCTTTGCGGCAGCATCGTTTGCACGCTACCGTCGCACGCAAACATGCTGGCGGGCTGCGGCAGTCGTTCTCGGCGCCTTTCGTGCGCGCCGCAACCAAGCCAAGCCCGCCTTTGCGGCAGCATCGTTTGCACGCTACCGTCGCACGCAA
>JBBQAW010000373.1:0-3944 GCA_038316815.1 Burkholderiales bacterium
GCTGGCGTCAGGGGCGCGGCAAGTAGTCCGCCGCGTCCCGCATCTGCAGCGTCTGCGCACGCGCGGCCAGCAGTTCGGCGCTGCGGGCCAGCGCCGGGCTGATGATGGCCACGTCCAGCACGGCCAGCAGTTCTTCGGTGCTGCTGTATTTCAGCGGGTCCATCACCCAGGCGCGGTACTTCACCCAGAGGTCGCGGAACATCGCGAAGGGCTCTTCGCCGGCGGCCAGGATGGGCACCATCGGCACCATGAAGTCGGGCACGACGGCCTGCAGCTCGAGCGGGTTCGAACGCGGGTTGGTCATGTCGCTGATGATGAAGCGGCTCAGGCCGGCCAGGGTCTTGACGGTTTCGGTCACGTCTTGCGAACGCGGCTTGTCGAAGTCGAAGACGATGGGCACGAAGCCTCGTTCCCGCAACGCGTCGCGCAGCGCATGCAGCACCGCCAGGCGTTCTGCGCTGAAGCGGCCCAGAATCAACACGGCCTTGTCGCAGACGGTGTCGATGACGTCGCGTATCTTGGGGTTGGACAGCAACAGGTAGATGAACTGCGCTACCTCGATGCGGTCGACCGTCACTGCCGGCTGGCCGTCGGGCGTGACGACCAGGTCGCGCTGCAGACCCGCTGCCTGGCCGTTCATGCTGTCGACGCTGTCAACCTGGGCGTCCCAGACCGACGCGCCGTAGACATGGCAGCCCGAGATGTCGGCACCACGCAGGTCCGCACCCACCAGGTTGGCATGCACCAGCCGCGCACCGCGCAGATTGGCGCCGCGCAGGCAGGCGCCTGCCAGGCTGGCGCCACTCAGATCGGCACCGGCCAGTTGTGCGTCGGTCAGGTCAGCCCCGCGCAGGTCGGCATCCATCAGCCGCGCTTGGGCGATGTGGGTGCCGCGCAGGCTGGCGGCCTGCAGCTGCGCGCCTTTCAGGCCGGTCCAGGCGAGGTCGCGCAATTCGAAGTGGGCGTCGTCCAGCTGCAGGCCGCGCAGGTCGGCATAACCCAGGCAGACGTCGGTGAAGCGGGCGCCACGCAAGTCGATGGCCGGGGCAGTGAGCGAAGCGATGTAGCCCCCTTTGGTCCAGGCCCCCCGCTTGCCTTGCCCTTGCATGGCGCCAACGAAGGCTGCCTGCCGCGCCAGCTTGTAGCGGCTCCAATCGGCCAGCGCGGCTTCGCGCAAGGGGCTGCGAATTGGCGAAGCCAACAACTTGCCGAAGGCTTGCAGGTCCTGAGGCTTGGGCTGCGCTGGGTGCATGGACCCATATTGCGGCCTGTGCAAGCTGAATGCAACACTTGACCCGCCTGTGCTGGGGGTCCGCACCTGGGCCGGAACCTGGGCCGGAACCTGGGCCGGCACCAGGCTGGCGTACTGCAATCTAGGGATCAGTGCTCCGGCACATGTCGCCATTCGGCGGTGGCGCGGCTACATTGGGCTGCACCCCAAAACGAACCCGGAGAGAGTCCATGAGCAGCAGCGTTCAGTCATCGGTCGGCCGCCAGGGCACCAACCAGCGCGCGGATGTCGTGCTCGTGCAGACGCTGTTGCTGGCGCGCGGCTTCGCCAAGCTCGGCGACGCCGATGGCGTCTGCGGCAAGAACACCATCGATGCCATCGTCGACTTCCAGTCCAATTTTCTGCGCAGGCCCGACGGCAAGATCGACCCGGGCGGCACCAGCTGGCGCAACCTGTCAGGCACCTACACAGGCGTGGCAAGCCCATCGCAGCCACCTGCCAGCCCCGCCGCAGCGGCGGGGTCGATCACCCGCACCGTGCCGCGGCCCGACCCCGCGACCATCAACATCGGGCTCAAGCCGGTCAGCAACAGCTTCATGCTGGCCAAGATCGGGCAGCCGCGCGGCGACTACAGCCAGCTCTGCCAGCCGCCCACCCTGCCGCTGCTGCGCCGCAACCTGGTGCTCGACTCGGTGGGGCCGTTTCGCGTTACCGGTCTGGTGCCAGCCGTGCTGAGCCTGAAGGCGGTGATGATCGACATCGAACGCGAACAGCCCACTGTCTACAAGGCCCTGGGCACCGCCGGCATGCTGTGCTGCCGCTGGGTACGCGGCAGTTCGACCAGCATTTCCAACCATTCCTGGGGCACGGCCATCGACCTGACCCTGGGCGGCGTGCTGGACGTCCGTGGCGACAACCAGGTGCAAGTGGGCCTGTCGCTGATTGCCCCCATCTTCAATCGCCACGGCTGGTTCTGGGGCGCGGGCTTCCGCACCGAGGACGGCATGCATTTCGAACCCAGCGAAAGCATCTTGCAGCAGTGGCTGCCGCAACTGCGGTAACGCTGCCCGTTGATCGGGTTCGGTTACAGATTGCTGAGGTTTCCTTGCTGACGTTCCGAGAGCTTGTACGGGTTGATCGCCTTGCGGGGTTTGCGCGCCTTGCAAGCCTTGCACGCCTTGCATGCCTTGCAAGCCTTGGAAGCCTTCCACGCCTCGCACGACCTGCACGGCCTGCGTCCGCCGTTGCGGCCATCGGCTTGCTGGCGGCCTTGCTGCTGCTGGGTGCCATGCCTGCGGCAGCCAGTGGCATGGCCGGGCCGGCCAGTTGCCGCTTTGCGCCACCGCCCGACTGGCCTGTGGCCGGTGTGCTCTGGTCCGGCGTCTGCGGCGCTGGCCTGGCCCAGGGCCGTGGCACGCTGCGCGCCTACCAGGGCGGCCGTGTCGTGCGCAGCTTTTATGGCGACTTGAAGGACGGCCAACTCATCCTGGGCGTCGTCGAAGTGCCCGAGGCAGGTTTCATTGCCGGCCGCTTTCAGGGCGGCCAGGCCGTCGACGATGGCGAACGCAACACCATCCTGCTGGCCTTCGAAGCGGCCAGCGCGGCCGCACGCGAACTGGCGCGCGGGTTCCGCCAAGCCGGCAACCGGGCATCGGCGCGCTTCTACGAGGCCAAGGCCGCACAGCTGGCGCGGCAGATGGACTGAACCCCGGCCCGGCCACCGCTACCGCCACCGCCACCGAAGCGGCAGCGGGGCTTACATTGCATCCACATCGTCAACGCGAGGCCTGTTCATGAGCGACACCCCCGAGAACCCGAACGCCATCCCGTACACGCCGCCCAAGGTCTGGACCTGGCAACAGCCCAATGGCGGCCAGTTCGCCAGCATCAACCGCCCGGTGGCCGGCGCCACGCACGACAAGCCGCTGCCCGTGGGCCAGCATCCGCTGCAGCTGTATTCGCTCGCCACGCCCAACGGCGTGAAGGTGACGGTGATGCTGGAAGAGTTGCTGGCCCTGGGCCATGCGGGTGCCGAATACGACGCCTGGCTTATCCGCATCCAGCAAGGCGACCAGTTCGGCAGTGGCTTTGTAGGCGTGAATCCGAATTCCAAGATTCCGGCCTTGATGGACAACAGCCCCGCGGCCACCGGTGGCCAGCCCGTGCGGGTGTTCGAGTCGGGCGCCATCCTGCTGTACTTGGCCACCAAGTTCGGCGCTCTGCTGCCGGCAGATTCCGCGACACGCACCGAAACCCTGAACTGGCTGTTCTGGCAGATGGGCAGCGCGCCCTATCTGGGCGGTGGCTTCGGGCACTTCTATGCCTATGCGCCGAGCAAGATCGAATACGCCATCGACCGCTTCGCAATGGAGACCAAGCGCCAGCTGGATGTGCTGGACCGCCGGCTGGCCGATGTGCCCTATCTCGCCGGTGCCCACTACAGCATTGCCGACATCGCCGTGTGGCCCTGGTATGGCGCACTGGCACTGGGCCAGCAGTACGGGGCAGCGGAATTCCTGCAGGTGCAGGACTATCGCCATGTGCAGCGCTGGGCACAAGCCATTGCCGAGCGCCCCGCCGTACGCCGCGGCCGCATGGTCAATCGCACCTCAGGGCCGTTGACCGAGCAGTTGCATGAACGGCACGCCGCGAGCGACTTCGAGACCCAGACGCAGGACAAGCTGCAGACTGCCGGCTGAAGCGCCGCACTGAG
>JBBQAW010000374.1:0-3932 GCA_038316815.1 Burkholderiales bacterium
GTCGTAGCCGGGCAGGATCGCCGGCAGGCCGATGAAGCCGTCAAAGTGCTGGGCGTTGGTGACTTCGATGTAGCTCAGCTGGCTGGCCGCGCCGTCGGCCAGCTTGCTCAGGGCCGTGTAGGGGCGCGAGGTGTGGTTCACCGGCAGCAGCGCATCGGAGCGGCCATGCACGATTACCGTCGGCCGGCCACCCAGTTTGCCGTTGCGGCCGTTCGGTTTGTGAACAAACCAGCTCGTCAGGCAAGCCCGTCAAGGCGCCGTCACACGGGCACGGATGGGCAAGGGGCTGTTGGCTCCGATGCTTGGGCCGCCGCCCAGTATGTTGTTGACGCCGTCGGAACCCCAGGCCCAGACCGACTTGTCGGTGCGGCGCACCAGCACATGTTGCGCCGTGGAAGAAATGCGATCCACCGAGCCGAAGCCCGCGCCGCCCACCGCCGTCAGCACCTGCACCGGCACGCTGCGCGCGGTGCTGTCCGTCGCGCTGCCATCACCCAGCTGGCCCTGACCGTTTGTGCCACAGGACCAGACGCTGCCGTCTGTCTTGAGGAACGCCGTGTGGTCGGTGCCGCCGGCCACCCGGCTCACGCCGGACAGCGCCGCGCTGCCCGCGCCGTTCGAAAGAATCTGCGTGGGGCGCACCATGGTCGTGCCCGTGACCTGGCACAGACGGCCAAACTGGCTTCTGCCCCAACCCCAGACGGTGCCGTCGCTGCGCACCGCGAACGACCGCTGCAGCCCGGTGGCGATGGCCACCACATCGGTCAACGCCACGCCGGGCGTCACCTCGACGCGCACGGCCCGGTTGCTGAAGGTCAGCGTTCCATTGCCCAATTGCCCGTTGTGGCTCAGGCCCCAGGCCCAGACCGTGCCATCGCTGCGCAGCGCCAGCGTATGCGCCTGGCCCGCAGCGATGGCGGTCACGTTGTCGAGCGGCACGCTGTTGTCGTCGATCACCTGCACCGGCACGAAGCTCACCGTGCTGGGGCTCTGGCCGGTACCGTCGCCGAGCAAGCCGAATTGGTTCAGGCCCCAGGCCCACACCGTGCCGTCGCTGCGCCGGGCCACGGAAAACTGATTCCCCATCGTCACTTGCGCGACGCCGGTGAACGCATTGCCCGCACCATCGAGCACCGGGTTGGGACGCGGTTGTGCCGTGGTGCCGCCATTGCCCAGGGCGCCGTTGGCGTTGGTGGTGCCCCACGACCAGACGCTACCGTCGGAACGGCGAGCCAGCCAAGAATCGCTGTGCCCGGTGATCTGCGTCACGCCAGTCAAGTCGGTGTTGGCCATGGTGGTCACGCGCTGCGGCGTGCCGTCTCCCGCACCGATGCCGCCCCCCCAATGCCAGACCGTGCCGTCTTCGAGCAGCACCATGGAACTGTTGGTGTGGGCCAGCACATCGGCCACAGGCGAGGGCACCGGAAACACACTGAGCGTGGCGTTGCCGCTGGTGGCTGATGTGGGGGCGGCATTGCTCACCACCACCGAAAACACCGCGCCGTCATCGGCCAAGGTGGTCACCGGCGTGGTGTAGCTGGCGCTGTTTGCACCCAGCAGGCTGGCGCCATTGCGGCGCCACTGGTAAGCCAGAGGCTGCGTGCCGCTGGCCACGACGCTGAAGGTGGCTGCGTTGCCTTCCACCAGCGCCACATTGGCCGGCGGGGTGGTGATGGTGGGTGCCAGCAGCACCTGGGTCACCGCGAGCGTGGCCGCCTGGCTGGTGGCGCTGCCTGCGGCGTTGCTGACCAGCACCGAGAAGCTGCTGCCCGAATCGGCCAGCGTGGTGGCTGGCGTGGCGTAGCTGGCGCTTTGCGCACCGACGATGGCCACACCGTTGCGCCGCCACTGGTAGCTCAGCGGCGCGGTGCCGGTGGCCACCACGCTGAACTGGGCAGGCTGGCTCTCGTTCACCGTGATGGCGCCGGGTTGGCTAGTGATGCTGGGCGGGCTGATCACCGTCAGTCGAACGCCGTTGCTGGTGGTCGTTCCAACGGCATTGCTCACACGCACCGCGAAATCAGCGGTGTCGTCGCTCGCGCTCGCCGCGGGCAAGGTGTAGCTGCTGGATGTGGCACCCGGCAGCGCGACGCCACCGCGCAGCCACTGGTAGGCCAACACCGCGCTGCCCTGGGCCACGACCGAGAAGCTGGCGCTCTGCCCCACATTGACGCTCAGGTTCTGCGGCTGGGTCACGACGCTGGGCGCCACCGGCACGGGCACCACCGTCAGCCGCGCAGCGGTGCTGGTGACGCTGCCCCCCGGGTTGCTGACAACCACGCTGAATGCGGCTTGGTCGTCGTTCAGCGTCACGCCGGGCAGGTCGAAAGTGCTGGCAGTGGCGCCTGGGACAGCATTACCGCCGCGCTGCCATTGGTAGCTCAGGGTGGGGGTGCCGGCACTGAGCGTGACCGCGAAGCTGGCGGTCTGGCCCACCTGCGTGGTGGTGTCCTGCGGTGGCTGTGCGATCACGGCGGCCAAAGGCGACACCCTCAAGGTGGCCAGCGTGCTGGTCAGCTGGCTGCCGCTGGCGTCGCTGACGAGCACACCAAAACGCGCGCCGTCGTCGCTGAAGGGCGCGCTCTGGCTCAGCGTGGCCTGGTTGGCGCCGGGGATGGCCGCACCGTTCTTCAGCCATTGATAGGTGAGCGGCGGCTTGCCTTTCGCATCGACGCTGAAACGGGCCGTGCCGCCGTCATTCACGACCAGGTCGGTCGGCGCCGTGGTGATCTGCAGTGGGCCGTCGGAAGTGCTGTCGTCGCCACCGCAGGCCGCGAGGATCAGACCCAGCAACCCGGCGGCGAGCCAGTGCCACCCACGCCTGCCGCAGCGTGGGACAGCGGCATCACGGGACGAGCAAGGCTCTTGCAGGTTTTGGCGGTTCATGGCGATGCCTTTCGTGAATCTGGCGGGCCCGGCGGATCACGTTTGATTCTTCAGGCGCATCGCTGCGGCGGCCATACCCAATTCGCGGTAGGCACCGCGCTCGCGCAGCACGGCCTTTATTGCGGGTCCTGGCGCAAGCCGTCCGGCGCGGGAACGCTCAAGCTCAGCCGGGTTCCGGACGGGCCGCTGTCAACGATCAGCCTGCCGCCGAGCTGGCTGGCGCGCTTGTGCATGTTGCGCAATCCATGCCCGGCCTTTGACTCGTTGGCGCCGCCCTTGCCGTTGTCGCCCAGGCTCAGCCGGACGTGCCCATCGCCATACGTGCATTCGATGTCGATCTCGGTCGCCCCCGCATGGCGCATGGCGTTCGTCGCCGCTTCGTCCAGCAGCCGCAGCACATGCAGAATCTCGGCGGGCCCGAAGCCGGGCAGCATCGGCAGCTCGCCGGGCGACCATCGCAGCGCAATGCCGCTGCCAAACAACCGACGCTCCAGCCGGTGGCGAAAGGTGGCCAACGCAGTGCCCAGATCGCCCTCGGCGGCTTCGAGTGAATCGATGACCAGTCGCAGGTCGCCCATGGCGGTGGTCAGCGTCGCCTCGGTCTCGACGGCTGACAACTGGCCCGACCTCGCGCGAGCGACCAGCGACAGCAATTGGCCGCCGACCCCGTCGTGCATGTCCTGCGCGATGCGTTCGCGCTCTTCGCTGAGCCAGCGCTTGCGTTCCAGCTCGCGCAGCCGGGCCTGGTTGGCCTCGATCTCGCGCCTGGCCGCGCCGACCTGAAGGCCCAGTTCCTCGTTCATGCGTTCGACGGCGCCCAGGCTGCGCGCGAAGCGCACGATCATCAGCCCCGTGAAGGCGAGCAGCGGCGCGGCCGCCGCGTAGTGCAGCATGTAGCCGCTGCCCCAGGGCAGCAGCGCGCGCGAGATGAGCAGGTCGTGCGCACCGAAGGCGACGATGAGCACACCGCTGGCCGCCAGCACCTGCAGTTCGGCCGACTTGCGGCGCCAGGCCTCGACCTGCACGAACAGCATCAGGTACAGCCC
>JBBQAW010000375.1:0-3930 GCA_038316815.1 Burkholderiales bacterium
TGGCTGACGTCGGTGCTGGTGCCACCCATGTCGAAGCCGATGAGCTTGTCGAAACCCGCCGCCACTGCCGTGCGCACCATGCCGACGATGCCGCCCGCAGGGCCGCTCAGAATCGCGTCCTTGCCCTGGAAACGCTGGGCCTCGGTCAGGCCACCACTGCTTTGCATGAAGTACAGCGGCACCCCCGGCATCTGCTGCGCCACCTGGTCGACATAGCGCCGCAAGATGGGGCTGAGGTAGGCGTCGACGACCGTGGTGTCGCCACGCGAGACCAGCTTCATCAAGGGGCTGACCTCGTGGCTGGCGCTCACCTGCTTGAAACCGATCTCACGTGCGATGCGCGCCGCCGCCGCTTCGTGCGCGGTGAAACGCCAGCCGTGCATGAAGACGATGGCGACCGAACGGATACCGGCATCGAACGCCGCCCACAGCCGTTCACGCAGGTGCATCTCGTCCAAGGGCTGCAACACATCGCCTTGGACGCTGACGCGTTCCTGTGCCTGCACCACCCGTTCATACAGCAGCTCGGGCAGCACGATGTGGCGGTCGAACAGGCGCGGGCGGGCCTGGTAGGCAATGCGCAGCGCGTCGCGAAAGCCTTGCGTCGTCACCAGCAGTGTGCGGTCGCCCTGGCGTTCAAGCAGGGCGTTGGTGGCCACCGTGGTGCCCATCTTCACGCATTCCACCTGCGCTGGCGTGATGGTCTGGCCGGCGGCCAGCTTGAGCAAGCGGCGTATGCCTTCGACGGCTGCGTCGGGGTACTGCTCAGGGTTCTCGCTCAGCAGCTTGAGCGTGCGCAATTCGCCTTCGGGTGTGCGGCCGACGATGTCGGTAAAGGTGCCGCCACGGTCGATCCAGAACTGCCAGCGGGTTGCAATGGACATGGTCGAAAGCCCAGGGGGCAAAGAAGCAAGGCCCCTGTTGTAGCAGGCCTGGCGGGCCACCGGCCTGGGGCAAAGCCTGCCTTTGGTCTGGCCCGCTTTCCACCTCCTTCTCGCCCGATAGCCCATGCGGGTCCGTCCTTAACATGATCGAACAAGGGCCCGGGCCCGCCTGCGCGCCGTACGCCGCCCGGTTCCTGTGAGGACAAATCCATGTCAGACCTGTCGCTGCCACCGCTGACCCTGCTGCCCACCGAAGCCCATTTGGCCGCGACGGACTTCGCCTGGCCCACGCCTGAATTGGCCCGCTACGCCCACACCAAGGCCCTGGCCAGCGGCGACCCGTGCGAGATCGAGGGCCTGAACGGCCAGCGCATGGTGGGCCGCCTCGTGGCTTTCGACCCCGAGGCTCGGGTGCTGCATTTCCGCCTGGGCTCAGCCCGCTCGGCCGTGCCTGTGCAGTTCGACCAGTTCCGCCGCCTGCGTCTGGCACAGCCTCTGGCTGCTACCCCGGAAACAGACGACGAAACTTCGGCCGACCAGCTGGTGCAGCGGCCGCCGGTGCCCTTCAGCATCAGCTTTCGGGACGGCTCGCACTGGGAAGGCCTGACCATCGGCCACCGCGAACAAGCCTGCGGCCTTTTCTTGTTCGAGCCGGTGAACATTGGCGGCGCGGTTCGGCGCGTTTTCGTACCGGCCGCGGCCTACAGCCACGTCGAGATGGGCCCGCGCATTGGCGAAGCCCTGGTCGAGCAGAGATTTGCCACGACAGAACAAGTGCAGGAAGCGCTGGAAGAACAGCAGCAGTTGCGCCAACGCAAGCTGGGCGACCTGCTGGTCGTCAAACAGATCATCACGCCCGAAGAGCTGGGCGCAGCCATCGAGCAGCAAGCCAGGATGCCGATGGTACGCATCGGCGAGGCGCTGACGGCCCTGGGCTTCATTACCGAAGTACAGCTCGAGGAAGCCCTGCTGCAGCAGCGCAGCGACCGCACCGTGCCCCTGGGTGAACTTCTGGTGAAGCAGGGCCTGGTCTCGCGTGCCGACTTGCAGACCGCGCTGGCGCGCAAGATGGGCTACCCGCTGGTGGATGTGACGAGCTTCCCGACCGAAATCGAAGCCGTCACGCGGCTGCCGCTGCCGGTGGCCCAGCGCACGCCCGCGCTGCCCTTGCTGCTGCGTTCTGGCCGGCTGGTGGTGGCGCTGGAAGACCCGACCAACCGCCGCGCCATCGACGAACTGGAATTCGCCGCCCAGTGCAAGGTCGTGCCCGTATTGGCGCGCGCTGGTGTGCTGGGCCAGGCCATCGAGAAGGCTTACGGAAAGATTGGCAGCAGCACAGGCGGCTCGCGCACCATGGCCAACGAAGGCGCTGTAGGTGCGAGTCTCGACTACGAGCCCGGGGACGCCAGCAAACTGCTGGCCAGCATGGAAAGGGTTGACGACCCACAAGGCGGCGACGACGAAGCCACGATCGAGCAAAGCGACAACACGCTGGTGCGACTGATCAACAGCATGATCCAGGAAGCGCATGCCCAGGGCGCCAGCGACATCCACATCGAATGCCGCGCCGGGCGCGAACGCGTGAACATCCGCTTCCGCAAAGATGGCCATCTGCGGCCCTACCTTGAACTGCCGCACACCTACCGCAACGCCCTGCTGGCGCGGCTGAAGATCATGTGCGACCTGGACATCAGCGAACGCCGCAAGCCGCAAGACGGCAAGATCAACTTCAGCAAGTTCGTGCAGGGCAGCAAGCTGGAACTGCGCGTGGCCACCATCCCCACGCACAGCAACTGCGAAGACGCGGTCATGCGCTTGCTCGCATCGAGCAAACCCATTCCGCTGGACAACCTGAACCTGAGCCCGAACAACCTCAAGCGCTTCAAGGAAGCGGCCGAACGCCCCTACGGCATGCTGCTGTGCGTCGGGCCCACGGGTTCGGGCAAGACGACGACGCTGCATTCGGCGCTGAGCGTCATCAACACGCCTGAGCGCAAGATCTGGACGGCCGAAGACCCGATAGAGATCACCCAGGCCGGCCTGCGCCAGGTGCAGGTGAACCCGAAGATCGAATGGACCTTCGCCAAGGCGCTGCGCGCCTTCTTGCGTGCCGACCCGGATGTCGTGATGGTGGGCGAAATTCGCGACAAGGAAACGGCGCAGGTGGCCATCGAGGCCAGCCTGACCGGCCACCTGGTACTGAGCACCCTGCACACCAACAGCGCGCCAGAAACCGTCACGCGGCTGCTGGACATGGGCATGGACCCGTTCAACTTTGCCGACGCCTTGCTGGGCGTGCTGGCCCAGCGCCTGGTGCGCCGCCTGTGCATGAAGTGCCGCACCGCAACCGAGGCCAGCGCCGAGGAAGAAGAAGAACTGCTGCACGACTACCTGCACATCCTTGAAGGCGTGGAAGGTGCGCCGACGGCCGACGAATTGCTGGCCGAATGGCGCCAGCGCTTCGGCGCCCGCGGTGCCGGCGACCCCCAAGGCAGCGAAGGCCGGCTGATGCGCTACAAGGCCGTGGGCTGCGACCATTGCGGCGGCAGCGGCTTCCGTGGCCGCGCCGGCATCCACGAACTGATGATGGTCGGCCGCGGGCTGCGCCATCTGATCCAGACCGGCGCCCGCGCCGACGAGTTGCAGCGCTTCGCGCTCTCCGACGGCATGCGCACGCTGCGCCAGGACGGCATCGAAAAGGTGCTGGCCGGCGTCACCAGCATCGAAGAAGTGCGCGCTTCAAGCTGAACTCACAGCTGAAACCCGAATGAAGCCCGGTAATAAGCCCGGTAATAAGCCCGGCAATAAGCCCGGCGAAACGCCCGGCGAAAGACCCGGCTGAAGTTCAGCCGAACCCGGTCCGCCCTGGATCGGCCGCGGAAAGCGTGACAAAAAGGTGGCAAGGCGGCCATGGGCTGCCCCGCCACGCCTTTTTTGCGCTGGCAGTGGCCTCTGATCGGGGCCAATACGTCCCGATACCCGCAGTTTCCCTGTTGCACCAGACGGGCCACTGCCTATGCTCAGAGATATCCCCATTCGTCTACCG
>JBBQAW010000376.1:0-3899 GCA_038316815.1 Burkholderiales bacterium
CTCTTCACGCTGCGCGAACAGCGTGGCGACAAGCTCTACCCCAAAAGCGCGCTTGAATACCTGAACGACTGGGCCGCCAACGACAAGGCCTGGCTGCGCAAGTTCTACCCGCCCGGCACCGACGAGCCGCACTTCGACCTGACGCCAGCCACCGAACGCGCGCTGGCCTGGCTTCAAGGGTTGGGCCAGCGCAGCTTCGTCGGCACCGAATCGCGCCTGCTGACGCTGTTCGACCTGCTGCGCCAGATGAACGACGGCAGCCAGACCGATGTTGATCTGCGCGTGCAGGAACTGCAGCGCCGCCGCAATGCCATCGACGCCGAGATCGAACGTGCGCAGGCTGGCGAGCTGACGCTGCTGGGCGACACGGCGCTGAAGGAACGCTTCACGCAGTTCACCGGCCTGGCGCGCGAACTGTTGGCCGATTTCCGCGAGGTGGAGCACAACTTCCGCGGGCTCGACCGCCGGGTGCGCGAACGCATTGCCCTGAGTTACGAAGCGCGTGATGGCAAGGACAAGGGCCGGGGCGCATTGCTGCAGGACATCCTGGGCGAACGCGACCTGATTGCCGAAAGCGACCAGGGCCGAAGCTTTCGCGCCTTCTGGGACTTCCTGATGTCGCGCGCGCGGCAGGACGAACTGACGCAGCTGCTCGACACCGTTTTGCAGCTCGCGCCGGTGGCCGACATGGCGCCCGACCCGCGCCTGAAGCGTGTGCACTACGACTGGCTGGAGGCCGGCGAACACGCACAGCGCACAGTGGCCCTGCTGTCGCAACAGCTGCGCCGCTTTCTCGACGACCAGGCTTTTCTAGAGAACCGCCGCATCATGGAAATCTTGCGCGGCATCGAGGCCGGTGCGCTGGCGGTGCGCGGGCAGCCACCAGCCGGTGACTTCATCACCATCGACGAGATTGCGCCCAGCATCGACTTGCCGATGGAGCGGCCCTTGCACGCCCCGGCACCCAAGCCCGCGCTGCTGAGCGCCACGATAGCCGCCGGTGACGAAGACCTGGACGCGGCGGCGCTGTATTCCCAGTTCGTCGTCGACAAGGCAGCGTTGGCGCAGCATGTGCGGCAAAGCCTGCAGCAGCGCACGCAGGTGACACTGGCTGAACTGGTGGGCAGCAGGCCGCTGCAGCAGGGGCTGGCCGAGCTGGTGGCCTACCTCAGCCTGGCCGCAGAGCCCGGCCGTGCGGTGATTGACGACACCACGGAAGAGCGCGTGGACTGGACGGCACGCAGCGGCCAACTCAAAAGCGCGCGGCTGCCGCGCGTGATCTTTTCGAGATGAACATGGAAGAAGCCCAACACTCTGGCACAGACCGTCTGGCGCCGGCCGCGGCAGCCACTGCCGACTTGTCGGCGGTGCTGATTCCGCTGCTCAAGGGCGTGAGCTACCGCACTGACGATGCCGCGCACTGGAGCGCGCTGCTGCAACTGCAGGGCCGCGTGCGCGACCACGTGGCCGTGCTCGGCCTGGAACTGATGCTCGATGAGGCCGAGGGCTATGCCTTCCTGCGCTCGCGCCCCGAGCCCGAAGACGAAGCGGCCCCGAAGCTGCCGCGCTTGGTGGCGCGCCGACCGCTGTCGTTCGTGGTCAGCCTGTTGTTGGCGCTGTTGCGCAAGAAGCTGGCCGAGTTCGACGCGGCGGGCGGCGACACGCGGTTGATTTTGTCGCGCGAGCAGGTGGTTGAACTGCTGCGCGTGTTCATGCCCGAGGCCAGCAATGAAGCGCGTTTGATCGACCAGGTCGACACGCAGTTAAACCGCATCGTCGATCTGGGCTTCGTGCGGCGCTTGCGCGGGCAGGACAACATGTACGAGGTGCAGCGCATCCTGAAGGCCTTCGTCGATGCGCAGTGGCTGTCCGACTTCGATGCGCGCCTGGCGGCCTATCGCGCGCAGATCGAAGGCAGGGCGGAAGGGCAGGGCGGCGACGATGAAACATGAACCGCTGGCGCTGGATTTCGGCAGCGACGAGAGCCTGTCGGGCTTTCGTCTGCAGCGTCTGGAAGTCTTCAACTGGGGTACTTTCGACAGCCGCGTGTGGACCCTGCGCACTGACGGCCGCAATGCGCTGCTGACGGGCGACATCGGCTCGGGCAAGTCCACGTTGGTGGACGCCATCACCACGCTGCTGGTACCGGCGCACCGCGTGGCCTACAACAAGGCTGCGGGTGCAGAAGCGCGAGAACGCACGCTGCGCAGCTACGTGCTGGGCTTTTACAAGGCTGCGCGCAGCGAGCTCGGCGGCTCCGGCCGGCCGGTGGCGCTGCGTGGGCCGAACAGCTATTCGGTCATCCTGGCCGTGTTTCACAACGCCGGCTACGACCAGACGGTGACGCTGGCCCAGGTGTTCTGGCTGAAAGACCCGCAGGGCCAGCCGCTGCGCCTGTACGCGGTGGCCGAACGCGCGCTGTCGATTGCCGCTGACTTCGCCGACTTCGGCACCGACATCACCAAACTGCGCAAGCGCCTGCGCGCGGCCAAGGTGGTGGTGGAAGACAGCTTTCCGCCCTATGGCGCTCTGTTTCGGCGCCACTTCGGCATCCACAACGAACAGGCGCTGGAGCTGTTTCACCAGACGGTGTCGATGAAGTCGGTGGGCAACCTCACCGACTTCGTGCGCAGCCACATGCTGGAGCCCTTCGACGTGGCGCCACGCTTGGCAGCGCTGATTGCGCACTTCGACGATCTGAACCGTGCTCACGCGGCCGTGCTGAAGGCGCAGGCCCAGGTGGCGCTGCTGCAGCCGCTGGTGGCCGATGGCGAGCGCCATGCCGAACTGGCCGCCGCCATTGAACAGCAGCGTGCAGCGCGCGAGGCACTGGGCAGTTACTTCGCCGGCCTGAAGGCGGGGCTGCTGGACCAGCGCCTGATGCACCTGACTGACGAAGTGGCTCGGCATGACAGCGCTGTCGAACGCTTGAGCCTGCAGCAGCGCGAGCAGCAGGCGCAGGAACGCGAGTTGCGCCGCGCCATCGCCGACAGCGGCGGCGACCGTATCGAACGCCTGGCGCTAGAGATCACCGCCAAGGACGCCGAGAAGCTGCGCCGCGCCGCCAAGGCCACGCGCTACGACGCGCTGCGTCAAAGCCTGGGCTTGCTGGCCATGCACAGCGCAGAAGACTTTCTGGCCCAGCGCCAGTTGTGCGCGCCCCTGCGCGAAGCAGCAGCCGAACGCGAGGCGGCTTTGCAGAACCAGCTGAACGAACTGGGCGTGACCTTCGCGCAGGGCCGCCACGAATACGCTGAGCTGGAAGCCGAACTGAACAGCCTGCGCCAGCGCCGCAGCAACATCGACGCGCAGCAGGTGGCGTTGCGCGCTGCGCTGTGCCAGGTCTTGCGCCTGCCCGAAGCCGACATGCCCTATGCCGGCGAATTGATCCAGGTGCGTGATGACGAACGCGACTGGGAAGGCGCCGCAGAGCGCTTGCTGCGCGGCTTCGGTCTGTCAATGTTGGTGCCAGACGAGCACTACACCGCCGTCAGCGACTGGGTTGACCGCACGCAGTTGAAGGGGCGGCTGGTGTACTTCCGCGTGCGGCCCGTACGCAAAGGCTCGGGCAAGGACATGCGCGGCGACCTGCCCACGCTGCATCCCGACTCACTGGCACGCAAGCTGGCCGTCAAGCCCGATTCGCCTTTCTACGGCTGGCTGGAGCGCGAGGTGTCGCACCGCTTCGACCTGGCCTGCTGCAGCGGCCAGGACCAGTTTCGCCGCGAGGCGCGCGCCATCACCCGCACGGGCCAGATCAAGGCCCCGGGCGAACGCCACGAGAAGGACGACCGCCACCGCATCGACGACCGCAGCCGCTACGTGCTGGGCTGGAGCAACCAGGCCAAGATCGCGGCGCTGGAAAGCAAGGCCAAGGTGCTGCAGGCGCGCCTGGCCGA
>JBBQAW010000377.1:0-3875 GCA_038316815.1 Burkholderiales bacterium
CTGTTCTGTCATGGCGACCAGTAGATCACCCTCGGAGAGAACGTAGTCGCGGGGAATGGTCCCAACAAAGTACTTCTGCTTCTCACCTCGGTCGCGGTAGCCGCCGGACTCGAAGTAGTTGCCCGGGGTGAGCAACACGTAGTCACCCTCTAGGGCGAAAAATTCACCTTCAAACGCATATCCGTGTTTGATGTCGCAGAAATCACGCAGTGGGGCTGCGTCCCAGCCGGTGGACGAGCCCGATAGCAGTGCTTCCCGCCTGCTGCTGAAAACCTCACGCGCGTTATGCAGATTCTTCTCTGTGTTGGCCTTGGCTGTGGCGATGGCCTCGAAGGCCTCGTCGAGGATGGCGACGATGCGGTGTTGCTCGGGGAGGGGTGGGACCGGCACCTCGAACTGCCTGAGGTCATCGAACTTGAGGTTATTGATGTTGACGCCATCGGACAGCGCTTCGATGAAGGTCTTGTAGGTGGGCGATGTAAGGGCATAGAAAAGGAAACGCCCATCGACGCCAGCTGTCGGTGTGATCTGCCCCATGAATCCACCAAACGCATAGCCATAGTCTTCATCGATATAGGCAACCTTGCCCAAGTGCGATTTACTTCCACTCGCTGTGCAGATGAGTAGCGATCCACAAAGCACCTTCTTGGCCGCAGGGACGGAGACCGAATCGGCGATGTATCTGAGATCGGAGAGGTCGAGCCTGTGGGTCGCCAAGTCGACGTTGTTCGCACGCAGGACCACGTTGCTGGATACATCGACTTCATCGGACTTGCCATAGGTCAGGCCGCGCTGAAACGCGCACAGGTCGCCCAAAGGCTTCGCTTCCCACGCTGGCATCACGCCACCAACTCCCGGATCGTTGACAGCACATCGGCGCTCTCGGCGTCGAGCGCGGCGATCTCATCGAGAATTTCTTGCGGAGTACGGAGCGTGACCACTTCACCGCCGTTTGGGTTCTTGACCGATAGGTCGTAGGTGTCGGCGTTGATGCCGGCCACGTCCAGCGTCCAGCTCTTCGGGGAGTCGCCCTTGGTGGCCTGCAGCTCGACAAACTCGACCAGGTCGGCGTCGTTCAGCGCATTGGTCTTGCCCATGTTCCGGCCCGGATCGAGCTGGTAGAACCAGACCTTCCGCGTGGGCGCACCCTTCTCGAAAAACAGCACGACTGTCTTCACGCCCGCGCCCTGAAACGTGCCGCCAGGGCAATCCAGCACCGCGTGCAAGTTGCAGCTTTCCAGCAGCAGCTTGCGGATGCTGGTCGAGGCGTTGTCGGTGTTCGATAGGAACGTGTTCTTGATGACGATGGCCGCCCTGCCCCCGGCCTTCAGCGTCTTGATGAAGTGCTGCAGAAACAGGAAGGCAGTCTCGCCGGTCTTGATCGGAAAGTTCTGCTGAACCTCCTTGCGCTCCTTGCCGCCGAAGGGCGGGTTGGCCAGGATCACGTCGAAGCGGTCGCGGTCTTGGATGTCGCTGATGTTCTCGGCCAGCGTGTTGGCGTGGACGACGTTGGGCGCCTCGATGCCGTGCAGGATCATGTTCATGATCGCGATCACATAGGCCAGGCTCTTCTTCTCCTTGCCGTAGAAGGTGCTGGTCTGCAGGGTCTTGAGGTCGGACGTGCTCAAGCCTGGCTGGCTTGAGAGGTACTCGAAGGCCTCGCACAAGAAGCCGGCCGAGCCACAGGCACCGTCATAGATGCGCTCGCCAATCTGGGGTTTGAGCACCTTGACCATGGCGCGGATCAGCGGGCGCGGCGTGTAGTACTCGCCACCGTTGCGCCCGGCGTTGCCCATGTTCTTGATCTTGGCCTCGTACAGGTGCGAGAGCTCGTGCTTCTCGGCCTGGGCGCCGAAGCGCAGCTCGTCCACATGCTCGATCACATCGCGCAGGTTGTAGCCGCTCTGAATCTTGTTCTTGATCTCGCTGAAAACCTCACCGATCTTGTACTCGATGGTGTTGGGGCCGCTGGCGCGCTGCTTGAAGCCGGCCAGGTAGGGGAACAGCCTGTCGTTGACGAATGCGCGCAAGTCGTCGCCGGTCATCGCGGCGTTGTGGTCAAGCTGGCCGCTGGCCGTCTTGGGCGCGGCCCAGGCATCCCAACGG
This sequence comes from Burkholderiales bacterium, assembly GCA_038316815.1. Classification (GTDB taxonomy): domain Bacteria; phylum Pseudomonadota; class Gammaproteobacteria; order Burkholderiales; family Burkholderiaceae_C; genus Rubrivivax. The sequence continues at coordinate 2,107 of JBBQAW010000377.1, forward strand.
AAGGGCTCGTGGATGATGAACGCGTAAGCCTTGCCTTCGAGCGCGGCCTCGTTGGCCTTGTCCTGCTCCAGGGCGTCGAGGTATTTCAGGAACAGCAGCCAGGAGGATTGCTCGGTGTAATCGAGCTCGCTGGTGCAGCCCGCGTCCTTGTGCAGGATGTCGTCGATATTCTTGAAGGTTTGCTCGAACATGGGTGCTTGTGCCTCTCCTGATTTTTCTGCGTGTTCTCAGATTCTCATCGCCTGGCGTGCCAGGCCTGGCCAACCAAAAGTAGCGTGCCCTGCAATCAGGCTTGCTCGTCTTCTTCCTCGCTGTCCCACTGCTCGCGATAGGCCTTGACGTAGAAGGCCGTGGCTGCCGGGTCTATGTCCCCATAGTGGCGGCACAAACGCCGGTACAGCGCCAGTACGGGGGTGTGGCCGCAGAAATCGAGCAAGCTGTCCAGCGTGTGTTCGATCTGCTGCGCATCACGGCTGCCGGTGCGCACCAGCGCCTCCACCAGCGGCTTGTATTGCCGTTCGGCCCGCAACTGCAGTTGCAGCCCTTGTTGCACCAAGGCATCGAGCTCGCCGGCGGCCGTGTCGAAATCGCTCACAGCGGCTTCCCGTCTGCAGTTGGTCGCCGCACCGCGCTCTCCCGAGCGTGCTCGATAGCGTGGTGCAGTCGCTCGCGCAATAGCGGCAAAGGTGGCAGGTCAGTGAGGTACTCGCTGACGCGGATCGACTTGGCGTCGAGTAGCAGCAGCTCCACCTGCCCGTCACGCAGCTTGGCAATCTCGGTGGCAACCGTGGTCAATGGCTTCTTTTTCGACAGCGCGGTGCGCTCGAACAGCATGCCACCGATCTTTTGGCGCAGGGTGCGCACGTCCCAGCGCTCAATCCGGCACATCTCGGCGTAGAAGTCACGGGCCAGCGGATCCTTGATCGGCAGCAGCGCATGAAAGTGCGACCAGCTCAATTGTTGTGACAGCGTCACGACAATCGGCTCGTCAGGAAACTGCTGCACAAACTGCACCATGCGGGCGAGTTCGGCGTAGCTGAAGCCTCGCCCGTACTCCGCCGCCAATTCTCGTGACACGGTCACGAGAATCTGCTTGCCGTACGCGGCGCGTCCGCCTTGCAGGTTCTCGCTCAAGAGCCGCCGCCCAAGATGCCAGGACAGCAGCGTTTGGGTGGCGTAGGCCGCCGATGCAATGCGCTGACGCGCCGACTGGATCAAGCTGCGCAAATCGGAGAGCAGCGCAGATTCATTGACGATGGCAGCGTCTTGCGCTGGGGCCGGCCGGGCCGACGGCGCGCGCACGGCTGACCTGGCAGGCTTGCCGCTCGCAGCCTTCTTCATGCGACGATCAAGTCCATGCGAAAGCCGTGCCTTCTAGCAGGCCAAACAGTCAGCAACAACGGCCAAGGAACTGCGCACGCGCCAGACAAGGTGAAAGTCGTCTTCATGTCTCGCGGTCCATCGCGAATTCAAGCAGCTGCTTGTCGGTGACGTCGCCAGGCCACATCGAACCTGCGAGCCACCGAAAGAACGAGCTGGCCGCAATGCGGCTATTCACCCCGTCGCGACGCCAGGCCTTCGCAATCGGTGAGGCCAGCTCACCCAGCCGAGCTTCCTCGAAGCGCGCAACATGTTCCGCCTTGTCGGCTTCAGGCATCTCTTCGAACAGTGACTTGGCCTGGCTTGATTGGTGATGCTGCCACTCTTCGCGAAGGCTTTGAAGACGCTCGTCCATGCTGGGGCGCGGCACGGCGGTATCCGCTGTGGGT
>JBBQAW010000378.1:0-3868 GCA_038316815.1 Burkholderiales bacterium
CACTGAGACCGTGGCGCGCCACCCAGGTGCCGCCCGACTGTTCCCACGAAGCGATGAACATGGCTCGCACCGTCATCTTGTGTCTCCTTCAGCCGCTTGCTGTTGACGGCGGCCTGGCAGCCGCCTGTTCACGAATCTGGCCCGGGGCCGGCGCGTGGCGAGCGGGTGGGGGACTCGCCGGCGCAGCATATGGCTGCCCCGACGACGCGGCCACCCCTAGAAATGCAGGGTGCCGGCCCCGCCCCGGTGCTGACTGACAATCCGCCAATGAAACCCCCCAAACGCCTGCAGGTACTGGTCGACGAAGGCCTGGTCGACGAGGTGCTGCGCCAGTTGATGAGCGGCAAGGAAGCCAATGTCTTCGTCGTGCGTTGCGGCACCGAAGTGCGCTGCGCCAAGATCTACAAGGACGCCACCGAGCGCAGCTTCCGCCAGGCGGTGGACTACACCGAAAACCGCAAGGTCAAGAACAGCCGTCAGGCGCGCGCCATGGCCAAGGGCACGCGTTTTGGCCGCCAGGCCACCGAAGCCGCCTGGCAAAGCGCCGAGGTCGACGCGCTCTACCGCCTGGCCGCCGCTGGCGTGCGCGTGCCAAAGCCGTACAACTTCTTCGAAGGCGTGCTGCTGATGGAACTGGTGACCGACGCCGAAGGTGCGGCCGCGCCGCGCCTGAACGACTGCAGCTTCACGCCGGAGGACGCGCTGCGCCACCACGCCACGCTGCTGCGCGAGGTGTTGCGCATGCTGTGCGCAGGCATCGTGCACGGTGACTTGTCGGAATTCAACATCCTGTTGGGTACGGACGACGAAGGCCACCCGGGCCCGGTCGTCATCGACCTGCCGCAAGCGGTGGACGCGGCGGGCAACCAGCATGCCGAACGCATGCTGCTGCGCGACGTGGGCAACCTGCGGGCCTTCTTCGGCCGTTACGCGCCCGAACTGCTGAGCACCCAATACGGCCCCGAGATCTGGGACCTGTACCGAAGCGGTGTGCTGACGCCAGACAGCCCGCTATCGGGCCGCTACACCGGCCCGACGGGTGCGGTCGACCTGGGCAGCGTGATGGATGGCATTGCCGACGCCAAGGCCGAAGAAGCGGCGCGCCGCTTGCGCATGGGCTTGTAGCGCGCTTGGGGTGCAGGCTACCGGTGCGGGCTTGTGTTGGGGCTTGTGTTGGGGCTTGTGTTGGGGTTGGTGTCGGGGGCTGGGGCCTCAGAGGCTGAGAGTTTTTCCAGCTCGACCGAGCAGCGCGTCAAAAGGCGTCCGATCCAGGCGCAGAGCACAGCCACAGCTCGGGCTATGGCGCGCATTTGCAACGACGAACGGGCGTCTTTTGGCGTGATGAGTGGGCATGATCGAAAGACTTTCAGCCTCTCAGGCCTCTGCCGGTGGCCGGGCTGGCTGCGGCAGCGAAGGCGGCACGGGCGGCACGGGTGGCACGGGCGGCAGGCCCCGTTCCTGCGCTGCCTGGGTAGACAGCGCCGGAGATAAAGCCCGGCCAGGTGCCGGCTCGCGCGGCGGCGGTGGCGCCCAACCCTGGCGCCAGAGCAGGCGCAACAGTTCAGCCTCTTGCACCGGCTGCGCCAGGAAAGCGTCGCAACCGGCCAGCGCACCCTGCACGCGCTCGGCCTGGCTGTTGCTCGCCGAGAGCAGCGCCACCCAGGGCGCAGCGCCCCGGCTTGGCCGTGGCAGACGCTTGAGCAGCTGGCACAGACCCAGGCCGTCCAGTGCGCTTTTCGGGCCCAGCGTCAAGGCGACGAAGACGCAGTCGAAGCGCCGACGGCCCAGTCGCGCCAGCGCCTGGCCGCTGTGGCTGACTTGTTCGACTTCGAAGCCCCAGCGTTGCAGAGACTGGGCAATCTGCCTGGATTCGTCTTCGCTGGCGTGAACGACCAGCGCAGCAAGGGCCGCGGGTCGGGGCGCTGGGGCTGGCCTGGAGGACGTGCGCGGGGGCGAGGCCAGGTACGGGGGCGGGGGCGGGTGCGGGTGCGGGGAAGCCGTCGCCTGCAGCCTGGCCATGGCCTTGGCGATGGACCCGATGTCAGCACCGCCCGCCTGGCGCGCCGCCAGCAGGGCGTCGAGTTCACGCACCAGGTGGCGCGGGTCGATCGGGCGCGGAACGCAGGCCGCCGCGCCTTCGGGCGCGCCCTCGCCCACGAAAATAGTGTCGGCCAGGCGTTCGGTGGCCAGCACCAGGCGCACGGCAGGGGCGTCTTCGGCGTCGGCCAGCAGCAATTCGCCGTCGTCCAGCGCCGTCACCAGCGTCCAGCCCAGCCCCTGACCTGCGGCGACGGCGGCCGCGATGGCGCCACGCTCGATGCTGCTGAAACCCAGCAAGGCGACGTGCAGTACACGGTGGGGTGTCATGGCTGGAACGGCTTGAACGCCTGGAAAGGCAACGAAAACAACGGTCTGGGCACAGGCATGCAAACCAGCAGGTGGGGGTCAATGGTCGGGCCCAGGCGCCGGGCTGTCAACGCTGCGACGCGCCGGGCGCTACCATCTTTGCTTTTATAAGCCTTGCAGAAAGCCTCGCCATGACCAGCGTCTACGACTTCGAAGCCACCAGCATCACCGGCCAGGCTGCGCAGCTGGAAGCCCACCGCGGCCAGGTGCTGCTGATCGTCAACACCGCCAGCGCTTGCGGCTTCACGCCGCAATTCGCCGGGCTTGAAAAGCTGCATGCCGACTACGCCGCCCGCGGGCTGGCGGTGCTGGGCTTCCCCAGCAATGAATTCGGCGGCCAGGACCCGGGCAGCAATGACGAGATTGCCAACTTTTGCCAGCGCAACTATGGCGTCAGCTTCCCGATGATGGCCAAGTTGAAGGTCAACGGCACCGATGCCCACCCGCTGTGGCAGTGGCTGAAGGCGCAGGCGCCGGGCCTGCTGGGCACCGAAGGCGTGAAGTGGAACTTCACCAAGTTCCTGGTCGGCCGCGACGGCCAGGTGCGCAAGCGCTACGCCCCGACCGACGCACCCGATTCGCTGCGCAAGGACATCGAAGCGGCACTCGCTGCCTGAGCTCACCCGACACCGCACCCAAGGCCGCACCCCAGCCTGTTTGATACCATGTTCCAGCACCTCGAACCCTACGCCGGCGACCCCATCCTGAGCTTGAACGAGGCCTTCCAGAAGGACCCGCGGACTGAGAAGGTCAACCTGTCGATAGGCATCTACTTCGACGACGCCGGTCGCATTCCGGTGCTGCACAGCGTGCGTGCCGCGGAAGCGCACATGCTGGCCGAAAGCGGTGCCAAGTCTTATCTGCCGATCGAGGGTTCGGCTGCCATGCGCAGCGCCGTGCAAGGTCTGCTGTTCGGCCCCGGGCATGAGGCACTGAAAACCGGCCGCGTGGCCACACTGCAGACCGTGGGCTCCAGTGGCGGGCTGAGGGTGGGGGCGGATTTTCTGCATCGCTGGCTGCCGCACAGTGCTGTCTGGGTCAGCGACCCGACCTGGGACAACCACCGTGCGATGTTCGAAGGCGCCGGGCTCAAGGTGCACACCTACCCGTACTACGACCCGGCCACAGGCGGCCTGAAGTTCGATGCGATGCTGTCTGCGCTGGCGCAACTCCCTTCGAAGAGCGTAGTGCTGCTGCACGCCTGCTGCCACAACCCCACGGGCGTGGACCTTTCGCCCGCACAGTGGCAGACCCTGCTGCCAGTGCTGCGCGAACGTGAGCTGGTGCCCTATCTGGACTTGGCGTACCAGGGCTATGGCGACGGCATCGAAGCCGACGCCTTCGCAGTGCGGGCCCTGGCTGACAGCGGTTTGAGCTTCTTCGTCGCGAATTCCTTTTCCAAGAGCATGAGCGTCTATGGCGAACGGGCCGGCGCGCTGAGCGTGGTGTGCAGCGACGCGGC
>JBBQAW010000379.1:0-3866 GCA_038316815.1 Burkholderiales bacterium
CAGGCCCTTGATACGGTCGCTGAGCAGATCGCGCGCGGTCAACACCAACACCGGCGTCTTGTTGCCACTGCGGCGCAGCGCCTGCACCCAGTCCAGGCCCGAGCCGTCGGGCAGTTGCCAGTCCACCAGCATCGCGTCGAAAGTTTCGTGGCGCAGGGCAGTGGCTTGCGCCACGCGCTGACACCAGTCCACGGCATGACCATCGGCACGCAGATAGGCGCAAAGGCCCGAACCCAGAATCGGATCATCTTCCAGCAGCAGCAGGCGCATCGATGGGTCTCATGTCAAAACCGGCAGCTGCGGCCGGAGCCTGCGCAGACGGCTCAGCCTGTCAGGGCTTCAGACCTGCGCAGGGATCACGGCGCGGCGCGGCAGGCGGCTTGGCGCCCTTTTCCTTGGCGCGAGCCGCCATTTCTTCATGGTGCTTCAGGACATAGGCCTTGCATTCTTCGAGCGACTTCATCGTGCCCATGTGCGCCGTGTGCTCGCTGCGCTCGGCGGGCGTCATCATGGCCCATCCCGGCGTGTAGCTGGCCCCCGCCCGTGCGCCCGGACCGCGAGCGCCGTGCATGCCTGGCCCCATGCCCATGCCCGTGCCAGGCCCACTGGCGGCGGGGCCCGGGCCCGGGCCTGCACCCATGCCACCTTGAGCGCTCGCAGCGCCCGCAGCACCCAGAGCGCCGACCAGGCCGCAGGCCAGAACCATCAGACGAACTGTTTTCATGGCAATCCTTGCTTGTACCGAACAGGACTGCATGCTCGACCCAGCCAGGCTTGATCGCATTGATTCAGATCAATGCAGCAACAGTTGCTCCGCCCGCCTGTCGACCGAGCGAAGGCGGCAGGGCCAAATGCCCGACCGCTCCCTGGAGACGAACGCAGTTGCGGCCGCCTGCCAGCGCGAAAGCGAGGGTCAAGGCGCGCCTCTCGATCGTGAAGATTCACGCCTTGAGGCAATACAAGCGGTACAGGGACTCGAGCACCTGAAGCAACCTCGGGTCAGCCACGCTGTAGAAGATCCGCTTGCCGTCGCGACGCGTATTGACGGCGCCTTCGGTGCGCAGTACGCCCAATTGCTGGGACAGCGTGGGCTGCTGGATGTCCAGCGCCTGAGCGAGGTCGCTGACGGACATCTCGCCCTGCGACAACTGACACAGCAGCAGCAAACGTTCTTCGTTCGCCAACACTTTCAAGGCCGCGACGGCCTCGCCAGCGGCCATGCGCAGGACGGCCGGATCAATGATGGTGGAGGTGCTGCGGTTCATGGTCAGGTGCATCAACGGGCTATTAATATACAATCTTATATAGTATGTTTCAGAATATTGACATGACAAGGAGCCGACATGCCCTGCAGCATCAGCGTGCAAGCCTTCATCGATGACACGACCTGGGCCGCCTCCGACCGCATCACCGTAACCGTCAAACAGTGCGCAGCCAGCGTCGACCCGGTCCTGCGCGTCGATGTCGTCAAGGCGGCAGCAAAAGCTTGGCAGACAACAGCGAGCGTACGGTACGCGAAGAGCATCCCTGTCCGGGACGGTGTGAGCGAAACAGAAGTCCTGAACTTGCCTCAGGCGCGCGATACGACGCTGGACGTCACCACGCCCATCCATCTGGCGTGCCAGGCCAAGCGCCGCGCCGGGCAGCTGGCGTCCACCCAGGCAGACAGCACTGGCGACCCGAAGAGCCCGTGGAACGCCTTTGGCAAGCCGAACCTCGGGAGTGCCGCAGCTTGAACAACGCAATTCAGCTGGGGCCGTTGCTGCTGCCGTTGACGCTGCTGCTGGTGTTTGCATCCGCCGGCACAGGTCTCTTCATCGGTCGGCAGATCGGCAAGCGTGCCGGCGTCAACGCGGAGAACGCCGAAAGTGCAATTTGGGCTGCGCTGGTTGTCGGTGTGCTGGTCGCGCGGCTGGCGTTCGTGTACGAATACAGCGCGCTGTACCTCGCCGCCCCACTGTCCATCCTTGACATCCGGGACGGCGGCTGGAACGCCACGGCCGGCCTGCTCGGCATGTGGCTCTACGGTCTGCATCGGGCGCGCAAGACGCCGATGCTCCGAAAGCCCTTGGGCTGGGCGATGGGAACCGGCACGGCACTGTTCGCGGCGGGCAGCATCTTGCTTGCTCTGCAGCCCAGCCGCGGGCTGCCGATGCCGGAACTGTCGTTCACCTCGCTGGAAGGCGCGCCGGTCGAATTGCGCCGATTCGTCGGCAAGCCCACCGTTGTAAACCTCTGGGCCACCTGGTGTCCGCCCTGCCTGCGTGAAATGCCAGTGCTTCGCGCGGCGCAGCAAAGGCATGCCGGGGACGTCAATTTCGTCTTTCTGAACCAGGGCGAGGAGGCTCGGCAGGTGGCCCAGTGGCTGGAGAGCCGACAACTGCCCCTGCTCAACGTGCTGCTGGACCCCAAACGCCAGGCCAGTGCGAGCTTTCAGCAGCAGGGTTATCCGACCACACTCTTTTTCAATGCCGACGGCGAACTTGTCGCCACGCGCCTGGGCGAACTCTCCGCCGCCACCCTCTCTGAAAAACTCGACCGGCTGATCAAACGATGACATTCAAACACCTTCGCGCCTTCTTTCTGGCACCCCTGTTCGCAGCAGCAGCTCTGGCTGCAAACGCCGAGGCGCTGCCTCCTGCACTCCAAGCGCTGCAGAAACAAGGGGTCACCATCGTCGGCCCCTTCGAGTCCAGGACCGGCCTCAAGGCCTACGCGGCGACGGTCTCCGGTCGACCCGCGGCGCTCTACATCACGCCCAGTGGCGCCATCATCGCCGGCACCGCGCTGGACAACGACGGCCAGGCACTCGACGGTGGCGCGCTCGAAGCAGCGGCGCGCAAGCCGCTGGGCGAGGGGGCCTGGAATCAGCTGGCGGCGAGTCGCTGGATCGCCGACGGCAGGCCGAACGCACCGCGCACCGTCTACATCTTCACCGACCCGAACTGCCCCTATTGCGCCAAGCTTTGGCTTGATGCGCGTCCGTGGGTCGATAGCGGCAAGGTCCAGATCCGCCACGTCCTCGTCGGCATCCTGACGCCGACGAGTACGGCCAAAGCCGGCGCGCTGCTGACGGCCAAGGACCCGGGTGCAGCCCTCGCCGCCTACGAGCGTGTTCAGGCGCCCGCGACAAGCAAGGCGCTGGCAGGTGGTGGTCGACCGCATCCCTTGAGCGACAACGGCCTCAAGCCACTCGCCAAGGTGCCAGCGGACGTCGCGGCGCAACTCGAAGCCAATGCAAGGCTGATGCAGGAGTTCGGCATGCAAGCCACGCCCGGCGTGGTTTGGCGGGACGCCCAGGGTGCGGTGCAGAAGCGAACCGGCGTCCCTGATACGGCGCTGATCGAAATCTTCGGATCGAAGTGAACCAGCTTGCTCCCATGAGTTGGATCCGCAAACTTTTCGGTCAATCCGCTGCCCGCGCTGCGCCTTCTGCAGACGAGGCTCCTTCACTGCCCGCCGGCCTTGTGCTGGTCGACGTGCGCTCGGAAAGCGAATTCGATTCCGGGCACCTCGAAGGCGCCCTGTCGCTGCCACTGGACCGGATTCAAGCCCGCATCGAGCGGGAGATCCCCGACCGGACCACCCCGCTGCTGCTGTACTGTCGGTCTGGCGCGCGTTCGGGGCAGGCCTGTGCCATCCTCGCGCAGAAGGGCTATACCCACGCCAGCAACGGCGGGGGAATCGGCTCGCTGGCCATGCGTTTGAACCGCACCATCACCCCGCGCAACTGACCGGAATCGTTGTATGCAGGCGTGGGGGGGCCCCCCCCCCGCGCGGGGCGCCCACCCCCCCACACGCGGCCCCCCCCGGCCGGGCGGGGCCCGGCCGCCCCCCCCCCCCCCCCCCCCCCCCCCGGGCGGGCG
>JBBQAW010000380.1:0-3858 GCA_038316815.1 Burkholderiales bacterium
CGCTTCTCCGAGCTTGGCCTCCCGGCCACACCCATCGCATTGGCATCAACTGCACGCCAGCTCCGGGCAGCGACTGACCCCAATTGAGTGCGCGCTGATCCTTCATGCACCTTTACGTGACTGGGTCTGCCAACGAACAGACCTGACGAACCACGCCGCCCAAAATGGAGCTTCGAGACACCCCAGACCTTGCTGGCGGCGCGCCTGTGTTGTGCACCGCACGCTTGATCGCTTCCAGGACGCTGCCCAATGCTCTTCGACAAGTTCTCCGCCCGCTCATTGCAACTCGCCAACCGCTTGGTGATGGCGCCGATGACACGCAACCGGGCCACACCGGCGCACACGCCCGATGCGCTCATGGCCACGTACTACGGCCAGCGAGCGACCGCGGGCCTGATCATCTCGGAGGGCACGTCGCCCAGCCCCAACGGCCTAGGCTATCCACGTATCCCCGGCCTGTGCAACAAGGCACAGGCCGACGCCTGGAAGGCGGTCACTTCGGCGGTTCACACCGGTGGCGGCAAGATCTTCGTGCAGCTGATGCACTGCGGCCGGGTGGCGCATGTCGCCAACCTGCCGGCCGGAGCCGAAGTGTTGGGGCCGGGCACGGCAGCGTGTCCCGGTGAAATGTTCACCGACACGCTGGGCATGCAGCCGCACACCGCACCGCGCGCAATGACCGAGGCCGACATTACTCACGCCGTCCAGGAGTACGTGATGTCCGCGGAGCTCGCGCTGGACGCGGGCTTCGACGGGGTTGAGTTGCATGGCGCGAACGGCTACCTGATCGAGCAGTTCCTGAACCCGCTGATCAACCTGCGCACCGACAGCCACGGCGGCAGCATCGACGGCCGCAACCGTCTGGCGCTGGAGATCGCGCGCGCCACGGTTGCCGCGATCGGCCGCGATCGGGTCGGCATCCGGCTCTCACCCTACGGTGTCTTCAACGGCACTGGCGAGTTTCCCGAGGTTCGGGCGCAGTACCTGGCGCTGGCCAAGGCGCTCTCCACTGTGGGACTGCTCTATATCCATCTGGTCGATCACTCGGCCATGGGTGCACCGCCGGTGCCCGCCGACTTCAAGCTCGATCTGCGCGCTGGTTTCGACGGGCTGTTCATCCTGTCAGGCGGTTTCAATCACGGCAGTGCCGAAGTGGCCCTGCAAGACAAGCGCGGCGACCTGATCGCCTTCGGCCGCCCGTTCCTGGCCAACCCCGACCTCGTGGCGCGGATGCGTCAGGACGCACCGCAGAACACGCCCGACATGGCGACGTTCTATGTGCCCGGCCCCAAAGGCTACACCGACTACCCGGCGCTGACCGCCTGAACAAGGAACACCTGCCGGAATCTTTCGAGGGGCCTGAATGGTGCCACCGAGGCGTTGTCCAGAGGGCCTGGATTACAAGGCTGTGGTCGCCGCGGCCGAACCTGGCCTACAGGTTGTTCGCGCCCGAATGGCTGCCGGTGTTGCGAACGGCCTCCAGCTTGACGGACGGCACGCCGCCGAGTGCCTTCTGCGTATTTCAGCCCATCGTGGACGGCATTTCAGGCTGATCGTGGACGGCGTTTCAGTCTGATCGTGGACGCCGTTTCAGCGGGATCGTGGACGACAGGGGGTGCGCGCAAGTGATTCACTGACCCCGGCCACTGTCCGGTTAAATGATCCTCGCCCAACCTGAGATCAAGCATTGGCGCGGGCTGTAGGGCGATTTCGTTTGGTGCCGACTTGAACTTCGCCGACCCAAAACCGCGTACTTTCCCCGGCTTGACCATCCCAGGGAGAGCACGTGTACGTCGGCAAAACTTTGTTCGCTCAAGTCATGGAATTCGTTCCACAAAGTGCCGCAATCTGCTGCACCGGGGTTGTTGCGTCGTTGTCGAGCAAAGATTGACGCGGCGCTGGGTGGACTTCAGGCGTTCTCTCGTAAGGCTGCTGAGACGGCCTGTTGTTGCGGCCGGCCGTGGCGCTGGTCGACCGGACGTTGAAGGAGGTTCGCCCAAGGAGACCGCGGGTCGACAAGGTCGATTCATATCGATGGTGGAAGTTGCGCGAGCCGTGAGCGCCGGGTCTCCTTGCATGCCAGGTCTTCGATCTGGTGGTGTCGCCCAAGGCAAAAAACCCGACGTAAACAAGCCGAAGCATCCAAACAAGCCTTCTCCTGCAACGCCTTCCAAGCCGACGACCTGTGAGGCGTGTTAACAATCGCTACACGATCTCTTATTGTGCGTGTATCGATCGTGTAGACAAAAAGGAGAGCAAGGCATGCGTGACGCCGCCATCAACCTAAGGGCGCTGCCCGAGCAGCGCGACCTGATTGATCAGGCCGCCAACATCTTGGACAAGAACCGCTCTGACTTCATGCTCGAAGCCGCTTGCGACCGCGCCCAGGCGGTGGTGCTGGATCAAGTCTTCTTTAATCTGGACGCTGACAGATTTAAGCAGTTCACCGCAATGCTGGACGCGCCACCCGGCCTCAATCCGGGCCTCGAGCGTCTCCTGGCTGTCAAGGCGCCTTGGAGCACTGCGGCGGAATGAGCCTGCGACTCAGCGCGCCGCAGCCGCTTGCCGGCACCCACCGAGTCGACGAGTTTGGTTGTGGCGAGGTCGCGCTTGACGAGTGGCTCAAGCGCCGCGCAATGGCCAATCAGCTGAGCGGGGCCAGCCGTACCTTCGTGGTTGTAGATGGCGAGAGCCGGGTCTATGGCTACTACGCGATGGCAGCAGGTGCGGTCTCACACCAAACGGCCACGAGCGGGGTGCGAAGGAACATGCCCGACCCCGTGCCGGTGATGGTCTTGGCGCGCCTGGCCGTCGACCATCGCGCTCAGAACATCAAGCTCGGCTCCGCATTGCTGCAGGACGCCGTCAAGAGGGCGGTGGCCGTATCGCAGAACGCAGGTGTGCGTGCGCTGCTGGTCCATGCCTTGCACGATCGCGCCAGGCAGTTCTACGAACACTACGGGTTTCAGGTGTCGCCGCAGCATCCATTGACGTTGATGCTGCGCCTGAGCAGTGTGCCGGCCGCATAAAACTCGCCGTCCGTCATCTACATGACAAGTCGGCATGCATAGATCTTGATCTATGCCTAAAAGCGGAATAGACTTTGGTATATGACATCGAAGCTGAGCATGAGCCAAACCGCCAAACTCTTCACCAACGGCCGCAGCCAGGCCGTGCGGCTGCCGGCAGCGTTTCGGTTCGACACCAAGGAAGTCTTCATCCGGCAGGATCCGATGACCGGGGATGTGATCTTGTCGCGCAAGCCAACCACCTGGGACGGCTTCTTTACCGCATTGCAGGCCGTGGAGGTTCCGCCGGACTTCCTGAGCAAGGACGAGCGCGCCCAGGGCAGCCAGGACCGGGATCCGCTGGAGGGATGGGCAGAGGAATGGCGCGCATGACGCGCTACATGCTCGACACCAACACCGTCAGTCATTTGCTCAAGAAGCACCCTGAGGTTGCGCGTCGGGTGGTGGCAGTGCCCATCACTTCGTTGTGCATCTCGGCCATCACCCAAGGCGAACTGCTCTTTGGGCTGGCGAAGTGGCCGGAAGCCACGGCGCTGCACGACGCGGTCTGGGAATTCTTGCGCCGGGTGGACGTCTTGCCGTGGGATGCCACCACGGCGCCGGTTTACGGCACCGCCCGAGCCTCCACGCAACGCGAGGGCAGGGTACTCGAGGCGATGGATCTGTTGATCGGGTCGCACGCGCTGAGCATTGACGCCGTACTGGTGACCAATGACCGCGCCTTCGGGCAGCTGCCGGGTCTGCTGATCGAGGATTGGACCGAGGTGATGCCGTAGTGGACGCGTGTCATTTTTGGGAAATGACAAGCGTATAAAATACATGATAAGTA
>JBBQAW010000381.1:0-3814 GCA_038316815.1 Burkholderiales bacterium
CCGAAATTCACAGATTCAGCTCAAAGCTTCATGCAATCGCCCTGGCGCTTGCGGGACGTGACTATCAACAACGTATGGCTTCGATTTTTGCGGAAATGCGCCGGGTATTAAAACCCGATGGAATCATGACATTAATGTTCACACACAAGGCGACCGGTGCATGGGATGCCCTGACCAAGGGTCTTCTCGAAGCGGGATTCACGATTACTGCTTCTTGGCCGATCAATACCGAGGCTGAAGGTAGCTTGCACATCAAGGACAAGTCTGCCGCCAACTCAACGATATTCCTGGTGTGTCGCCCTCGCCAAGCCCCCGACGATGAAGTGCGGTACTGGGAGGATGTTGAACCGACGGTACGTCAAGCCGTTCGCCAGCGAATCGAGGAGTTCCAGAAGGGCGGCATCCGTGGCGTTGATCTGTACCTTTCTTGCTTCGGCCCCGCCCTTGAAGAATTCTCGAAGCACTGGCCCTTGAAGCGAGGCACGCCCCGTCAAGATTTGGAGCAGGTTCGCCGCAAGCGGCGGCAAGCGGTCTTGTTCGAGGAAGCCTACGACCCCTACGCCGTCACGCCCGAGGATGCACTCGACGTGGCCCGGCGTGAGGTGAAAGAGTGGCGCCTGCGGCAACTGGCCCACGTGCAACGCAACGTCGAGCTCGACAACGTCACCAGTTGGTTCGTGCTCGCGTGGGATGCATTTCAGGCGCCGGTCTTTCCCTTCGACGAAGCCAACCGTCTCGCGAAGGTATGCGGCATCGACGTCGACCGGGATGTGGTTGGCAAACTGGCCGAGAAGAAGGGCAGCAACTTGGTGTTGTGGGACAGCGTGACCCGCGCCGCCAAGGGCTCCCTGGGCCTGCCCGACGGTCGCGACTCGATGTTGGATGCGTTGCACCACCTTGCGCGCACGGCTCGCTCGGCCACGTTGGATTCGGCCAATGAACTGCTGGCCAAGCACCACCTGGCCGGTGAGCCGACCTTCCTGCTGGCGTTGGAGGCCGTGCTCGAGGTGCTGCCCGTCGGCACGGAGTGGAGCGGCCTCGACCTGCCCGACTTGGCCAAGGGCGCCGGCGCGGACTTCGATGCGTTGGAAAAGCTGCGCCGCCTGGCCTTGGCCGAGAAGGTGGCCGAGCCTGAACAACTCAAGATCTGGCAGGACGAGGGTGCGGCGGCATGAAGATCTGGCAGGAGCTTTCGCGTCAGGTTGCGCGCGACTTCGCCAGGCGCGTGGCCGACCGTGTGGCGCGCAGGATGAGCAAGCTCCCCGGCGGGCTGTCAGGTGACGACTCCGGCCTTCGGACAGCTTGGCTGGAATTCTGTGTTCAGGTTCAAGGTGAGGAGTCCTACTTCTGGGACGCATACGTCGAAACGGTGAAGCAAACCATCGCTGGGGCGCTGCTGCCGGTCCGGCATCTTGATAGGGTGGCGATGTGGCTGGAGACGCCGGCGGGTTGGGACTGGCTCGCAGAGAACGAGGATGGCGCGGCGCTGCCATCAGTCGACGAATCCGATATTGTCGAGTTTGTGTTTGATCAGGTGCGCGGCTTGGCTGAGTCGTCACGTCACCCGCGGGTTGTCCGATTCCTGGCGAGAGAGGACAACTGATGGCGCTGCTGACCGACTTCGAATGGCGGACAAAGTACGACCCGGAGGACGGGCCACTGGTCGGCCAGTTCTACTTGGCGGCCCTGGGCTGCGCGCAACGCTACGACCGCACAACGGGGTACTTCAGCGCCAGCGCACTGGCCGTGGCGGCCCGCGGTATCGAAGGGCTGGTGTTGAACTTTGGCCGAATGCGCATGGTGGTCGGCTGCACTTTAGGCCCGGCTGAGGTCGACGCGATCAAGCGCGGGCAGTCACTCAAGGACACCGTGGCCGGGCGCTTGCTGCCGATGCCGATCAAGGGTGTGACGCCGGCGCAAACCTTGGCGCTTGAATTGCTGGCATGGATGGTGGCCAAAGGCTTCCTTGAGATCAAGGTGGCCGTTCCCTGCAACGAGCACCGCGCCCCCGTGGCGTCCGAGGCGATCTTTCATGAGAAGGCCGGCGTCATCGAAGACAAGACCGGCAGCCGGCTGGCCTTTGCCGGCAGCATCAACGAAACGGCTCACGGCTGGATCCACAACTGGGAGTCCTTCCACGTCTTTTGCGACTGGGATGGCGGTGCCAGGCATGTGGACGCCGAAGAACGCACCTTCGCCCAGCTGTGGGCCGATAAGGCCAAGCGGGCTCGCGTGCTCGACGTTCCGGCCGCGGTACGCGAAGACCTGCTGCGGTTTTTGCCCGTGGACGACCAGGAGCCTGAGCGCCTGAAGTCAGCGCGAGCGCAAGCCGGCGGCGCCGACCCCGACCCACCGATGGCACCGGCGGCACGCGCTGAGCCCGTGAAGAGCAGCGCTGAGGAGCTACGCCGAGAGGTCTGGCAGGTCATCTGGCGAGCACCCCACGGCGACGGCGGGGCCCGCATTGCGGAGGTCACCAGCGCGGTGGTGCCCTGGCCCCACCAGACCCGGGCGTTTGATCGCATGGTGGACCATTGGCCACCGCGCCTGATGATCAGCGACGAAGTCGGTTTGGGTAAGACGATCCAGGCTGGCCTGCTGCTGCGGTATGCGTGGTTGTCCGGCAAGGCCAAGCGCATCCTGGTGCTGGCACCCAAGGCGGTGATGACACAGTGGCAGATCGAGCTGCGCGAGAAGTTCAACCTGAACTGGCCCCTCTACGACGGCAAAGTCTTGCGGTGGTATCCATCGCCCGCAATGCGAGGCCACCATGAGCGTGACGTGTCTCGTGATGACTGGCACCGCGAACCCTTCGTCATCGCCTCCAGCCACTTGATGCGCCGCCGAGACCGTCAGAAGGAACTGCTGGAGGAGGCGGAACCCTGGGACTTGGTGGTACTGGACGAGGCCCATCACGCCCGGCGCAAGAGCCCTGGTGCGACCCAAGAGGGCCCGCCGAACCTCCTGTTGCAGCTAATGCAGCGCCTGCGCGAGCGCACGCGTGGGCTCTTGCTGTTGACGGCCACACCCATGCAGGTGCACCCGGTCGAGGTCTGGGATCTGCTGTCGCTGCTGGCCATGCCGGCTGCCTGGACGCGCAATGCCTTCCTGGAGTTCTTTCGCAAATCGGGCGACGGCAACCCGTCCCATGAAGACCTTGAGATGTTGGCGGCCCTGTTCCGGGCAGCGGAAGCAGCGTTTGGCCCGATTGCGCTCGACATGGCAGTACGCCGGGCAGCAGACAGTCGCTTGCGGGCGCAGAAGGTGCTGCGCGCGCTTCGAGACACGGCTTCTACTCCTCGCCGCCAGTTGTCAGCACAGGAGCGTCGTTGTGCGGTGGCCATCATGCGCGCCCACACGCCGGTGGCCGGCCTGATCTCGCGACACACCCGCGACCTGCTGCGTGAGTACCACCGGCGCGGCATGATCGATTCGCCCATTGCCGACCGCATGGTGGTGGATGAATTTCTCGACATGACCCCGGAGGAATCGGAGGTCTACGGCGCGCTGGAGGACTACATCAGCACGACCTACAACAACGCGTCCGACGACAAGCGCAGCGCTGTCGGCTTCGTGATGACCACCTACCGCAAACGCTTGGCATCCAGCTTCCACGCACTGCGCGAGACGCTGGAAGAACGTCTGCGCAGGGTGGCCGACCAGGCGGCAATGCCGTTCAGCACGTTGCGGACATCAGAAGACGCTGACGACGACGAGGATGACGCTGGCGACGAGGCCGATGACGACGTCGTCGCCGCCCAAAAACTGGTGGCGCTGCACGTCGAGGAGCAGGGTGACATTCAAACGCTGCTGG
>JBBQAW010000382.1:0-3810 GCA_038316815.1 Burkholderiales bacterium
CGAAAGCCGACCTCGCCAGCGGCATTGCGTTTCAACTGCAGGCCGATGTCGTGCCAGTCGGTGGCGGCGCGGTCTTCAGTGGCCCCCGTCACCGCCAGCTTGAACTTGCGCGGCAGAAAGGCGAATTCGGGATGCAGGGTGTTCCATTGACGCAAAATTTCGCAGTAGGGGCGCGGGTCGACCTGCTCGTCGGGGGCGATGCCGGCCAGGGCGTCGCTGGTGATGTTGCGGATGCAGTTGCCGCTGGTCTGGATGCCGTGCATGTTCACGCTGGCCAGCAGGTCCATGACGTCGGCTGCGCGGTGCAGCGCAATCCAGTTGAACTGGATGTTCTGGCGCGTGGTGAAGTGGCCGAAACCGCCGCGTTGTGTCACCTCGCCAGCGTCCTGCAGGTCGAAGTCGCGGGCGATTTGCGCCAGCACACGCAGTTGCGCAGCCGAGACTTCGCCATACGGTACGGCCACGCGCAGCATCGGCGCATGGCGCTGCACGTACCAGCCGTTCTGCAAGCGCAGCGGGCGGAAGTCTTCGTCAGGCAGTTCACCCGCCAAGTGGCGCTGCAACTGGTCGCGGAACTGCGCTGCGCGCTGGCGCAGGAACTGGTGGTCAAAATCGGTATAGCGGTACATGAAGCGGCCGGAGAAGTGCAGGGCAGGCAGGCGGCAGGCGCCGAAAGTGCCAGACTCTAGGGAACCCTGATATTCCTTGGAAGAACTCTTTGGTAGTTTGCATATGCGTATTGGTTCTGTAGTCCGAGCGGCCTCGGCAGTGGTTTTGTGCACTCTGCTGGCTGCCTGCCAGACCGCGCCGGTGTCGCCGACGGTGGTTCGTACGGTCCCCCTGCCGACGGTGGTGCAGCCGCCCGCACCACCACCGCCTGCGATACAAACATTGCCGCTGCGCGTGCCGCGCCTGGGCCTGGCGCTGGGCGGGGGCGCAGCGCGCGGTTTTGCGCACATTGGCGTCATTCAGGTGCTCGAAGAAGCCGGCATCCGGCCCGATTTGGTGGTGGGCACGTCGGCCGGCAGCCTGGTGGCTGCGCTCTACGCTTCAGGCAAGTCGGGGGCGCAGATGGGCGCGCTGGCGCAGGCCATGGACGAAGGGGCCATCACCGACTGGGCATTCCCGGGCCGCGGTTTGATCCGCGGCGAGGCGCTGGCGCGCTGGGTGCGCGACCAGACCGGTGGCCTGCCGATCGAGCGCCTGGCGCTGCCGCTGGGCATCGTCGCCACCGACCTGGACAGCGGCGCAGCCATCCTCTTCCAGCGCGGCGACACGGGCATGGCCGTGCGCGCTTCCAGCGCCGTGCCGGCGGTGTTTCAGCCAGTGCGCATTGGCAACCGCGAATATGTCGACGGGGGGCTGGTGTCACCTGTACCGGTGCGTTTCGCACGCCAGATGGGCGCTGAACTGGTGTTGGCCGTCGACATCGGCACCGTGCCCGATGGCAAAGCCACGGGCGACATGATGCAGTTGTTGCTGCAGACCTTTGCCATCATGGGGCGCAGCATCAGCCAGGTTGAACTGCGCGACGCCGACATCGTGCTGCGCCCGGCGCTGGCCAATGTGGGCGGCGCCGACTTCACGGCACGAGTGCGTGCCATCCTGGACGGGCGCGAGGCCGCCAAGCAACAACTGCCGGCGTTGAAGGCGCGGATCGCGGCTTGGCAGGCAGCGTCGCAGGCGGCCTTGTCAAAGGCGCAGCCATTGCCATGAAAAAACCCCCGCGCGCCTTGCGGCGCCGGGGGTTTCTAAGCAGGCCAGCGGTTTCCCGCAGGCACAACTCAGGCAGCGCGCTTGCCAGCCTTTGTTGCTTGCTGCGTGGCCTTGACTGCCGTGCTGGACATTGCGGTGAAGTTGGCTTCGGCCACTTCGGTCGCTTGCTTGGTGGCCTTCTGGACGCTTTCGAAAGCGCTGTTGGCAGCAGCAACCGCCGTCTTGACCATGGCAACTGCGTTTTCGCTGCCAGCGGGGGCGTTCTTGACGGCGGTGTCGACCATGGCCATCACCTTCTTCTGGCTGTCGGCCATGTTCGCTTCGGCAGACTTCGTGATCTCGGCGCCGGCACCGGCCACGATGTCATAGACATGACGGCTGTAGGCAGCGGCCTTTTCAGCAGCGGGCTGCAGCAGGCTGGTTTGCAGGGCCATCAGTTCTTGGGCGTCTTTCACCGACATGGCGGCGTGGGCCGTTTCCGAGGCTTCGGTCAGCGTGGTCCTGGCCACTTGCATGTTCAGTTCGACCAGCTTTTCGACGCTCTCGAAAGCCTTGTGGGTCAGGCCGAACAGGGTGTCCATGCTGGCTTTCTGGGCGGCGATGAATTGGTCAGCGGTAAGGTTCATGAGAAATCTCCTAAAGGCAGTGGGTGAGAAACCGGCTGCGGCGCGACTGGGGAACTTCAAACACTTTGCTGCGCTGCAACATGAAACGAAGTATAGGGGTCTACCCGTGCATTGCAAGCGTTTTTTGCTGCGCTGCAACATAGTAGGGTGAGCTTCCTAAAATCCTGGCTGTGCGCGCTTTTCATTCCGACAGTTATGTCCTGCCCCTGCCCCCAGGGCACAGCTTTCCGAGGGGCAAATACCGGCTGTTGCGTGAAGCCGTCGAGTCCACGTTGCCCGGCATCCGCGTGACCGAAGCCATGCCCGCCAGCGACGGTGAACTGGCCCTGGCGCACGACCCGGCGTGGATCACCGCTGTTACCGAAGGCACCACCAGCGTGGCGCAGCAGCGCGAGATCGGCTTCCCCTGGTCTGAACGCATGGTCGAGCGTTCGCGGCGTTCGGTCGGCGCCACCATCCAGGCCGCACGAACGGCCCTGGCCGGCGAAGGCGTGGCCGCCAACCTGGCCGGCGGCACGCACCACGCTTATGCGCACAAGGGCTCGGGCTACTGCGTGTTCAACGACGTGGCTGTGGCCGCAAGGCTGATGCAGGCTGAATGGCATCGCCACCACCGGCAACTTCTGCGCGTGTTCGTCATCGACCTGGACGTGCACCAGGGCAACGGCACGGCCGCCATCTTTCAAGACGACCCGACCGTCTTCACGCTTTCGATGCATGGCGCGAAGAACTTCCCCTTCCGCAAGGAAGCCAGCGACCTGGATGTGGAACTGCCCGATGGCTGCACGGACGGACCGTACCTGCAGGCGCTGGACCAGGCAATGACCGAGGCCTGGCAACGGCAAGCCGCCGCGCGCCCGACCTTGGCCTTCTACCTGGCCGGCGCCGACCCGCACGAAGACGACCGCCTGGGCCGACTGAAGCTGAGCCGCGACGGCCTGGCCGAACGCGACCGCCGCGTGCTGCACGCGCTGCGTGAACGCGGCATACCAGTCGCGTTGTCGATGGCCGGCGGTTACGGGCGCGACCTGGCCACCACGGTGGCCGTGCAACGCCAGACGCTGGCAGAAGCTCTGGCCAGCTGGGCCCACTGGCAGGCAACAGGCCCAGCCGCCGGGCAGCGCACGGCAGAATCGGCCGCATGAGTTCGCGCCTTGCACCCCGGCCCCGTTCGCACTACGCCTACTTCACTGGCCTCGACACACGCTGGCTGGATAACGACGTTTATGGCCACGTCAACAACGTCGTCTATTACAGCTACTTCGACACCGCCGTGAACCGCACCCTCATCGAAGCCGGCGCGCTGGACATCCACCACGGCAGCGTTATTGGCCTGGTCGTCGAGACCCAGTGCCACTACTTTGCGCCGCTGGCCTTTCCGCAGCGCATCGAAGCCGGCTTGCGGGTGGCGCACAAGGGGCGCACCAGCGTGTGCTACGAAGTCGGCTTGTTCGCCCAGGGTGCCGAC
>JBBQAW010000383.1:0-3806 GCA_038316815.1 Burkholderiales bacterium
GCGCTGGGCGTGTGGGGCGTGAACCAGGCCGGCGCGGCGGGCAGTTTCAGCATGGACTTGTCGGCCTCGCACGTGCTGGTGGCGGTGCTGTTTTCCACCGGCGTGGGCCTGTTCTTCGGCTGGTACCCGGCGCGGCGGGCATCCAAGCTGTTGCCTATCGAATGCCTGCGGCAGGAATAGGCTTGAAATCGAACCGCCCATCGCCTGTCCTCGCCCTCACATCTATCCCCATCCCCATCCCCATCCCCATCCCCATCCCCATCCCCATCCCCATCCCCTCACCCTGCGACCGTGGCGCCGCAACGGCAACGCGGTCAGTCCTTCAGCTCGAACCCCGCCACACCCATTTGCCACAGCAGGAAGGCGAAGGTGTCGGCGCGGGCGTCCAGCGTCTGGCTCTTGGTGCTGCCCTGGCCGTGGCCCGACTCGTAGTCCAGCCGCAGCAGCACCGGCTTGCCCCGGGGGTTGGCGGCCAACAGGCGTGCGGCGGTCTTGGTGCTGTTCCACACCTCCACGCGCGGGTCGTTCACGCCGTGCGGCAGCAGCACTGCGGGGTAGGCCACGCCGTCCTTGACCTGGTGGTACGTGCTCATTGCCAGCAGCGCGCGAAAACCCGCTTCTGTCTTGCGGCTGCCAAATTCGGGGATGTTGGGCACGCCGTTGGGGGTGGTTTCCATGCGCACCATGTCCAGGCTGCCGACTTCGGGCACCACGGCCGCAAACAGCTCGGGCCGCTCGGTCATGGCCCGGCCCACCAGCATGCCGCCAGCACTGCCGCCCCAGATGCCCAGCTTCGCGGGCTGGGTCCACTTCTGCGCGATCAGGTACTCGGCGCAGGCGATGAAGTCGCGCCAGGTGTTGGGCTTGGTGCCTTGCTTGCCGTCGTTGTGCCACTGGCGGCCGAAGACACTGCTGCCGCGCGGGTTGGCGACGGCGAACACGCCGCCCTGGTCCATCCAGGCCAGCCGGCTGGGGCTGAAGAAGGGTTCTTCGGTGATGCCGTAGCTGGCATAGCCGTACAGCAGGGTGGGGTTGCTGCCGTCCAGTTTCACGCCCTGGCGGTGGATGATCGACATCGGCACCATCACGCCGTCATGGCTCTTGACCATGACTTCGGTGGCCACCACGTTGCCGGGCGCGTCGAAGGGGCCGGCCGGCTGCAGGCCGGTGTTGCGCACGCTGCCGTCGGCGCCCACGGCATAGATCTGGCGCGCGCGGGTCCAGCTTTGCAGGTCCAGCAGCAGGCCGGGCTGGTTGGTGCGCACGCTGGTCATCGTGAAACTGCCCAGCACGGGCAAAGACACCTGCTGCAACTGCGCGCCGTCGGCATGGGCCAGCTTGAACAGGCGCTTGATGTTGCCGTCGCGCGCTTCCAGGTACAGCCCGTCCATGGCGCTGGCGATGCCGGTCAGCACGCGCGTGGTTTCAGGCACCAGCACGCTGGCGGTCGCGGGGCTGAAGCCCTGCAGCGGGCCGCCCAGCAGCTTGAAGCGTGAAGCGCCCTTGAAGGTGAGCGCGTAGACGCGGTCGCCCTGCAGCGCCAGGCCGGTGACGCCGTCATCACGGCTTACCAGTTTTTGCCAGTCGGGCTTGCCGGCGCGCAGCGCGGCCAGCGTGGTGTGCCAGGCAGCGAAGTCGGGCGAAACACCGTCCACCGCGGTGGCCAGCACGCGCCCGTCGGGCAGCACTTCGAGCAGCGGAAATTCGGTCACCGGAATGCCCAGGTCAGCACCCGCCGTCAGCACCGTGCGAATGCTGGCTTCGCTGGCGCCGGGCTTCATCACCATCACGCTGCTGCGCTGGTATTTGTCGGTGGGCGGAGCACCCTTGCCCAGCGCCTGCATGCGGTGGAAGTACAGCTCGCGGCCGTCCGGCGTCCAGGACATTGCGCCGAATTGCGCGCGCGTGATCTCGGGCCCGCGCTGGCGGCCGGTGTCGGTGTCGATGATGCGCATCGCAGCGTCTTCCGAACCCGCGGCCGAGACGCCCACCGCCACCAGCTTGCCGTCGGGCGAGGCCGAGTAATAGTTGATGGCGTGCGGCTTGCCGGTTTTCTTCTTCAGCGTCTCGGGGTCGAACAGCAGCTTGTCGCTGCCGTTGATACCGCGCCGCATGTAGAGCTTGAACTGGTCGTCCTTGGCGCCGCGGCGCTCGAAGAAGAACAGGTCGCCAGGCACGCGCTGCACCGCCGTGACACGGGCGGCGGCAGCGCTGTCGTATTCCTCCAGCTTGGCACGCATGGCGTCGCGGCCGGCAATAAGCTTGAGCGTGGCGCGGGCGAAGTCGCTGTGCGCCTTCATCCACGCCGCCACGGTCGGGGCCTTGGTGTCTTCGAAGTCCCGGTAGGGGTCGTCCACGGTGGTGCCGAAAAAGATCTCGGGCACGTTGCGCACCGGGGCTGTGGGCAGCTTGCCGGCACCGGTTGGCGCAGCCTGGGCCACGGGCGTGGCCAGCAAGGCCAAAGGGGCCAGTGCCGACAAGACGGGGGTGCCGGTCAGGGCCAGCGCCTGAACCAAGACGTGGCGGCGGGGCAGGGTCATGGGGAACTCCGATGGCGGAAAGGATAGGCGGGATGTTAGCCAGCCCGTGGTTTGAACTGGCCATGGGAAGACGAACGCGCGTTCAGAGCGCATCAATGCGCTGATGCGCCAGCAGAAGGCACCAGGGTCATGAAACCACCAGGGTCAGGTCTTGAATGTTGCGGCCCCCCGGAATGAGACCTGTGCCGGGCGCATTGCCCACCAGGAAAAATAGCAGATCGATCAACACAATGATGCGCCTGCACTATGATGCAAAGATGCGAACCACCGTCGATCTCCCGGAAGACTTGCACCGCATCGTCTCATCGCTGGCTGTCCACACGCACCGCAGTCTGAGCCTCACGGTGGTCGAGCTGATTCGTCGCGGCCTGGCTTGCGCAGAACCGACCGCAGCAGGCAGCGAGGCTGCGATGGTCAAGAGTGCGAAAACCGGGCTGCCCGTCATTCGCCTGCCGCGCGTCGTGACACCCGAAGACGTGAAAGCCCTCGAGGACGAAGCTTGACGCCGGTTGCGCGCCAAAGCGAACGCGTGCACTTGCTGGACGGCAATGTGCTGGTGGCGCTGGTCAGCAGCACGCATGTTCACCACCACGCCGCGCAGACATGGTTTGCTGCCAGCGACGAGCCCTTTGCCACCTGCCCCATCACGCAAGGCACACTGCTTCGCCTGCTGATGCGGCTGGGTGAATTGAGCTCCGCCACTGCGCTGGCGGTGCTGGCCGGGGTCACGGCGCATGCGCGGCACCGCTTTTGGTCCGATAGCCTCGGCTACGCCGATGTTTCCTGGCGCGGCGTGCTCGGGCACCGGCAAATCACCGACGCCTACCTGGCCGGTTTGGCACGCCATCACGGCGGGCGCCTGGTCAGCTTCGACTCTGGTCTGGTGGCGCTTTACGCCGATGTCGCGGTCGGGCTTGCATAGCTTCGGCGCTCCGTGGCGCCGACGGGGGTCACCTCTTCGCGCCAGGCGCTGAAAATTTGGCATGTCAGTTGATCGTGTTGCGGGCAGGCCGCGGAACCGACCCCCGAACCAGGTCAGCCAGCCGCGATGCGCTCGTGCACCAGCGGCTGCAGCACGGGTGCCGCATCAACCAGGGTCACTGCCGCCTGCACGGCGGCCACGGCCTTCGTGGCGGCAGCCATGTCGGCCGCGTGGACCCAGGCCAGTGGCTGTCCGGGCTGCACCACGGCGCCAAGCGGCAAGACATCGGCCAGGCCAACACGCGCGTCGACGCGGTCGCTGGGCAATCGACGGCCGCCACCCAG
>JBBQAW010000384.1:0-3790 GCA_038316815.1 Burkholderiales bacterium
ACCACCTGCACCTGCTGCGCCAGCCATGCGGGTTCGGCACACGCTCGCCCCAGAAAGGCCACCAGCCGCGCCACGTCAGACCCGGCTGCACCGGCGGTCACGTCCTTGCCCACACAGGCCAGCAGCGGCGCGGCCACCAGATAGTCGGCCGCCAGCGCGGGATGGTCGCGAAAGGCGCGGCGCTGTTGGTAGAAGGCCAGCAGCCCGGCGGCCAGCGCAAAGTCGGCCCCGGCCTCGGCGCGGGCGTTGATCTGCCGCGGCTGCTTGCCATAGCCCTCGCGCCAGAAGCGGGCGTAGCCGAAGTCCAGCGCCACGCAGCGCGCGTATTCTTCGTACAGGTCGGGGTCTTTGTCGGCAATCTGCGCGAAGGTGGCCGAGTACTCGAAGGTGAAGCCCGCTGCCGCGCTGGTGGCGCCCGCGGCCAGCGCTTCGCGGATGGCGCGCCAGTCCTTTTCGCCACCACTGGTGCCGCCCTTGTGGCCTTCGTCCACCAGCAGCAGGTTGGGGCCTTCGTAGCGCGAAGTGCCTTCGCTGACGCCCTTCTTCGGCCGGCGGGCACCCGGCGCGTCGACGTAGAACTTGGTGATCTCGCCCACCCGCACACCCAGCCCTGCCAAGCCCGACGCAGCCAACTCGGCCCTGTGCTGGGCGCTGAGCGATTCATTGGGCGTCAGCAACAGCACCGACTGCGGCTGGAACAAGCCATGCGCCATGAACTGGCGCAGGTTCATGTGCAGCACCAGCGTCTTGCCGGCGCCGGTGGCCATGAAGCAGGCCAGCTTGCGCGCGTCGGCGGCAGTGTAGGGCGGCAGGTGGGACAGGTCGCGTTCACGCAGGGCCTCCAGCCGCGCCACATGCGCGGCCGCCTGGGTGTGCAGCGCTTCAAGGTGCCATTCGACCACCGCGCAAGCCAGCCATTGAAAGTGCGTCAGCCGGGAGGCCTGCGGTTCGGCGCCGGCCGCCAGCGCATGGGCGGCGCGCGCCTGCGCCGTGGCGCATTCGTGCCCGCCGATGGCCAGGTCCCAGCGGCGCAGGGTTTCGGGCGCCACGGCATGGATCGCCATTGCGCCCAGGGCGCGGGCGCAGCCGCTCAGGCCGGCGGTGTCGCGCCCGGGGTCGACTTGACCCAGCAGCTTGAGCAAGGCGGCTTCGCGCAGCCCGAAGGCCGCTGCAAAGGCGCGCGGCAGCAGCAGGCTGCGGACGAATGCGGGGCGGGCAGCCTTGGCCATGACGCTGCCGCTCAGCGCGCGGCAAAGGCCGGGTCGCGCGCCCACATGGCCTGGGCCAGCGCGGTGTCGATGCTGGCGCCGCGTTCGCCTTCGCCCAGAAGCAACAGGTCGCGGTTGTGGTGCACGCAGGCATAGGCACTTACAACGCGGCCGAAGTGCTGCAGCACGGCGGCGCCCAGCCAGTCGCATTCGGCCTGCATCTGCTGTGCCTGCTGGGCGGGGCTTAGTGCATCCAGGTCGTGTTCGCGCAGCAGCAGCAGTTCCAGCCCCACGGACTGCGCCGGTTGGCCGGGCCGGTGCGGGCGCACTTCGGCCAGCAGGGCCAGGCCACCGCCGGCGGCGGCCGGCCGTGGCAGCCGGCGCACGCGCACGGCATGCAGACCCAACAGCAACAAGGCCGTGTGCAGCAGGTCCACCGGGCGTTCCACCGCATGGCCATCCCACACCGTGGGCAGCCGATAGTCCAGCGGGCGCGACAGCGCGGCGGTGGACAGGCGCACCGGGTTGACCGGCGCTGCATCGGGCCCGCCGTCTTGGCCGCCGGGGATGTCGGCCACATAGCGCAGCAGGGCGTCGAAGCCGGCGAGTTCGGCTTGCCCGGCTGCGGCGGCTGCCACGGGCAGGGCCAGCGCGTCCAGGCTGTCTTCGTAGCGTTCGATGCGCAGCACCTGCACGATGGGCAGGGTGCGCTGTGACCAGTGCGCCTGCGGGTCTTCGGTGGCTTGCGCGTCGTGCTGCACGCCGGGCTTGGGCTGGCCGTCTTTCCATTCCGGGCAGGCCATCACCTTGGCCACGCGCGGCAGGGTCACGGTATCGAAGTACTCGCCTTGTTCCACCAGGATGAAGCGCCGCGCCCCGCCGTCTTCGCGGTTCAGGTTGATGACGGCATGCGCGGTGGTGCCGGAGCCGGCGAAGTAGTCGAGAACGCAGCAACCCTCTTCGCTTGTAAAGGACAGGAGCCGTTCCAGCAGTTCCGCTGGCTTCGGATTCTTGAAAACGTCGCGCGCACCAAACAATCGATCCAGGTCATTCGAGCCCTTTCGGGCATCCAGTTGAATGACGCTTCTGAGCGGGAATTTGACTTCCCGCAAGTAAACCTTCAACTCTGGAATTTTGCTCTCGTCCGCACCGAAGATGAGCCGCTCTTCCCTGAAAAATCGGGCCATCGTGGCCTCGGGAAACCGCCAGCCCCAGTAGGGTTTGGCGCATGGCCTCTTTGTCGTCGGATGAAACACGTCATGTTGATACCCGGGCTTGCCAGGGTTCTCCATGTTTCGTCGCGCGGCATAAGGTCCTCTGGCGTCGAGTCGGCGATACCTGTAGAGATCGCCCAGCTTGTCTCGATGCTCATCTGTGAACGCATCGAAGTGCGCAATTCGTTCGGAATGCGTTTCTGTTTGCTGGCAAATCCTCTCGTAAGCCGCCAGCATGAAATCCTTGGTTTCGCTCGTCTGTGTACTCCATCGTTCCTCGAGGTCAGCCTGAGACTTCGCATAGCACAGGATGTACTCGTGCTCTGTCGCAATCCGCGTCGGGTTGTTGTCGGTGGCTCCTTTCCACACCAGGTTGCCGATGCGACCTTCAATGCCGAAGTGAGCATCGCAAATGGCGGTCAGACCGCTGCGCTCGATGTCGCTGATGCTGGCCATCAGTACACCCGTTGCCCCAAGCAGGCCGCTGCTCAGCTTCACTCGGTCATCGATCAACGACTGCCAAGTCGCATGCTCGCACCCGTCCTTGTAAAGAAACCCGTCCTTCCCCGTGTTGTACGGCGGATCGATGTAAATGCACTTCACTGCCGCCCGCCATTGCGCCTCCAGAGTGCGTAACGCCGCATAGTTGTCCCCATGCACCAACAAGCCGCCCAGTGCGGCTTGCAAGTCAGGCACCAAGGCCAACACGGCCCAGCGGAAATCTTCATCAAACAGGCTCGTGTGCAGCGGCAGGTGCGGGCATTGCTTCAGCAGCGTCGCGCCACTGGCGGTGCTGCCCGCCGCCTCGCTCAGCCACTGCCGCCAGCGTTGAACCTGCGGCCCGTGCGCCGCAGCCGTGTCCACCAGCGTCGCACCTTCTGCGCCCAGGCTGCGCAGCCACGAACATTGCACAAGATAGCTGGCCTGCAGCACGAACTTGCGCTTTTCGAACAGCGCCGCCTGCAAGTCTTCCAGCGCGTGCAGCACGGTGATGATGCTGCGCCCCACGCTGCGGCAAATGGCCAGCTTGCCGCGTTCGCGTGCCAGGGCGCTGTCGGGCAGGTCCCACAGATTCACAAATTCGGTCTGCAGGTAAAGGTCGAGTTCGTTGCGCAGAAAGGGGCCCAGTTGCGGGTGCACAAAGAAGTCGGTGCTCTGGCCCTTGACATAGCGCAGCGCATGTTTGGCCAGCAGTTCGCTGTCCAGCGGCGCGGGGATGCGGGCCTGCTTCAGCCAGGCGTTCAGCAGGCGGTCCTGGACGTTGGTGCCGGCGGTTTCGTCGTCGGCGCTGTTTGCGTCTGAGTTTGTGTCCGAATCTGAGTCTGAACACGTGTCGGTGAGCTGCTCGGCCGCCGCTTTGCTTCGACC
>JBBQAW010000385.1:0-3787 GCA_038316815.1 Burkholderiales bacterium
CACGGCGCGCGAATCTGCTTCGTTCAGCATCAGCGCGGCTGGGTCGATCAGGCTGACCTGGTCGGTGCCCAGGTGCCAGTGCGCGGGGGTCAGCAGGCCCCAGGCCAGGTTGCCGACGTCAATGCCGTCAGCCAGTGCCGCCCGCGCGGCCCAGGGCAGGCAACCGTCTGCGCCCTGCCAGCCCAGCGCGCGCGCCAAGAAACGTTCGTGCGGTGGCGACAGGCTCAATTCATCGCCGTCGTCACGCTCGGCTTCAGGCCAGCGCGCGAGCAGGGCCTGCAGGTGAGGTAAGCGCCCTGTCGACAGCTGTTCCCAGGGCGCAGCGCGTGGGGCGGCAAAGGGAATCAGCAGCGGCATCGGCCCATTATCCGGGCTGTCCTGAGGATGGGCGGGGCGTCCGGTAGCATCCGGCGCCTATGAACATGCCCTATGAGTGGCACATCGGCTGGCGCTACACGCGCGCTGGCCGCGCCGGCCGGCGCAATGGCTTCATCAGCTTCATCAGCCTCGTGTCGGTGCTCGGCATCTCGCTGGGCGTGGCGGCGCTGATCATCGTGCTGAGCGTGATGAACGGCTTCCAGCAGGAGGTGCGCGACCGCATGCTCAGTGTCATCGCGCACGTCGAAATCTTCGACGCTGCACGCGGCACCCTGCCCGACTGGCGTGCCACGGCCGAGGCCGCACGCGCCAACCCGGCCGTGCGCGGCGCGGCACCTTTCATCGCCGCCCAGGCCCTGGTGGGCCGGGGCGACGAACTGCGGGGCGCCATCGTGCGCGGCATCGACCCGGTGGCCGAAGCCAGCGTCACCGAACTGGCGCGCAACGAACAGCCCTTGCTGGCGCAGCTGAAGGCGAGCGAATGGAACATCGTGCTGGGCGTGGAACTGGCGCGCCTGCTGGGTGCGCGCATCGGCGACAAGGTGGCCATCGTGGCCCCGGGCGGGCAGCTCACGCCGGCGGGCGTAACGCCGCGCATCAAGCAGTTCACCCTGGTCGGCGTGTTCAATGCCGGGCACTACGAATACGACAGTTCCCTGGCGCTGATCCACATCGACGACGCGGCGCGCTTCTTCCAGTTCGAAGGGCCCACGGGCGTGCAACTGCAGCTGGCCAACGTGCAGGACGCGCGCCGCGTGGGCGGCGAACTGCAGCAGAGCCTGGGTCTGGCGGTCGATGTGCGCGACTGGACCCGCACCAACCGCAACTGGTTCGACGCCGTTCAGATCGAGAAGCGGCTGATGTTCATCATCCTCACGCTCATCGTCGCGGTGGCGGCTTTCAACCTGGTCAGCACGCTGGTGATGACGGTGACCGACAAGCGCGCCGACATCGCCATCCTGCGAACCCTGGGCGCGAGCCCGCGGTCGATCATGGGCATCTTCATCGTGCAGGGGGCCACCGCCGGCATCATCGGCACTTTCACAGGCGTGGCACTGGGCCTGCTCGTGGCGTTCAACGTCGACGTGCTCGTGCCGGCCATCGAACGGTTGCTGGGCGTGGCCTTTCTGCCGGGCAGCATTTACGTCATCAGCCGCATGCCCAGCGAGCCGCTGGCCAGCGACATCGTGCCGATTGCGGTGATCTCCCTCGTGCTCAGCTTTCTGGCCACGCTCTACCCCAGTTGGCGCGCCAGCCGCACCAACCCGGCCGAGGCGCTGCGCTATGAGTGACCTGCACGGGACAGAGACCGTGCTGCAGGCCGAGCACCTGGCCAAGCGCTACACCGAAGGCGAACTGGACGTGCAGGTGCTGCGCGACGTCAGCCTGCGCGTGCAACGCGGCCAGACCCTGGCGGTGGTGGGCGCCAGCGGCTCGGGCAAAAGCACCTTGCTGCACCTGCTGGGCGGGCTGGAAGCGCCCAGTGCCGGCAGCGTCACGCTCATGGGCCGGGCGCTGGCCAGCATGCCTGCGGCTGAACAGGGGCGCTGGCGCAACCAGCATCTGGGCTTCGTCTACCAGTTTCACCATCTGTTGCCGGAATTCAGCGCGCTGGACAACGTGGCCATGCCGCTGCGCATTGCGCGCCAGACGGTGGCGGCAGCGCGCGAAGCGGCGGCTGCCATGCTGGCCAAAGTGGGGCTGGCTGACCGCAAGGGCCACCATCCATCGCAGCTTTCAGGCGGCGAACGCCAACGCGTGGCCATTGCGCGCGCGCTGGTGACGCAGCCAGCCTGCGTGCTGGCCGACGAACCCACTGGCAACCTCGACCGCGGCACGGCCGATGCGGTGTTCGAACTGATGCTGGGCCTGGCGCGCGAACACGGCACGGCTTTCGTGGTGGTGACACACGACGCCAGTCTGGCCGCGCGTTGCGCAACCACCCTGCAGCTGCAGCGCTGAAGAACCGGGGGCTCATGCGTGCAATGGCTGGCCCGGCCACAATGCCGGCATGCACTTGCTCAACGCCGACCTGCACAGCCACAGCCATGTCAGCGACGGCACGCTGAGCCCAGAAGACCTGGCCCAGCGCGCCCATGCGCAAGGCGTCGAGGTGTGGGCCCTGACCGACCATGACGAAGTGCGCGGCCTGGCCGCCGCACGCCAAGCCGCGCTGGCCCAGGGGATGGCCTTCCTGACGGGAACCGAAATCTCGGTCAGCTTTGCCGGCGAGACCGTGCACATCGTCGGCCTCGGTTTCGACGCCGAAGACGCAGCGCTGCAGGCTGGCCTGGCCGCCACGCGCGGCGGGCGCCGCGCAAGGGCACAGGCCATGGCCGACGGCCTGGCTGCAGCCGGCGTAGGCGGCGCTTTCGAAGGTGCGCTACGTTACGTCAGCAACCCAGACCTGATTTCGCGCACGCACTTCGCGCGTTTCCTGGTCGAAACGGGCGTATGCAACGACACCTACGAAGTCTTTCGCCGTTTTCTGACCGAAGGCAAGCCAGGTTACGTGCCGCACCAGTGGGCCCGACTGGGCGACGCGGTGAAGTGGATCACCCAGGCCGGCGGCGTCGCGGTCATCGCCCACCCTGCACGCTACCGCTTCAGCCCGACGGCCGAATACGCGCTGTTCAGCGAATTCGTGGCCCACGGCGGCCAGGGCGTGGAAGTGATGACGGGCAGCCACAGCGAAGCCGAGCGCGTGCGCTACGCTGAAGTGGCAGAAGAGTTCGGCCTGCTGGCCAGCCGCGGCAGCGATTTCCATTCGCCTACCGAGAGCCGCACCGACCTGGGCACCCTGCCCGACTTGCCTGGCCGCCTGCGGCCCGTCTGGGAAGCGCTGGCGCACCGCATCGAGCGTGCGTGAAGGTTCCGTCAAACCAGCCTTCCGTGAAAACCCGAAGTCAGCTATAGTCGAGGGCTTGGCAGGAAATACCTGACTTTTGAGGCCTGCCAACTCGTTCATCCCCTTCGACCTTCGTCGCTTCGCGTTCCAGCGAAGCCGCATTTTTCGGGTCGGCGGCGATGCCGTCGCCTGCGATCCGAAACAGCCCTGCACGGTCTTCAATGACGTGCGCAGAACCCGGGCTGCCCCTGATTGATGCGACTTCACCTGTCGGTGCGTATTCAAACGCGCCGCCGGTGGGCTTTTGCCTGCCGTGATTGAAAGCGAAGACGACAATGAATTTCGATACCCTGAACCTGCACGAAACCCTGATGCGTGCCGTCACCGACGCCGGCTACACCCAGGCCACCGAAGTGCAGCAGCAAGCCATTCCCGCCGCACTGGCCGGGCGCGACCTGATGGTCAGCAGCAACACCGGCAGCGGCAAGACCGCCAGCTTCGTGTTGCCGGCGCTGATGAAGATCATGGCCGCACGCGACGCCTGGACCGAAGCCAACAAGA
>JBBQAW010000386.1:0-3779 GCA_038316815.1 Burkholderiales bacterium
CTGGGCCAGTTCATTGGCGGCGGCAATTCCGAAGACACGCAACGCTTCTCGGCCACGGCCCGGATGGGCCTGGCCGGGCCGCTGTCACTGGAAGGTGGCGTCAACTACTACGACCTGTCCTATGAAGCGCCGACCGCAGCCTATGCCGAATACCGTCAGACCGGGGCATCGCTGGGCGTGCGCTACCGCCTGGGCGGCGCCACCAGCGTGGCCGTGTCACTGCGCACGGCAAGCATCGACTACCCCAACTTGCTTATCAGCCAGGCCGACCCGCGAGACAAACGCCAGCGCGACGACATCGACTTGAACTTTGTCTGGGTACCGTCCGGCACCAGCAACCTGGACCTGACCATCAGCCAGGGCCGGACCCGTTACGACCAACTGAGCGAACGAGATTTCGACGGGCTCACGGGTGCCGCGGCCTGGGGTTGGAACCCCGGTGGCAGGCTGCGCCTGAACGCCCGCCTGGCGCGCGACACGGGGCAGACCTCGGACCTGAGCACGACCGCCTTCAGCCAGACCACGGACAACCTGCGTGTGGGGGTCGATTACGACGTCACCGGCAAGATCGTGGCCACGGCTTCGTTGCAGGTCTACAACCGCACGCAAGACGGCAGCGGACAGACCGTCACGGGCCTGCGCGGCAGGGACACGGGCAACGTGCTGAGCCTGGGCGCACGCTGGGTTCCCCGGCGCAGCCTGACGGTTGGCTGCCAGACCAGCTTCGAGAAGCGCGGCAACAACAGCGAACCGCGCCTGAACGACGCCTATTCCGCCAACATCGTCAGCTGCTATGGGCAGTTCACGCTGCAATAGACAGGCGCCGCAGAACCATGACCACTGTTCTGCTGACTGGCAGCACCGGCTACATCGCTTCCCACACCTGGCTGGCCCTGCTGGCTGCAGGCTACGAGGTCGTTGGTGTTGACGATTTCTCGAACAGTTCACCCGAAGTCCTGAACCGGCTGCGCACGCTTTCAGGCCGCACGCCGGTATTCGAACAGGTCAACGTCTGCGACGAAGCGGCGCTGGACGGCGTATTCCAGCGCCACCGCATCGACGCCACGGTGCACTTCGCAGCCTTCAAGGCGGTCGGCGAATCGAACAGCCAGCCGCTGAACTATTACGCCAACAACCTGGGCGCTTTGCTGGCCACCTGCCGCGTGATGCAGCGCCACGGCAGCCGGCGTTTCGTGTTCAGTTCCAGCGCCACGGTCTATGGCAACCCGGAGAGCCTGCCGTTGCGCGAAGACGCGCGCCTGTCGGCCACCAACCCGTATGGCCAGACCAAGCTGATGGGCGAACAGATCCTGGGTGACCTGGGTGCATCCGACCCCGCTTGGCAAACCGCCGTGCTGCGCTACTTCAACCCTGTGGGCGCGCACGAAAGCGGACTGATCGGCGAAGACCCGCGTGGCACGCCGAACAACCTGATGCCTTACGTGGCCCAGGTGGCCGTGGGTCGCCGCAGCGAACTGACCGTGTTCGGCAACGACTACAGCACCCATGACGGCACGGGCGTGCGCGACTACATCCACGTCGTCGACCTGGCCGAAGGCCATGTCGCGGCCCTGCGCAAGCTGCTGGACCAGCCAGGTTCGCTGACCGTCAACCTAGGTACAGGGCGCGGCTACAGCGTGCTCGACGTGGTAGCCGCCTACGCGCGGGCCAGCAGCAAACCCGTGCCCTACCGCGTAGCGCCCCGTCGCCCGGGCGACGTGGCGGCCTGTTATGCCGACCCGGCCCAGGCCCTGCAGCTGCTGGGCTGGCAGGCACAGCACGACCTGGCCCGCATGTGCGCCGACAGCTGGCGCTGGCAGTCTCAATACCCCAACGGATTCAACGCATGACGCTTTCAGTTCAACCCGTGATCATGGCCGGCGGTTCGGGCACGCGGCTGTGGCCGTTGTCCCGCGCTGGCTTTCCGAAACAATTTCTGGTGCTCTCAGGCAACACCAGCCTGTTTCAGCAGGCCATCACCCGGCTGCAGGGGCTGGCCGCGCCAGGCCAGACGTTGAAGGCACCGCTGATCGTCGGCAATGAAGAACACCGCTTTCTGGTGCTGGACCAATTGCGTGAAACGCGCGTTGATCCGGCAGCCGTGCTGCTGGAACCCACCGGCCGCAATACCGCCCCGGCCATGATGCTGGCGGCACTGCAGGCCATGGAAGATGCCGGCACCGGCGCCGACCCGGTGCTGGTGGTGACTGCGGCCGACCAGACCATCACCGACAACGCCGCCTTCATTGCGGCCCTGCAGCGGGCCGTGCTGCAGGCCGCTGAAGGTGCCATCGTGATTGCCGGCATCACGCCCACCCACCCCGAAACGGGCTTCGGCTACATCCGCGCCTCTGGCGCAGCGCCAGAACAGAAGGTGGCCCAATTCATTGAAAAGCCCGACCTGGCCACGGCGCAGCAGTACCTGGCTGAGGGCAACTATTTCTGGAATGCCAGCATCTTCGTGCTCAAGGCTTCGGTCTGGATCGCCGCGCTCGAACGCTTTCGCCCCGATATCGCCGCCGCCTGCCACGCTGCCTGGGCCGCACGCAGCAGCGACGCCAAATTCGTGCGCCCGGGCAAGGCTGAATTCGGCGCCGTGCCGTCCGAGTCGATCGACTACGCGGTGATGGAGAAATGCCCCGGCGTACTGGACATCCGCATGCAGGCCCTGGACGCCGGCTGGAACGACCTGGGGGCCTGGGACGCCGTCTGGCAGGTGGCACCGAAAGACGCCCATGGCAATGCTACGGTGGGCGACGCGATGATCACCGACAGCCGCAACACCCTGGTGCATGCCACCAGCAGGCTGGTGGCTGCGGTCGGTTTGGAAGACATCGTCGTGGTCGAAACACCCGACGCCGTTCTGGTCGCCCGGCGAGACAAGAGCCAGGACGTGAAGAAAATCGTCGCCAAGCTCGGGGTCGAACAGCGCGGCGAACACGCGCTGCACCGCAAGGTGCACCGCCCCTGGGGCTGGTACGACGGCGTCGACAGCGGCCCGCGCCACCAGGTCAAGCGCATCGGCGTCAAACCCGGCGCCGCCTTGAGCCTGCAAATGCACCACCACCGCGCCGAACACTGGATCGTCGTCAGCGGCACAGCCGAAGTGACCGTCGACACCAAAGTCGTGCTGCTGACCGAAAACCAGAGCATCTACATCCCCCTGGGCGCCACGCACCGCCTGCGCAACCCGGGCAAGCTGCCGCTGGAGATCATCGAAGTGCAGTCAGGCAGCTATCTGGGCGAAGACGACATCGTGCGCTTCGAGGACACGTACGGGCGGGTAGCGAAATGACCATCCTCGTCACTGGCGGCGCCGGCTTCATCGGCAGCAACTTCGTGCTCGACTGGCTGGCAACCCACGACGAGACGGTCGTCAACCTCGACGCGCTGACCTACGCCGGCAACCTGCAGAACCTGGCGGCACTGCAAGGCGATGCGCGCCATGTGTTCGTGCATGGCGACATCTGCGACCGCGCGCTGATGGACCGCCTGCTGGCCGAACACCGGCCGCGCGCGCTGCTGCACTTCGCGGCCGAAAGCCATGTCGACCGCAGCATCCACGGCCCGGGCGCGTTCATCAAGACCAATGTCGACGGCACGTTCACGCTGCTGGAAGCCACACGCACCCACTGGCAGGCGCTGCCCGAAGCCGAACGCCAGGCGTTCCGTTTTCACCACGTCAGTACCGACGAGGTTTACGGCAGCCTGGCTCCCGACGCCCCGGCCTTCACCGAGACGCACCCGTACGAACCCAACAGCCCCTACAGCGCCAGCAA
>JBBQAW010000387.1:0-3765 GCA_038316815.1 Burkholderiales bacterium
GTTGTCGGCGTCCGCCCAGCGGCATGCGGTGACGATTCTGAAGAACCTCTACGGATTCCTCGTTGACCAGAACTACCTGATGGGCAACCCGTGGTCGGCGGTCGGGGTGCCGCGCACCGCCGGGCCAAAGGTGAATGCGGGCCGGAGTTTTAGCCTGGCGCAGTGGCAGTTCATCGAAGGGCAGTTGAAGATACTGACCAGCACTTCTGCGAACCAGCGGCTGATCTTCGGGCTGCACCTGCTCTATGCGACCGGCCTGCGCCTGTCGGAAGTGGTGGCGGCCACCGTCGATGACCTGATCTGGGTCGAGTACCCGGCCGACGCGTCGGATGATCAACCGATGCAGGGGTGGATGTTGCGGGTGATCGGCAAGGGGCAGAAGGAGCGGGAAGTGCCGCTCCCGGTCGACGTGGTGTCCGAGCTGGCCAGGTACATGGAGGGAAGGGGGTTGGATACCGACCCGGAGGACATCGGCAACCAGGGGGCGTTTTTGCTTGGCAAGGCCAGCGACGCTGCAGAGCGTGCGCCCGGGCTGAGCACCGGGCAATCGTTCGAACCCCGGCAGGGAATCGCGGCGACGACGTTCTACGACCAGATCAAGGCGTTTTTTACGGACTGCGCCAGCGTGCTGCGAGGGCAGGGCGATGCAAAAGGGGTCGAACGTTTCGCCAAGGCCAGCACGCATTGGATGCGCCACTCGCACGCCAGCCATGCGATTGCCAGCGGCATGCCGATCGAGATTGCGCAGCAAAACCTGGGACACGCGTCGCTGGCCACCACGACTGTCTATGTGACGACCGAGAAGCGCCGGCGAATGAAAGCCGTCGAGGCCTTCTGGCGAAAATAGACGCGGTATGGCAACGCAGAACCAGCACATGGCATCAATCTCCAGCCGCAATCTCGCCCGCGCAGTGCTACGCGTTGAGCGCATGACGTTCCAGGGTCGTGAGCGGCTTGCCGACGAGGTCCACTCCCGGCAGCCCAACGAGGTTTACCCTCCGCCCTCGGCATCGGCTCGTTCGGCCTGCGCCGGTGGGGCGTCTGATAAACGCTTTACGTTAAGGATAGCTATCCATAACGTCCATCAACCGACTCTGGTTGCCGGCAACTTCCGGGCACTATGCCTCGACAGATTCCTGTGGCCGCACCGTCGATTTCCGCTCGGCCCGCAGGGCCTGATCAGGCTGATCGGACTGCGGCCAAACAACGACGTGACATCTCGGTCCTGCATTGGTTTACCCTGAGGTTTGACCTTTGTGCGGTCGCCTGAGCGGTGTGGCGCGCAGCGGTACCCCCCGACCCGGTGCAACTGGGCGTCGGTTTCGATCTTCGTTCGAACAGGAGATAGGGTTCAGCCCTCGTGAAGCGCCATGCGCTCGGGCGCCGACGCGCGGCTGTGCCTGTAGCCCAAGGCGCTTGAGGATCTTCTCGATGACGGGCCGATCCGGGATCGCGGCGATGATCCTCAGCTCGCGGCGCTGCAGATACCAGTTGCTCTGCCATGCGGTGTGCCATGCCGGGGCGCCGTGGGGCTGCCGGACTCGTCCATCAGTTTAGGGATGGCTCGCTGGACCGCCGCCGGTATAACTGGGTTTCCAGGCTGAAGCGTCGCAAACAGCGCCGTGTGGCGGGCAAGGGGAAAGCAATGGCAAAAGCTTCTGCTGGTGCGGCCAGGCCCGGGGCCGCTGCGGCGGCCTTGACGGTGAAGATCAAACCCTTCGGCCCCACCACCGAAGAGCTGGCCGCCGTGGGTGCGCACATTGCTGCATCCGCCGCGCTCGCAAAGTACGTCGGCCACGCCAAGGCGCGGCTTTTGTACGTCGAAGCGGTGGACGAGGCGACGGTCGGTAAAGTAGAACGGCCACGGCCGCCCAGCCTTTTCCGCGCCACGTTCTACGATGACCGTAACCGCCGCACCGTGCTCGCTGAAGGCCGCCTGGCCGACCCGCGCAAGGCGGTGCTGTCGGAGCACGCACTGCCGCCGCATCCGTCGGCGGAAGAGTTCGGACAGGCGTTGAAGGTGCTAGCCCGCGACTCAGCCTTGGGCGCTGACCTGCGCGAAGGGCGGCTGCAAGCCTACAGCCCGATTCCGGCGCTGGTACTCACCGAACTGCACGACGGTCGCTACGACCGCCACATCGCAGTCGGGCTACTGCCACGCAAGGACGGGCTGGACCACGAGATCGTCAGCGTCGACCTCGTGGGCAAGTCGGTCAATCGTTTCCCGGGGCGTGCTCCCCGCCATACCGAGCCGCACCCGCGCGGTTTGTGCGGCGTGCCGCAAAGCGCGGGGCAGGCCACGGCGTCCAAGGGCACTGCAGGCCAGGTCTGGGTGACCGTCTCGCAAGGCGGGCAAACGCTGTGGCGCTTCCTGGCGGTGCGGCCGGCAGCGTCCAGCGGCACCAACGGTTCGGGCGTTGAGCTGCGCTATGTCGACTACAAGGGCAAGCGCGTTCTCTACCGCGCCCACGTGCCCATCCTCAACGTCAAGTACGACGCTAACAAGTGCGGCCCCTACCGCGACTGGCAGTTCGAGGAAGGCATGATCCAGGCGCAGGGCATCAACGTTGCGCCGGGCTTCATGCTGTGCAACGCGCCGGCCAAGACCATCATGGACACGGGCTCGGACACGGGCAATTTCCTGGGTGTGGCCGTCTACCTTCAAGGCAGCGAGTTGGTGCTGGTCAGCGAGATGCACGCTGGCTGGTACCGCTACGTGAGCCAGTGGCGTTTGGGCACCGACGGCACCATCCGCCCGCGCTTCGGTTTTGCGGCCGTGGAGAGCCAGTGCGTGTGCAACATCCACCATCACCATGCGTACTGGCGGCTGGATTTCGACATCCGTACCGCCGCCAACAACCGCGTGCGCGAATTCAACGACCCGCCGCTGTTCGGCAGGAGCAAGTGGCACGATAAGGCCTACGAAGTTCGCCGCCCGCGCGACTACGCGCGCAAGCGCAAATGGCGCGTGGAGAACACCGTTAGCGGTGAGGCCTATGAAATCGTGCCCAACGCCGAAGACGGCGTTGCCACGGTCCAGCCCGACGCGCCCTTCGGCCGCGGTGACCTGTGGCTGCTGCGGTACCACGGCAACGAGATCGACGACGGCGTGGTGGCTATCGGCCCCCCTTTTGAAGCCAACATCGACCAGTGGGTCAACGGCGAGGTTATCTCCAGCCACGACGTCGTCGTCTGGTACGGCGCGCATTTCACGCACGACGTGCAACACGACGGGCCGGCAGAACACGGGCACATCGTCGGGCCCGATTTGATACCGGTAAGGTGGTAGCGGCCTTCGCTTCAGGTCCCTCTGCCGCCCGCGGTGACCGCCGCGTCGCACCTCAGCACGAACTCTTTAGCCACCTTCGGGTGGGTGGCGATGGTGAGATCGAAGTTGGCCATGGTGGCGCCCCGTAGACCGAAGGAAAAGTGGTTCTTCCGCACTTTGTGTGACGCTTCGACCTCTGGCCATGGCTGATTTAGTGGCCACGAGTTTGAACTGCAGTGCCTCAGCCCCTGTCGGTTTCCCTTCAAGCTGTCACTTTTGATCTTTCAATTGGCACAACCACTGACCCTTTCATCGTGTCACCAGCCTTCGGCCTTGCCCGTGTCAGGCCAGGGCGGCATCGATCTCTTGCTCTGCCGGGAGCTTGAAGATGCCGGCAGCTGCGGCATCCATGAGCAAGTCCAGACTGATGGATTCGGTCTTCTGGCGGATAGCCAGTTCGGCCGCCTGGGCCAACAAGGTCGTGATCTTGCCGGTCA
>JBBQAW010000388.1:0-3721 GCA_038316815.1 Burkholderiales bacterium
CTGGCTGCGGCGCGTGCCGGCGTTGAAGAGCGTGGGCGTGCTGCTCATGAAGTCGAAGTTGGACAGCACGTTGTAGAACTCGATGGCGCGCGCTTCGCGGTCGATCTCGTTCAGCGACAGGCCCATCGCCACGCGCATGAAGAAGGCCTGCGGCATTTCGATGCGCTGTTCTTCAATGTGCAGGAAATAGCGGTCGTACAGGGTCTGCAGGCCCAGGTAGTCGAACTGCAGGTCACGGCTGGCGTCGATGGCAGCACCCAGGCGGACCAGGTCGAACTGCGCCAGCTTCTCGTCCAGCAATTCGGCCGAGATGCCCTTCTTGATGTACTGCGGAAAGTACTCGGCATAGCGCTCGGCCATCTGGGCCTGCGTGACTTCACCCCCCACGACTTCGCGGCGAATGGTGTGCAGCAGCAGACGCGCGGTGGCGCGGGTGTACGACGGGTCTTTCTCGATCAGGGTACGTGCGGCCAGGATGCAGGCCTTGTAGACCTCGTCGATGGGCACGCCGTCGTACAGGTTGCGCCGTGTTTCAGCCAGGATGGGCTCGGCCTTGACGTCGGCACCCAGGCCTTCGCAGCTGCTTTCCACCAGGGCGCGCAGCGCGGCCATGTCCAGCGGCACACGCTGGCCGTTTTCCAGCACGAACAGTTCCACCGGCTTGCTGACTACGGGCGCCACCTGGCGAGCACGTTCTTGCGACCGGCGCTCGCGGTACAGCACATAGGCGCGGGCCACGTCGTGCTGGCCGCTGCGCATCAGGCCCAGTTCAACCTGGTCCTGCACGTCTTCGATGTGGAAGGTGCCGCCGCCCGGGCGCGAACGAAGCAGCGCGCGCACCACGCTTTCGGTCAGGCGATCGACCGTTTCGCGCACGCTGGCCGAAGCCGCGCCCTGCGTGCCGTGAACGGCCAGGAAGGCCTTCATCAGCGCCACGGCAATCTTGTTGGGCTCGAAGCCCACCACGGCGCCGTTGCGGCGAATGATCTGGTAGCCAGCGTAAGCCGAGGCGGCTGGGGCCAGCCCTGAACCAGAAGTGCTGCGAGGCGAAGATTGAACTTCGTTGATGGTGGCCTGGGCGGCTTGTGCTGATGGCATTCGATCCCCTTGATTCGTGTGTTTTAGTGTGCGCCGGTGCTTTGGTTCGTGCTTCACAACCCGTGCTTTGCCCGCGCGCTGTCGGACCGCTTTGCTGGACGATCCGAGTGGGGGTGAAAGCTTAACACCGCATCGCCGCCGCAAGGGCCCAAGGGCACTGTCCGGGCACTATATATGGGGTCTGCGGGGGCTA
Organism: Burkholderiales bacterium; assembly: GCA_038316815.1. Lineage (GTDB taxonomy): Bacteria > Pseudomonadota > Gammaproteobacteria > Burkholderiales > Burkholderiaceae_C > Rubrivivax. The sequence continues at coordinate 1,292 of JBBQAW010000388.1, forward strand.
CAAGCCACTACAGGTAGTGTTTGTCCGAGTCAGATGCTCGCTACGCGAACCACCTTGAAAGACGAATCCGTCTATTGACCGCAAGAGCGCTGCACAGCGCCGCCGAAACCCGCGCCAGCGCGTGCTTTTCAGCTGATTTCGCCGCGATCGCCTGCGCCATCCACGGGCGTGCTGCTGCCGCCCACGCCCAGCCGCGCCATGCGGTAGCGCATCTGCCGCAAAGACAGGCCCAGGCTTGCGCCCGCGGCCGTGCGGTTGTAGCGGTAGCGCTCAAGCGCAGCTTCAAGAATGTCGCGCTCGACTCGGTCCAGGTAGGCCGCCAGGTCGCTGGGCAGGGCAAGTTCCCGCACGCTCGCGGAAGCCGGTTCCTGCGGCACGCGGGTCTCCACTGCTTCTGGCGCTTCCCCGCCCTCAAGCAGCACTGCGGGCAAGCCCAGGTCGTCGCGCTCGATCATCGGCCCGCTGGCAAGGGCCACGGCGCGGTGCAGCAGGTTTTCGAGTTCGCGCACATTGCCGGGGAAGGGGTAACGCAGCAGATGGTCCAGCGCGTCGGGCTTCAGCGTGGGCAGGGGCGTCACTCCGGCGTCGCGGGCGATGCGGGTCAGCACAGCCTGGCAAATTTCGGGCAGGTCGGCCATGCGTTCGCGCAACGGCGGCACCGCGATGCGGATGACGTTCAAGCGGTAGTAAAGGTCCTGGCGAAAACGCCCGGCCTGCACTTCGGCCGCCAGGTCTTTGTGTGTGGCGCTGACCAGGCGTACGTTCACCGGCGTCTCGTTGACGGCACCCACCGGCCGCACCGCGCGTTCCTGGATGACGCGCAGCAGCTTGCTTTGCATCTGCAGTGGCAGGTCGCCAATCTCGTCCAGGAACAGCGTGCCGCCCTGCGCGGCCTGGAAAAAGCCTTCGCGGTCGTCCTGCGCGCCAGTGAACGCGCCCTTGCGGTAGCCGAAGAATTCGGCTTCGAGCAGGGCTTCGGGAATGGCGCCGCAGTTCACGGCAATGAACGGCTGCGCGCCGCGTGGCGAGACATCGTGGATGGCGCGCGCCACCAGCTCCTTGCCGGTGCCTGATTCGCCTTGCACCAGCACCGGGGCCATGCTGCGCGCCACTTTCTCGACCAGGGCTCGAACTTCCCGCATCGCCAGCGACGCACCAACCATACGTTCCAGCGCCGGGTGGCCACCAGCCATGGGCGCTGCCACGCTGGGCCGCGGTGCCAGATGGGCAGCCGGCTTGCCCTGCACAGCCGCGGGTCGGCCCAGCGCCGACGCCACCACGGCGCGAAACTGCCGCAGGTCGACGGGCTTGGTCAGGTAGTCGTAGGCGCCGGCCTTCAGCGCCTCGACGGCGTTCTCGGGCGATCCATAGGCCGTGATGACGATGCCCTTTTCACCGCGGCCGGCGTCTTCGATGCGGCGCAACAGGTCCAGGCCTGTGCCGTCGGGCAGCCGCATGTCGGTGATCAGCAACTGGTAGCCGCCGGGCCCACGCTGCTGCAGCAGCGCCCAGGCCTCTTCGACGGTGCCGGCGCATTCGACGTCGTAACCCTCGCGCACCAGGCTCAGTTCATAGAGGGTGCGCAGGTCGGGTTCGTCGTCGACGACCAGCAGGCGCGGGCTGTGGGGGGTGGGCGTGCTCACGGGTCCAGAGGCAGAGGCAGAGGCGGGGCAGGGGCCGCAGTTCGCCGGCTGGCGCGCGACAGGCTGACGATGAATTCGTTGCGCAGCTTTTCGGCCGTCGGGCGGGGCCGGTACTCGATGCTGGCGCCATAACGTTCGCACAGCTCGCGGCAAATATACAAGCCCAGGCCCGAGCCGCGGCTGCGCGTCGAGAAGAAGGGCTCGAAGAGATGCGGTTCGACCTCGGGGGGTATCAAGGCACTGTCGCTCAGCACCGACAGCACGGCCCAGCCTTCATCGCGCGCGGCCAGGCGCAGGAAGACCGAACTCGGCGTGCTGCTGGCGTGGCGCAGCGCGTTGTCGAGCAGGTTCACAAGCACGCGGCGCAGGTGTTCGGGGTCGAAGTACACACCCAGGGCCTGTGTCGGCAGTTCACAGCGCAGGCGGCTGTCCGGACCCAGCACCACACCGGTCGTGCGCGCCCAGTCGGATACGGTGCCCGAGACCACTGTCGTGACGTCGATCATCTGGACGTCGGGCGCGTAACCCGGGGCCACTTCCATGACGTCGTCGACCAGCCGCTTCAGGCGTTCGACGTTGTCGGCCACCATTTGCGCCAGACGCTGCTGCCCCGGCAGCAAGGGGTCTTCCAGCAGCAAGGCGTTGGCCTGGGCGATGGCCGCCAGCGGGTTGCGAATTTCGTGCGCGACACCGGCAGAAACGCGGCCCATCGCCGCCAGCCTTTCCTGGCGGATGCGAGCCTGCGCGGTACGCACGTCTTCCAGCAGCACCACCACCAGCGGGTCGC
>JBBQAW010000389.1:0-3709 GCA_038316815.1 Burkholderiales bacterium
CTACCGCTGGGGCATCTTCATGAACCCGGGGGATGCAAACAGGCAAGTGCACTTCGGCGACCACAAGGGCGAAAAGGCCTGGGACAGCGTGCCCGGCGAACACCGCGCCAACCTGCGCCGCATCATCGTGACGCAGGGCGACACCGAGCCGGCCTCCGTTGAACAGCAGCGCCACTTGGGCCTGACGGCGCCCAGCATGTACGACCTGCGCAACCTGTTCCAGATCAATGTCGAAGAAGGCCGCCACCTTTGGGCGATGGTCTACCTGCTTCATAAGCATTTCGGCCGCGATGGCCGCGAAGAAGCCGAAGCGCTGCTGCAACGCCGCAGCGGCGACGAGAACAACCCGCGCATCCTGGGTGCCTTCAACGAAGCCACACCCGACTGGCTGAGTTTCTTCATGTTCACCTACTTCACCGACCGCGACGGCAAGTTCCAGCTCTGCGCCCTGGCTGAAAGCGCCTTCGACCCGCTGGCCCGCACGACCAAGTTCATGCTGACCGAAGAGGCGCACCACATGTTCGTGGGCGAAAGTGGCATCAGCCGCGTCATCCAGCGCACGGCGCAAAAGATGAACGAGCTGAAGACCGACGACGTGGGCGTGCTGCGCGCTGCTGGCGTCATCGACCTGCCTACGCTTCAGCGCTACATCAACTTTCACTTCAGCGTCACCATCGACCTGTTCGGTTCAGACGAAAGCAGCAACGCCGCCACCTTCTACAGCACCGGCCTGAAGGGCCGCTATGAAGAAGGCAAGCGCATGGACGACCACGTGCTGAAGGGCCAGACCTACACGGTGCTGGAAGCCAAGAACGGACAGCTGGTTGAAAAGCAGGTGCCGATGCTCAATGCGCTGAACGAAGTGCTGCGCGACGACTACATCAAGGACAGCGTGGCCGGCGTCGGCCGCTGGAACAAGGTGCTGGACAAAGCCGGCATCCCCGTGCAGCTGACGGTGCCGCACAAGGCCTTTCATCGCAACATTGGTGCCCTGGCCGGTGTGAAGGTTTCGCCTGATGGGCGCGTTGTGAGCGAAGCCGAATGGAAGGCCAACGTCGACCGCTGGCTGCCCAGCGGCGGCGACCGCGCGTTTGTCGCCAGCTTGATGGGCCGCGTCGTCGAGCCCGGCAAGTTCGCGAACTGGATTGCGCCGCCGGTGATGGGCATCAACCGCCAGGCGGTCGATCACGACTACGTCCGGTTCAATTGACCTACCCCCATTGCGGCTTCGCTGCTCCCCGTCATAGGGGCAACGCCAGCGGCCCAGCAGAGCCGGCTCCGCGGCGCTGACTTGGGTGAATACTTCGCACGGTGAGGAGACACCGCATGGACATGGCCGACCAGGGTTTGCTGAAACAGCACGTCATAGATCCCGAGATTTGTATTCGCTGCAACACCTGCGAAGCCACCTGCCCGGTGGGCGCGGTGACGCATGACGACCGCAACTACGTCGTCGATGCCGAGAAGTGCAACTTCTGTATGGCCTGCGTGCCGCCATGCCCCACCGGCAGCATCGACAACTGGCGGCTGGTGGCGCGCATCAAGGCCTACAGCGTGCAGGAACAACTGGGCTGGGACGAACTGCCGGCTGAACTGAATGCAGAAGAGTTGGCCGCCCAGGGCTTCACCGTCGATGCCGTGGCCGCGGAACCCGTCGCCCCTGCAACGGCAGCGGCAGCAGCAGCGGCTGCGGCTGCGGCTACGGCTACGGCTACGGCTACGGCTACAAACGGCGAAACCGCCTTCAGCTCTGCGGCCTATGGCGCCACGCTGCCGCCCTGGTCGGCCGCGCATGCGTACACGAACCTCTACGGCCCCAAGGCGGCAGAGAAGTCCATCACCGCCACCGTGGCCGGCAATGTGCGCGTCACCGACGTCGGCCACGTCTACGACACGCACCACATCGTGCTGGACTTCGGCGCCATGCCCTTCCCGCTGCTGGAAGGCCAGAGCATCGCCATCGTCCCGCCGGGCGTGGACACGCAGGGCCGCGCCCACCACCCGCGCCAGTACAGCATTGCCAGCCCGCGCAACGGCGAGCGCCCGGGCTACAACAACGCCAGCTTGACGGTCAAGCGCGTACTGGAAGACCACCAGGGCCGCCCTGTGCTTGGCGTGGCCAGCAACTACCTGTGCAACCTGAAGGTGGGCGACACAGTGCAAGTGGTCGGCCCTTTCGGCAGCAGCTTTCTGATGCCCAACCACCCGCAGAGCCACATCGTGATGATCTGCACCGGCACCGGCAGCGCGCCGATGCGCGCCATGACGGAATGGCGGCGGCGTCTGCGTGGCAGCGGCAAATTCGAAAGTGGAAAACTCTTGTTGTTCTTCGGCGCCCGCACACAGCAAGAGCTGCCCTATTTCGGACCGCTGCAGAACCTGCCCCGTGACTTCATCGAAAGCCACTTCGCTTACAGCCGCACGCCCGGTGCGCCCAAGCGCTACGTGCAGGACCTGATGCGCGAACGCGCCGCCGACCTGGCGCCGCTTCTGGCCGACCGGAACGCTTTCTTCTTCGTCTGCGGCTTGAAGGCCATGGAAGAAGGCGTGGTGATGGCATTGCGTGACGTTGCGCAGGGCGCTGGCTTGAACTGGGAAGACACAGGCGCGGCCATGAAGCGTGAAGGCCGGCTGCATCTGGAAACCTACTGATGGCCAGCCTGCACGTCCACACACGCCGCGCAGGCGTTGCCCAGCTGACGATGGCGCGCCCCGAGGTCTTCAACGCCTTTGACGAGGTGATGATTGGCGAACTTGATGCCGCCTTCGCGCAACTGATCGAAGACGACAGCGTGCGCGTCATCGTGCTTGCCGGCCAGGGCCGACACTTCAGCGCCGGTGCCGACCTGCAGTGGATGCAGCGTGCCAGCACCGCCACGCTTGACTGGAATTTGCAAGACGCGCGCCGCTTTGCCGCCATGCTCTGGCGTATCGACACCTGCCCCAAGCCCACGCTGGCACGTGTGCAGGGTGCGGCCCTGGGCGGCGGCGTGGGCCTGGCTTGCGCGTGCGACATCGCGGTGGCTGACACGCTTGCCAGCTTCTCGGTCAGCGAGGCCAGGTTCGGCATCCTGCCAGCCGTCATCGGCCCGTATGTCACCAATGCCGTTGGCAAGCGCCAGGCCCGGCGCTTGGCGCTGACCGCCGAACGCATCTCGGCCGAAGAGGCGCTGGCGATCGGCCTGGTGCACAAAGTCGTGCCAGCCGACGCACTGGACGCGGCCGTCGACGCCATGCTCGACGCCCTGTTGGCCGGTGGCCCGAACGCGCAAAGCGAGATCAAGACACTGTTCGCGCAGCTTCAAGTGGGTTCCATCCCACCTGAGACCATCGAACTGACAGCACAGACCATTGCCCGCGTGCGCGGCACCGACGAAGCGCGCGAGGGCTTCGCCGCTTTCCTGGCCAAGCGGCCGCCTGACTGGACGCCCAAGATATGAATGAGTCTTCCCTCTCCGGTTTGAAGGGCGCCCCGGTCTTCGTGGCCGGTGCCGGCATCATGGGCGCGGGGATTGCCCAGGTGGCCGCCTTGGCCGGAAACCCGGTGCGCCTGTTCGACCTGCGCGCGGGCGCTGCCGCGGCCGCGAAGGCCAAGCTGGCAGGCACCTTGGATGGCCTGGTGGCCAAGGGCCGGATGGACGCCGTTGCTGCGCAGCAAGCGCTGGCGCGCATTGAGCCCGTCGACAGCATGGCTGCGGCCCAGGGCGTG
>JBBQAW010000390.1:0-3694 GCA_038316815.1 Burkholderiales bacterium
ACATCTACATCGTCGCTGCAGACAGTGGAACGCCGAATTCCGGACTCTTCGTGCTAAGCGCCGTGCCCGGGCCTGGCGCCTGGGCGCTGATGCTCGCGGGTGTCATGGGCCTGGGCTGGCGGCTGCGCGCAAGGCAGTCCGCCTAAAAAATGCGAGGGGTGTCGCGGCCCTGTCAAACAGGCTGCGGATACTGAAGCTCTCCATCACACAACGAGCAAGAGGAAGCATCATGGGCCGCCCAGCGAAGACCAAACCCCTGCCCACCGGCACCAGCCGACGCGGTTTCTTTCAACGTTCGGGCGGTGCCGCGCTGGCGCTGGCTGCCTTGCCCGCCATGGCGCTGCAGGCCGACACCCGCAATAGCCGTGGCAGTGCGGTGTTCCAGCACGGCGTGGCCAGCGGCGACCCGTTGGCCGACCGCGTCATCTTGTGGACCCGTGTCACCACGGCGCAGCGCAGCGCCGTGACCGTGAGCTACATCATTGCCACCGACCCCGCGCTGGTGCAGGTGGTACAGCAGGGGCGGGTGAAGACGAACCCCGATCGTGACTTCACCGTCAAGCTCGACGCCAGCCGTTTGCGGCCTGGCACCACTTACTACTACCGCTTCTCGGCGCTGGGCCAGGACTCACCTGTAGGCCGCACACGCACCGCCTCAGTGGGTGCCACGGCTAGACTGCGGCTGGCGGTGGTGAGCTGTTCAAACCACGCTTTCGGCCTGTTCAACGCCTACCGCCGCATCGCCGAGCGCGCCGACATCGACGCCGTGGTGCACCTGGGCGACTACCTGTACGAATACGGACCCAACGTGTACGGCAGCCTGCGCACGCCCGAGCCGCCCAACGAGATGGTGACGCTGTCGGTCTACCGCTTGCGCCATGCCCAGTACAAGCGCGACGCCGACTCGATCGAGATGCACCGGCAGCACCCGTTGATCGCCATCTGGGACGACCACGAAACGACCAACGATTCCTGGCGCGACGGCGCGCAGAACCATCAACCCGAAACCGAAGGCAGCTGGAACATGCGGGTCGACGTCGGGCTGCAGGCCTATTACGAATGGATGCCGGTGCGCATCCCCGACGTGACGAAGCGGCGCGAGAACCAACGCAGTTTCCGTTTCGGTGATCTGCTGGAACTGGTGATGCTTGAACAACGCCTGTCTGCACGCAGCGAGCAACTCACGGCAACCGTTCCCACGCCTTTCGGCAACGGCTTTGTGCAGACCGGCGCTTTCGCTGACGCGTCGCGACAGCTACTCGGTACAACCCAAGAAGCCTGGTTGGCCAGTATTCTGCGCACGACGCCGGCGCGCTGGAAGTTCCTGGGCCAGGGCGTGATGTTTGCGCAATTGAAGCTGCAGGGCGCCACGCTGGCGCAGGGCGGCGGCGTGTTCTTGAACACGGACCAATGGGACGGCTACCAACCCGCCCGCGACCGCGTCTACGACATCTTCAAAGGCGAGGCTACGCAGCCAGCGGTGAACAACTGTGTTGTGCTGACCGGCGACATCCACAGCAGCTGGGCGGCCGACCTGAGCCAAGATCCGAACAACCCCAACATCGCCTTCGGCGGCTACGACCCGGCCACTGGTATCGGTTCGCGCGCAGTGGAATTCGTCACCACTTCGGTCACTTCGCCAGGCGTCAACGACCCCACAGGCAGCACCGCGACGCTGCTGCGCAGCATCAACCCGCACTTCAAGTACATCAACCTCACGCAGCGCGGCTACATGCTGGTGGACGTGACGCCGCAGCGTGTGGTGGCTGAGTGGTGGTTCGTCGACACGGTACAAAGCATCAGCAACGTGCAGACCTTTGATGTCGCTTTCGAAGTCCAGAACGGCAACAACCGCCTGCAACCTTCAGCCCAAACCACACCGCCTGCCAACCCGCCCGCGCTGGCACCTTGAAGCATCCACGGAGCAAGTTCATGCAAGTCAACCCCACCTTTTCCCGCCGCGGCGCTTCTGTTGCCGCCACGGCTGTCCTGAGCCTGTGCGCCAGCTTGCCGACCCAGGCCGCCAACATCACTTTCAGCGGTCAGATCAGCTTCCACAATGATGTCGTCCAGATTGATTTCAGCCTGGCCCAGCCCGCCACGAACGTGCGGCTGTGGACTGACAGCTGGCAGGGCGGTCTGAACTTTGATCCCTTGGCTGCGCTGTGGCAAGGCGCAGGCAGCGACTTCAGCCTGCTTGACCAGGTAGACGACGACGACACTGTCGCACCAGGCCAGGGCTTTTATGACACCGGCTTCAGCTTGCCGACATTGGCCGCAGGCAACTACCGCATCACCGTGGCGGCTGCGTTCAACGGTGCCAACGGCCCCCTGCTGTCGCAAGGCTTCAACTACGGCAGCGAAGTACCAATCCTGCTGACCGAATGGAACCAGCCCAGCTTTGATCCGAACGCCAACGACCAGAAGGGCGGCTTTTGGCGCATGAACCTGTCGGGGGTGGACCAGGCCTCGGTGGTGCCCGAGCCGGCCGCCTGGCAACTGCTGCTGCTCGGCCTGCTGTTTGGCCGGCGGTTGGTGGCGCCAGTGTTGGCGCGCACGGGTGTTTCAGCGCCTCTCTAACCAACACCATGCCGTTTCACAACGGCAAGCTTTAACAAGGAAACTCGCTTCATGAAAAACCAATTGCTTTTAGTCACTGCGGTTCTGGCGCTGGCCGCGATGTCAGCGCCACCGGCGTCAGCCATCACGCTGGAGAGTGCCGTCACGCAGGGTGGCACCGTCGTCGCCGATTTCAGCGGCGTCAGCCTGGCGTCTTTCGACATCGACTTTGCCAACTTCGTGCCCGCACAACTGGGGTTTCGTGTGGACGCGGGTGACATGGACGCTCCCATCGCGTTGAACGCGATTCTGCGCAACTTCACTGGGGCCGGTTTCAGCGGCTTCTCCCTGTCTCTGGACCGCGGCAGCTTCACCACGATAGGCAGCGTGACGCCACAGTTTGGTGGAACAGCAACTACTTCGGTTGCTGGCGCAACGGCCAACATCGGCTTCAGCACGCTCGAGTTCCTCGATGTCGAGATTGGCGATGCGCTGGGCACGACTCTAGGTGCGACCAACTGGGCACTCGGCGGCCTGGCTGCCGGCGACCGCTTCACGCTGACAGTGACTGCCGTACCCGAGCCCGGCACCTATGCCCTGCTGCTAGCCGGCTTGGGCGCCCTGGGTTTCATCGTTAGACGTCGCCGTAACTGAAGACTGAGCAGCCAGGATGGCGGATCTTCCTGATTCGCCATCCTGGTGTCGTCTTACCTACCCGCCGGTACCACCCTGCCAGGCGGTTTAGGTTCGGGCGAAACCAATGCAAATTTAGAGGTTCCCTTGGCCCCAGGGCCCTGCAATTGCCAAAGTGATACCCGGGGTCTGAATATTGGCAAACAGCACCCGCCCTGTTGGGTCGAAGCAGGCGCCGCAGAACTCAGAACCTCGGTAGTCGGCGGCAGCCACGATTTTGCCGGCGCCTGCGATCTGCGTGGCTGTGAGCTGCACATTGTTCTTGCAGAAAATGTAAGCCTCACCTGCGGGATTCAAGCCGAGCAGCCGGGTGCCGCTGCCGAAGGCGTCGGGCGAGGCGCCGCCGTCTTCACACAGCAGGATGCCGCCGCGCGGGCTGACGGTGACGTTGTCTGGGTTGTTGCCTGCTGTAGCCGCGCCGCTGACGAACAGCGCGCGCAGG
>JBBQAW010000391.1:0-3685 GCA_038316815.1 Burkholderiales bacterium
CCCGCAGCGAAGTAAAGGGGGAGAACTGGGCGCAGCCCAGTTCGGAGGACATGAGCGGAGGGGGCCACCCGACTGACGTAGCCCAGGGACAACGCAGGCGCTCCGAAGGGTCCGAGCAGAACGTCCGCAACAGACGAGAACCGAACGTCCGCAATGGGCCGACTGCCGCCGGATGGCATTGGCAACCTGGTGCCTGCTCTGCGCTAGTTCGCTGCGATTCGTTTGGGTTGACCAACAGCCACTTTCCACGGACACCCATCAGGTGCGACCCGTCGCTCGTCGCTGAGCGCCTTGAGTCTGCCCTTCAACAGGTCGGCTGCCGTGTCGCCCGCTTGAATTTGCTAGCTCCCGCCAGTTGCACAGCTGTGGTGCGGTTTGCATTGACCTTGGCGCACGGCGCTAGAGAATCCGCCGCGGATGCGCCAGCGCCTCATGTGCGGCATGCAAGCGGCGCACCAGCACGCGGATGAAGGCCTCGTCGAACAGGTGGCGTGTGGCCATCGACAGCTGGTCCATGGTCTCTGGCGTGAAGGCCAGTGTGGTGGCGGGCTTGGAGACCAGCAAATCGGCCGTGTGCACGCGCAGGTCGGGGCTGGGCGCCAAATAGGCCATCTCGCCGACCGATGTGCCGGCACCCAGGCTGGCAACCTTGTTGCCGTCACGGTAGACGTCCACCTGGCCCTGAGTGACGATGTGAAAGGCATTGCCTTCTTCGCCCTTCCTGAACAGCGCTGCGCCGAAGCCATGGCGTTGCCATTTGGCGCGGTGCACCACTTCCCACAGCGCGACGTCGCCGAAGCGAGTAAAGAATTCCAGCGCGCGCAGCAGCGTGAAGCGCTCGGAGTCCAGCACGTCCTGCAAGGGCCCGCGCGGCACCTGCTGGCTGGCTACCAGTGCCGACAGGGCCTGCGAGAACGCGTCCCAGCTGGCGGGGCGGTCGTCGCGGTTCTTGGCCAGGCCTTGTTCGATCAGGGCCTGCAACTGCGGCGCAATGCCTTCGCGCAGGCCGGCCAGGGGCGGCGGCGCAGCGTTGTAGATCTGGTTCATGATGGCGGCCTGCTGGGTGGCGTCGAAGGGCGGGCGCCCGGCCAGCAGGTGGTACAGCACGGCTGACAGCGAATAGATGTCAGCGCGGCAGTCGAGCGTGTCGCCGTCCAGTTGTTCGGGTGACATGTAAGCCAGGCTGCCAACGCGGAAAACCTGCGTGTGGTCGGCGCCCAGGTTGAAGACGCTGCCGAAATCTGTGATCTTGACTTCGTCGATCTGGTCGCCGTCCAGCGTCACCATCAGGTTCGCGGGCTTCACGTCGCGGTGGATCAAGCCCTGCTTGAAGACATAGCCCAGGGCCATCGCGCACTTGAAACCGACTTCGATGACGGTGGCCAGGGGCAGCAGAGCGTCGGCGCGGCAATAGCGGCGCAGGGTGACGCCCTTGACGTATTCCATCACCAAGTAGGGCGCAGCCGGGTCGTCGACGGCGTCCAGGATCTGCACCACATTCGGGTGGTTCAGCCGGCCGACCAGGGCGGCTTCGGCTTCGAAGAACCTTTGCTGGAAATGTGTCTCGCGTGCGTCTTCCATCAAGCTGCGGCGCACGCGCTTGATGGCCACGTCCTGGCCCCGGAAGGGATCGTGGGCCAGGAAGACTTCGCTCGTGGCACCTTCGCCCAGGCGGGCCTTGATGCGGTACTTGCCGATCATGGCTGGCATGCCCGGGTCGAGCGCTAGCGCAGAAGCGTCGGGCAGGGGCAAGGTGTCGCGGGCGGCCATGCCGGTGATGGTGGCGCCGCGCTCCGCCGCTGAAGCTGCGAACAAGGGCCGGAACGCGCGCCAAACCGGCGCAGTGTGAAAAGTAGAATCAACGCCCATGATCCAAGCCAAGCAGGAATTGCTGCAGGCCCTGGCTGCGGCCCTGGGCGACATCGGTTTGCCTGAGGGCATGGCCGCGCCCGTGGCAGCGTTCGAAAGCCCGAAGCAGGCAACGCATGGCGACTTCGCCATCACCGTGGCCATGGCCCTGAGCCGCCCGTTGCGCAAGAACCCGCGCGAAGTGGCCCTGGCCCTGGTCGATGCGCTGCAGCGCCAGCCGGCCGTGCAGCGCTGGGTGTCAGCGCTGGAAATTGCCGGCCCAGGCTTCATCAACCTGCGCCTGCTGCCGGCCGCCAAGCAGGCCGTGGTGGCCGAAGTGCTGGCGGCGGCCGATGGTTTCGGCCAGCAACCGAAAACCGGCCGCCAGGTGATGGTGGAGTTCGTCAGCGCCAACCCCACCGGCCCGCTGCACGTGGGCCATGGGCGCAACGCGGCCTTGGGCGACTGCATCTGCAACTTGCTGCAAAGCCAGGGCGCCCAGGTGCTGCGAGAGTTTTATTACAACGACGCCGGGGTGCAGATCAACAACCTGGGCATCTCGGTTCAGAAGAGCCTGCAGGGCTTCAAGCCCGGCGACGCCGAATGGCCGGAACAGGCCTACAACGGCGACTACATTGCCGACATTGCGGCTGAGTTTGCTGCCAAGAAGACGGTACGCAGCGACGACCGCGAATTCACTGCCAGCGGCGATGTGCACGACCTGCATGCCATCACGCAGTTTGCCGTGGCCTTCCTGCGCCACGAACAAGACCTGGACCTGCGTGCCTTCGGCGTGCACTTCGACCACTACTTCCTGGAAAGCAGCCTCTACACCAGCCACCGCGTTGAAGATACCGTTCAGCGCCTGGTGGCCAGCGGCAAGACCTTTGAGGAAGGCGGCGCGCTCTGGCTTCGCACCACCGACTATGGCGACGACAAAGACCGTGTCATGCGCAAGCAGGATGGCGCCTACACCTACTTCGTACCCGATGTCGCCTACCACGTGAACAAGTTCGAGCGTGGCTACACCCAGGTCATCAACGTCCAGGGCACCGACCACCATGGCACCATGGCCCGGGTGCGTGCCGGGCTGCAAGCCCTGGGCGTAGGCATACCGGCCGGCTACCCCGACTACGTGATTTACAAGATGATTGCGGTGATGAAGGGCGGCCAGGAAGTGAAGATGTCCAAGCGCGCCGGTACGTCGGTGTCGGTGCGCGACCTGATCGACTGGACCAGCCGCGACGCGGTGCGCTTCTTCCTGATCAGCCGCAAGGCCGACACCGAATTCACCTTCGACGTGGACCTGGCGCTGAAGCAAAACGACGAGAACCCGGTGTTCTATGTGCAGTACGCCCACGCGCGCATCTGCTCGGTGATACGGCAGTGGGGCGGCGACGAAGCCACGCTGGCCGACGCCGATCTGAGCCTGCTGACCGCGCCCGCCGAGGCCGCCTTGATGCTGAAGCTGGCCGACTATCCGCGCATGTTGAGCGGCGCGGCTCAAGACCTGGCCCCGCACGATGTGGCCTTTTATCTTCGCGATGTGGCCGGCCTGTTCCACAGCTACTATGCTGCCGAGCGCTTCCTGACCGATGATGCGGCCCAGACCCGCGCGCGCCTGGCCCTGCTGACGGCAACGCGCCAGGTCTTGCGCAATGCGCTGACCCTGCTGGGCGTCAGCGCACCCGATGTGATGTCCCGAGAGGTGGAGACTGAATGAGAAACGCAGCCAACAAGGCCCCGGCCGGCAAGAAGAGCGCCATGCAAAAGGGTGGCTTCGTGCTGGGCATGATCGTGGGCCTGCTGATCGGCCTGGCCATCGCCCTGGGCGTGG
>JBBQAW010000392.1:0-3646 GCA_038316815.1 Burkholderiales bacterium
AGCTTCTTTCCGAGCGGGCTGCCGGCCAACCACTCGATCCAGACCGAGGTGTCGACCACCCGCATCGTCGCTGCATCCTTGACTGCCATCAGTAGCGGTCCTTGCGATCGCGATAGCCCTCCTTGCGAGCCCCTTTGGCGATGCCGGCCAGATCACCGAATTCGGGGACTGGCATGACCAGGACACCCTTCCCCTTGGGAATGAAAACGAACTCCTGCCCTGCTTCCCAGTGCACTTCGTCCCGAACAGCCTTGGGAATTGAAATCTGAAATTTGCTGGACAGGGTCGCGGTAGCAGTCACGTCTTACCTCAGAAGAATCGATCAGTGTTTGGTAAAAATACCCCAACCCGGCCCCCATCAAGCGCGACCGTTGCCGCGGCGCGCTGGGCCGCTGATTCAGGACAGTGCCTGGCCCAGCGTGATGCGGTCGAACTGCGCCACCTGGCGGAAGGCATCGGTGGAAAGGCCAGGCGGCACCAGCAAGGCGTCGGCCATCGGCGCGATGCTGGTGCGGGCCGGGTCGCACAGCAGCACCAGGCGCGGGCCGGATGCGGCCGGCGGCTCGTTCAACTGCGCCACCCAGTCGATGCGCATCAATGCATCGACCACGGGTTCGAGCTGCAGCGGGTCGGCCCGCAGGGCCTTTGCCAATTGAGCCAATGACAGGCCGCGTTCGGGCGTGTTGCGCACGGCGGCCAGGTGCCGCAACAGGGCCAGGGCGATCTCGAAGCGGTAGCCTGGCGTGGGCGCACGACGCACCACCCGCATCTGCAAGCTGGGCGCATAGGCCGCAATGACAGCGCCCAGCAGAACGATGACCCACACCAGGTAAATCCACAAAAGCAGGATGGGCACGGTGGCGAAGGCCCCGAACATGACCGAATACGTGGGCACGGCCTGCACGTACCAACCCAGGGCCAGCTTGGCGCCTTCAAAGGCCAGGGCCAAGAAGATGGCACCGGCCCAGGCATGGCGCCAGCGCACAGGGGTGTTGGGTACGTAGTGGTACAGCGCTGCCGCGGCCAACGCCAGCAGGAAGAATTCGGCGACATTGAGGATCAGGCTCAGCCCGCCCGGCAGCGTGGCCACCAGGCCGCGGTTGGCCGACAGCGCATAAGAAGTGGCCGACAAGCTGACCCCCAGCGCCAGTGGCCCCAGGGTCAGCGCCGACCAGTAAACCAGGATGCGCTGCGCCAGCGACCGTGGCTTGCGCACGCGCCAGATGTCGTTCAGCGTGTGGTCGATGGTCAGCACCAGGGCCAGGGCCGTGGCGACCAGCAGGATGAGCCCGAACGCGCCCAGTTGGCTGGCCTTGCCGGCAAACTGCGTCAGCGCACGCAAGACCGGCGCGGCAATGTTGTCCGGCACCAGACTTTGCAGGAAGTACGTCTGCAAAGCCGTCTGGAACGAAGCGAACATCGGGAAGGCCGAGAACACCGCCAGCATTACTGCGACCAGGGGCACCAGAGCAATCAGGGTAGTGAAGGTCAGGCTGCCGGCCGTCAGGCCCAAGCGGTCTTCGCCAAAACGGTCGCGCAGGGTTCGCAGCGTGTCGAACCAGGGCCAGTTGCGCAGGGTCGTCAGCAGTTCGGCACTGCGGCCGGCCAGGGCCACGCGCCAGGCCACCCTACCGGTGGGGTGCGTGTTCATGCTGACTATGATGCCAGCATGAACAGCGCTCCTTCTGCAGCCCCTTCCCCAGCCACCTCGGCCGACACAGTCCAGGGCGAACCCGACGCTGTCGTCCAAGCCAGCCGCGCCGCCACCCTGGTCGGGCTGGTGGCGTTGATTTCTTTGGGCCTGGCCTGGGAACTGTGGCTGGCCCCCACTGGCAGCGGCACCCTGGCGCTAAAAGTGCTGCCCCTGGCGCTGTGCCTGGCCGGCCTGCTGCGACACCGCATGTACACCTTTCGCTGGCTCAGCATGCTGGTCTGGCTGTACTTCCTGGAAGGCGTGACACGCGCCGTCACTGAGAGCGGCATCAGCCGCTGGCTCGCCGTGGCCGAGGTGCTGCTGAGTATCTGGCTCTTTGCCTGGAGCGCACTTTATATCCGCTGGCGCCTGCGCCAGGCACGCGAGAAGGCAGCTGCGGCTGAAGCGGCCAATCCGACTGCAGCGGGCTGACAGAGCGCCCCGCTTGAGCGCCGCGCTGATCGAACAACTTCGCACCCGCCTGGGTGCCGCCCAGGTGCTGACCGAAGGCGACCTGTCTGCCTGGGAACTGGATTGGCGGCGCCGCTGGCGCGGCAAGGCCCTGGCCGTGGTGCGCCCCGGCAGCACGGCCGAAGTGGCCGCCGTGGTGCAGGCCTGCGCCGCAGCAGGCGTGAGCATCGTGCCCCAGGGCGGCAATACGGGGCTGGTGGGCGGTGGCGTGCCCAACACATCTGGCAGCCAGGTGCTGTTGAGCCTGCAACGCATGCATCAGATACGCGCCATCGATGCGGCCAACCTGAGCATGACGGTGGACGCCGGCTGCGTGTTGCAGACCGTGCAACAGGCGGCGCATGACGCCGGGCTGCTGTTCCCGCTGAGCCTGGCGGCCGAAGGCAGCTGCACCATCGGCGGCAACCTGGCCACCGCTGCCGGCGGCACCCAGGTGCTGCGCTGGGGCAATGCGCGCGACCTGTGCCTGGGCCTGGAAGTGGTGACGGCCCAGGGCGATGTCTGGGAAGGCCTGAGTGGCTTGCGCAAGGACAACACCGGCTACGACCTGCGCGACCTGTTCATCGGCAGCGAGGGCACGCTGGGCATCATCACCGCCGCGACATTGAAACTGGCGCCGCAGCCCGCGGCCAGCACCACGGCGCTGGCGGGGTGCGCCACGCTGGACGACTGCGTGGCCCTGCTGGCGCAAGCGCAACGCCGCCTGGGTGCGGGGCTGACGGGTTTCGAAGTCATGGGCCGCGTGGCGCTGGACCTGGTGGCCCGGCACTTCCCCGCCCTGCCCCGGCCCTTGCCCGGCGCGCCCTGGACCGTGCTGCTGGAACTGAGCGACACCGACAGCGAGGCCACTGCCCGCGGCCGCTTCGAAGCGCTGCTGGGCGACGCACTCGAAGCCGGCACGGTGCAGGACGCCGTGGTGGCCGAAAGCATTGCGCAGGCGCAGGCGCTATGGCACTTGCGTGAATCCATCCCCCTGGCCCAGGCCGAGGAAGGCCTGAACATCAAGCACGACATATCGCTGCCGGTGTCACGCATCCCGGCCTTCTGCCACCACACCGACGCGCTGCTGGGGCGGCACTTTCCCGGTGTTCGCTTGGTGAACTTCGGCCACCTGGGCGATGGCAACCTGCACTACAACGTGCAGGCGCCTGCGGGCGCTGACGGGGCGCGGTTTCTGGCTCAACACGAACACGCCGTCAACACGCTGGTGTTCGACGCCTTGCTGCCGCACGGCGGTTCGTTCTCGGCCGAACACGGCATCGGGCAGCTGAAGCGCGACGAACTAGCGGCGCGCAAGTCGCCGGTGGCGCTGCAATTGATGCGTGCCATCAAGGCTGCGCTGGACCCGCAAGGGCTAATGAACCCGGGGCGGGTTCTTTAGGCACCGTTGCGCCCGTGCCTTGCAGCGCGCGCATCGAGGTAACTTGTTCAGCGAGTCATTCCCCAAGGTCCAAAAGGCAATCCCCGAGACAGGCGGCGCGA
>JBBQAW010000393.1:0-3636 GCA_038316815.1 Burkholderiales bacterium
TGCCAAAGTGACCCAGGACAGCCTGCGGGCGCAGATCGGCATGGTGACGCAAGACACCAGCCTGCTGCACCGCAGCGTGCGCGAGAACATCCTCTACGGCCGGCCCGACGCCGGTGACGCCGCGATGCGGCTGGCCGCCCAACGCGCCGAGGCTGCCAGCTTCATTGACGGCCTGCGCGACGGCCAGGGCCGCGAGGGCTACGACGCCCATGTCGGCGAGCGCGGTGTCAAGCTCTCGGGCGGCCAACGCCAGCGCATCGCCATCGCCCGCGTGATGCTCAAGGACGCGCCCATCCTGCTGCTCGACGAGGCCACCAGTGCACTCGACAGCGAGGTCGAGGCCGCGATCCAGGCCAGCCTGTACCGGCTGATGGAAGGCAAGACGGTGGTCGCCATCGCGCACCGCCTGTCCACCATCGCGGCGATGGACCGGCTGGTGGTGATGGACGCCGGCCGCGTGGTGGAACAAGGCGACCATGCCAGCCTGCTGGCGCGCGGCGGCCTGTATGCGCGGCTGTGGGCGCGCCAGAGCGGCGGCTTTCTGGGTGAATCGCTGGACGATGCGGCCGCAGCGCCGGGTGCGCCGGGGCCACTGGGCTGAATCACGCCGCCGGCGCTACGCCCTGGCCAAGCTGGCCTTGACTGTGGCCGCAGTCTGCTGCTTGTGCTGCCGCAGCGACACGGTTTCTGATGGTGTCAGCATCCGGGGTGCGGACGAGGTAGCGGGCTTCTGACTCGGTGAGTGCGTCGAAGCCAAAACCGAAGCGCTCACGCCACCAGTTTTCAAGTTCGCCATGTTTGCCTCCGAGGCCGCGAAGTTGCTTGTCTGAAAGAGCCCGTGTCGCCGAGTACAGCTTCCCGGTCAAAGACACGGCGCCGAGAACGCTTGCACCGTGCGCTTCGATGTAGCCCCTGAAGTTTGCCCGCGTGCCGCCTTGACCGATGAGTCATCGACCATCAGGTAGTCGCGGCCGGGCGTCGTTGACGAGATCACGCACCAATCGCGCGGCTGCTTCAGCATCCCCCAGCATTGGGGTCAGGTCTCCCATTTCTCGGAGATACGGGAGACCTGACCCCGTTGCTGCGTTGCCGCATTGCGCCCTGGGCAGGTGGCGGACCTTGGAGACATTGCGCCCCGCCAATGCCAGCAAGGCCGGCAAGGCCGGCAAGGACCAGGTGCAAGTGCCGTACCGGGGGCAGCCGTGATCGCCCGCCGCCCGCTGAACACGATTCCCCGCGATTGCTGGCCCACACTGGCCCGGCAATGAACAGGCTCGTCCGGAGCCTGTCAAACAGACAAACTGCGCGACATGGATGCGCCCAAAACAAGATGTCACAGGACGCGTCCAGCACCCGATGCCGGCAGTTCCCGCAGTGCCAAGCACCGAATCCGGCTTCGCCCGGGCCGGCGCGCTTCCCAAACCACCCCGCTGAGCCTTACATTCCCCAAAGGCCCGCTCGGCCACCTTTGGCGCGACGGTTCAGTCCGACTAGGCTTATCTGCCGCCCGTCGCTTCAGGGCGCTGCTGATACTTCGGCGCGGCGGCAGATAAACGCTTGTCGTTCTCAACACGAAAGGTTGAAATGAGTACGCGATTGTCTACATTCGTTGGCGGAGACATTGGTCTTTGGCGGGTCGTGAGGACCGAAACCATAGTTGGCGAACCCCTGCTTGAAGCCAAAAGGCTAAACATCTCCGGCTCAGAGGTGCAGCCTGAAACCAATGCATCCTGGGCACTTCGTGGGGTAACAAGCAATGAACGCTATGTCATGCGCAGAGAGAAGAGCGAGATTGAGGCGAAACAGCAAGGTCTAGCGCCCCCAGCGGCAACTTGCGCTGCGCTGATACCGCTCCGGAAGAACGCAGCTTGGTGGGAGCTCACGCAAGACGAGCGCCGGAGCGTTTTCGAAGAACAGTCAAAGCACATCCAGATCGGGCTTAAGTACTTGCCTGCAGTAGCGCGGAAGCTCCACCACTGCCGCGACCTCTCAGAGAATGAACCGTTCGATTTTCTTAATTGGTTCGAGTACGCCCCAATCCATGAGGTTGAGTTCAACAGGCTGGTTTCCGAACTGCGTGCGTCAGAGGAATGGAAGTACGTTGAGCGAGAGGTTGATATCCGTCTCATGCGCGAAGATGTCTAGCTCGTCGTTGCAGCGGCCTGCCTTGGGCAGCCGCTGAACTCAGACTTTAGGCAGCTGAACAAATGCTGCGCGCAGACACGCGCCGCCCGTACACGATCACTACAGTGCTTGCTTTCCGTCAAGCACAGACTACTTGCGCATTGGGGTCAGGTCTCCCATTTCACGGAGAAACGGGAGACCTGACCCCGTTGCGGAGAGAAGAGCGAACCAAACCGGTGAGCAAAATACCGACGTGAGATATCCTTACTAAAAGCGTCTACTGGTTATATTCCTGCAGCGCACTAGATTTGAAATATTATTCACCGAAAAGCTGTTGCCAATGTCATTTTTGAACTTTCTTCAGTGGCCAGCAATGCTCGTAACGATCGCAGCATCTTGGCTGGTAGCCTCGCAGTCGGAGCACCGAAGAAAGATAGGTTTCTGGGTATTCCTAGCGAGCAATTTGCTTTGGGTCGTGTGGGGCTGGAGCACAGACGCATACGCTTTGGTAGCACTTCAGTTCGGGCTGGCAGCGTTAAATATCAGAGGGGCCCAGAAAAATGAAGCAGCAGAGAGCAAGCACAGGGACGCCTAACGAATAAGGATAGATAGCGCGAAGCCGCGATCTCATCCGTTTGTTGGACAAGCCTGGGGCAAGGTGGCCTGGTGGTGTTCCATGACGCATCCTCGCATTGGGGTCAGGTCTCCCATTTCTCGGAGAAACGGGCGACCTGACCCCGTCGCTCCCAGTCGAGCTGTCGCGCCTTAACGCGTACCAGAGTCAAATGACGGAATCGGTGTTGCGATTACGCCGATGTCGTCGCTGCGACCAAGCCAAGGCACCACCCCCCAAAGTCAGCAGAATCAAGGAAGAGGGCTCGGGCACAGCAAGCACATCGCCCGGTCGGACGGCAATCGCGTTCAAATTTAAAACAGAATGTCGCGGAATGTAAAATGGGCTGCCCAGTGTCAGGTCAAACGTCCAATATGTACCAAGTTGAGATGCACCCTCACTGGACCAGTATTTTAAGCTCTGTCGCTGTCCGAAGTCGTATGCTTCCCAAGTCCCCAGCGACCCACCAGTCTGATTCCACAGCGAACCGTATTGTTGCCGGGTTGGCAAAATCCATCCCCTCAGGCCCGTTGCACCAAAGCCGAGCGCTTCCGATGACTGCTGCACAGAACCGACTTCAGAACTCGAACTCCACGAGCCCCATACAAATGGTTCATTTAAAATTGTAATATTAAGTGTCCTGTCATAGAACATGATGCACTTCGCAGTGCCCGATAATGAGCATGTCGTGCTTACCGCGCCGCTGGCATCTCTGCCTTCCAATATTGGAATGGCCCGTGCCGGAGCTGCCGAAACATAGTAATCGTTTAGTCCGCCACCCTCAGACAGCTGAAAGAGCGGCACTGTGGGTGGACAAGTCAGCCGGGATCGGTGGCAGGGCAGGCGTGGGCAGGCCCATGCGGGCAGCGTGGATGGCGCGGGCGAGCAAGTCGGTGGCG
>JBBQAW010000394.1:0-3635 GCA_038316815.1 Burkholderiales bacterium
CAGGTGGCCATCCACCAAGTAGTCCACATGGTCGCCATGCGGCACTGCGGGATGGCCGCAGCCAGGCCCGTGTACGTGAGCCGCATCGTGCCCCGCGCAGTGGTGCGCAGGCGTGCAGCGATTCGGATTCGCGTCCGATACTTCCACGCGATGTTCGTCGACGTGGTCACCGTGTGGATGATGCATGTGGCCGTCGTGCAGGTAATCAACGTGATCACCATGACGGACAGCGACGTGGCCGCAGCCGGCGCCGTGAACATGATCGTGATGGTCGTGGTGCTCTTGTGTGCAGTTCATCGAAGGGTTCCTTTCTTCTTCGTTACGGGAATCGGGCGGACACGTGGGACCGGAGCCCTGTGTTCGCCCGCGTGCTCCATCGCGTTCTTTACCAGGTCGAGCACGTGCTGATCGGCGAGAGCGTAGTAGATGTGCCGCGCGTCGCGGCGGCGGCTGACCAGGCGCACCGCGTGCAGCGTCTGCAGGCGGGCGGACACCGTGGTGAGTTTGCTTTCGTCCGCGAGGTCGGTGACGCAGGCTTCACCCGATGCAAGCCGAACCAAAAGACGCAGCCTCTCGGGGTCGGCCAGCGCCCGGAACATCGCGGCAGCGGCGGCGAGCGCCACCTCGTCAGTCACTTCAGTCACTTCACTGGCTGCAGGGCTGCTGGCATGACTGTGATTGTCCATGATTGCATGGAATGTCGCAGTAATTGGTTTGGCCGTCAAGACTCCAACTCGCTGTAGAAGCCTCTGGCCAGGAGCGCCTTCTCGGTTGGGTTGTTCGTCATCTGGACACTTTAGGGCGGCAACGGCTGCGGCGTTGATTTCCGTTATCTACCTCGAACTTCGGCTTCCTACATCTTGCACACATTGAAGAAGGATGCGCGTAAGGCCGCAATGGGTCGACGGCGGTCAGACTCCTTTGCGATCGGCGTAGCCGCCAGCCGACATTGAAGCCAGGCGGCCTGGCAGCAACCGGCGACGCGCACAACGGAGTCGGCCGTGCAGTCCGCACACGGACTTGCTACCAACCGCTCTGGTCGCTGACGCGCTGACCCGCTGGTGCCGCGCTTCCGCGCAAGCTCACGCGCAAGCGCAAGCGCAAGCGCACCCCGCGCTTGACCCCGACGTTCGGCCGCCCAATCATCGGACGATGTCAACCGCCCTGCCCCGCTTCGACGACCCATCGGCAACCGGGAAAGTCGCCCTGGAGATGGCCAGGCTGCGGGCCGCGCTCGACGAGACGATCCCGCGCAAGCGCCCGCTCGGACGAAACCTGCTGGTGGGCACCTGGAACCTGAAGAAGTTCGGCTCGCTGACCGAGAAATGGCTGGCCGGGCCCACTGACAACCCGAAGCGCGACTTTCGGGGTCTGTGGGCGGTGGCGGAGATCGTATCGCGCTTCGACATCGTTGCGCTGCAGGAAGTGGGCGGCGACCTGCGGGCGCTGCGCACCTTGATGAAGACGCTGGGCCCGACATGGCGTTTTCTGATGACCGACACCAACCGCGGCGGCAAGGGCAGCGGCGAGCGCATGGCCTTTCTCTTTGACGCGTCACGCGTCGAGCTGTCGGGACTGGCCGGCGAACTGGTGGTGCCACCCGAGTGGCTGTCAGAAATCGCCCCTGGAGCGCTGCGCGAACAGTTTGCGCGCTCCCCCTACGCCGTGAGCTTTCAGGCTGCCGACACCACGGTGATCCTGGTGACCTTGCACGTGCTGTACGGCGACAAGCCTGGCGACCGGATCCCCGAGCTCACCGCCATTGCCCGCTGGATGGCGGACTGGGCCCAGCAGCGAATCGGTGGCATCACAACCTGATGGTCCTGGGCGACTTCAACATCGACCGTCAGGATGATCCGCTGTACCAGGCCTTCACCTCGACGGGCTTGACTGTGCCCGCTGCTCTGAACACGGTGCGACGCTCGATCTTTGCCGATCCTGGAGAGCCGACCCTGGGCAAGTACTACGACCAGATCGCCTGGTTCGCTTTGGGTCGCGCGCAGCTCATCAACATGCAGTTGCTGAACGCTGGGGGCTTCGACTTTGTCGAGCACCTGTACCGCGACGTCGGCATGACCCGCGCGCAGATGCAGTACCGGGTGTCGGACCATTACCCACTGTGGGTGGAATTCGGCCAGTAGCGGCTACGTCGGCGTCGGTGCCTGATCGGGCAAGGTCGTTGTCAAGCTGCGTGAGCTCTTCGCTTGGCACGGCTCGCCTTGTCAGTAAACATGTCAGCAAAACGGGTGGAAAACGGGCTCGTTGGTTGACTCAGAGTGACGCAGGCTGACGCGGTCAGTGTTTGATTTGGCCTGAACTTCGCCTGAAGCTGGGTCATGGCCGCCCGGCAATTTCGAACTTTACTTGGGCAGCCGGGCTGCCGTACTGCCCAGGTCGAAGCCACCGCACAAGCCGCTGCTGATCCTGCCTGAGGCCACGCCATGCTTGAAGGCTCGCGCGCTCCCCGACGCCGGCCTGGCGGTACTCGACAGCAAAGCCCAATGCTGCAACTCGCTCTCAAAAATCCCCAGGTCTTCGAAGGCCAGGCGGCGCAGTGCCGCGCAGCGCCTGGGGCTGAATCGGTCATGGACATCGTCAGCTCACCACGCAAGCTTCGTCGTTGCAGCCAGCGATAGTAGGCTCTTCGCGCAGACGACCCGAGTTGAAACCTCGCCCACCAAAGATTCGGGACTGAGCCGCCCGATCAGCGCACCAGGCGCCATATCGTCGATGCGCCCGAAGTATTCAGTCCCACCCGACCCTGCCTGTCAATCAACGCCAGGCTGGGCGTGCCTTGTAAGGCGTGCGCCTGCATGGTCAACGGAATGTGCCCCGAACCGGGCTTGTCAATGCCGACTGGAAACCGCAAACTTCCGTCAAGCGGCTCCGGCGAGGACTCACGGCGGGAAAGTCCGCAGGCACTGCGAACGCCACGTTCACGCAGTTGGTGAACAGGTTCAGCGCTATGTGGGCCACGATCTCGACGATTGGCCCGTCGCCAATTTGCGGCAATTGAGCAGGTGGCAAACCGTTTCGGTACCGGCCCCGGCTTCGGCCTCCATTGGAAGGACCTCAATGCCGTGAGGCTGGCTTCGAGCGGGAACGCATATTGCCCTTGGCTGTCGGTGGACCCTGAGCAGACTTCGATTCCGGTCGCCATATCGGCATATTGCGGGCCGCCGCCGGGTCCGGCGGCGCTGTGGACGCAGTGGAATTTCGATCCGTGGTTGCTGCTCGCCTTCTGCGGCGCCGTTTGGCTCTGGCACGCGCGAATGCCCATCGCAACGCCCGCTGCGCGCCGCAGTTTTGCCGCAGCTCTTACGCTGCTTGCAGTGGCCTTCGTGTCGCCCTTGTGCGCAGCCACGACAGCACTGTTTTCGGCGCGCGTACTGCACCATGTGCTGATTGTCGCGGTGGTGGCCCCATTGCTGGCGCTGGCGCTGCCGGCGCAGCGCGCGCCGGCCAACCCGACCGGCCTGCCCTTGTTGGCTGCCACGGCGGCGCTCTACCTCTGGCACGCCCCGCCGCTGTATGCGTGGGCGCTTGCCGACACGGGTGTCTACTGGTTCATTCAGCTGAGCCTGCTGGCCAGCGCCACGGTGTTCTGGCGGGCCGTGCTGGCGCCCCGCACGGCA
>JBBQAW010000395.1:0-3633 GCA_038316815.1 Burkholderiales bacterium
GGGCGCGGGTCGACCTGCTCGTCGGGCGCGATGCCGGCCAGGGCGTCGCTGGTGATGTTGCGGATGCAGTTGCCGCTGGTCTGGATGCCGTGCATGTTCACGCTGGCCAGCAAGTCCATGACGTCGGCCGCGCGGTGCAGCGCAATCCAGTTGAACTGGATGTTCTGGCGCGTGGTGAAGTGGCCGAAACCGCCGCGTTGTGTCACCTCGCCAGCGTCCTGCAGGTCGAAGTCGCGGGCGATCTGGGCCAAAACACGCAGTTGCGCAGCCGAGACTTCGCCATACGGTACGGCCACGCGCAGCATCGGCGCATGGCGCTGCACGTACCAGCCGTTCTGCAAGCGCAGCGGGCGGAAGTCTTCGTCAGGCAACTCACCCGCCAAGTGGCGCTGCAACTGGTCGCGGAACTGCGCTGCGCGCTGGCGCAGGAACTGGTGGTCAAAATCGGTATAGCGGTACATGAAGCGGCCGGAGAAGTGCAGGGCAGGCAGGCGGCAGGCGCCGAAGGTGCCAGACTCTAGGGAACCCTGATATTCCTTGGAAGAACTCTTTGGTAGTTTGCATATGCGTATTGGTTCTGTAGTCCGAGCGGCTTCGGCGGTAGTTCTGTGCGTGCTGCTGGCGGCCTGCCAGACCGCGCCGGTGTCGTCGACAGTGGTTCGTACGGTCCCCCTGCCGACGGTGGTGCAGCCGCCCGCACCACCACCGCCTGCGATACAAACATTGCCGCCCCGCGTGCCGCGCCTGGGCCTGGCGTTGGGCGGGGGCGCAGCGCGCGGTTTTGCGCACATCGGCGTCATTCAGGTGCTCGAAGAAGCCGGTATCCGGCCCGACCTGGTGGTGGGCACGTCGGCCGGCAGCCTGGTGGCTGCGCTCTACGCTTCGGGCAAGTCGGGGGCGCAGATGGGCGCGCTGGCGCAGGCCATGGACGAAGGGGCCATCACTGACTGGGCCTTTCCGGGCCGGGGTCTGATCCGCGGCGAGGCGCTGGCGCGCTGGGTGCGCGACCAGACCGGCGGCCTGCCGATCGAGCGCCTGGCGCTGCCGCTGGGCATCGTTGCCACCGACCTGGACAGCGGCGCGGCCATCCTCTTCCAGCGCGGAGACACCGGCATGGCCGTGCGCGCTTCCAGCGCCGTGCCGGCGGTGTTTCAGCCGGTGCGCATTGGCAACCGCGAATATGTCGACGGGGGCCTGGTGTCACCTGTGCCGGTGCGTTTCGCACGCCAGATGGGCGCTGAACTGGTGTTGGCCGTCGACATCGGCACCGTGCCCGAGGGCAAGGCCACGGGCGACATGATGCAGTTGCTGCTGCAGACCTTCGCCATCATGGGGCGCAGCATCAGCCAGGTTGAGTTGCGCGACGCCGACATCGTGCTGCGCCCGGCGCTGGCCAACGTGGGTGGCGCTGACTTCACGGCCCGAGTGCGTGCCATCCTGGCCGGGCGCGAGGCCGCCAAACAACAACTGCCGGCGTTGAAAGCAAGGATTTCAGCCTGGCAGGCGGCCTGGTCAAAGGCGCAGCAATCGCCATGAAAAAACCCCCGCGCGCCTGGCGGCGCCGGGGGTTTCTAAGCAGGCCAGCGGTTTCCCGCAGGCCTGGGGCTCAGGCAGCGCGCTTGCCAGCCTTGACCGCTTGCTGCGTGGCCTTGACGGCGGTGCTCGACATGGCGTTGAAGTTGGCTTCGGCCACTTCGGTGGCTTGCTTGGTGGCCTTTTGCACGCTTTCGAACGCGCTGTTGGCAGCAGCAACCGCAGTCTTCACCATGGCAACAGCGTTCTCGCTGCCGGCCGGGGCGTTCTTGACGGCGGTGTCGACCATGGCCATCACCTTCTTCTGGCTGTCAGCCATGTTCGCTTCTGCCGACTTGGTCAGCTCGGCGCCGGCGCCGGCCACGATGTCATAGACATGGCGGCTGTAGGCAGCGGCCTTTTCAGCAGCGGGCTGCAGCAGGCTGGATTGCAGGGCCATCAGTTCTTGGGCGTCTTTCACCGACATGGCGGCATGCATGGTTTCCGAGGCTTCGCCAAGCGTGGTCTTGGCCACTTGCATGTTCAGTTCGACGAGCTTTTCGACGCTCTCGAAAGCCTTCTGGGTCAGGCCGAACAGGGTGTCCATGCTGGCTTTCTGGGCGGCGATGAATTGGTCAGCTGTGAAGTTCATGAGAAATCTCCTAAGGGCAGTGGGTAAGGAACCGGCTGCGGCGCGACTGGGGGGACTTCAAATACTTTGCTGCGCTGCAACATGAAGTGGAGTATAGGGGTCTACCCGTGCAATGCAAGCGTTTTTTGCTGCGCTGCAACATAGTAGGGAGAGCTTCCTAGAATCCCGGCTGTGCGCGCCTTCCATTCCGACACCTATGTGCTGCCCCTGCCCCCGGGGCACAGTTTTCCGATGGGCAAGTACCGGCTGCTGCGCGAAGCCGTGGAGGCCACGTTGCCTGGCATCCGCGTGACCGAAGCTCTGCCAGCCAGCGACGGTGAACTGGCCCTGGCGCACGACCCGGCGTGGATCACGGCGGTTACTGAAGGCACCACCAGCGTGGCGCAGCAGCGCGAAATCGGCTTCCCCTGGTCTGAACGCATGGTCGAGCGTTCGCGGCGTTCGGTTGGCGCCACCATCCAGGCCGCGCGAACGGCCCTGGCCGGCGAAGGCGTGGCCGCCAACCTGGCCGGGGGCACGCACCACGCCTATGCGCACAATGGCTCGGGCTACTGCGTGTTCAACGACGTGGCTGTGGCCGCAAGGCTGATGCAGGCTGAATGGCATCGCCACCACCGGCAACTGCTGCGCGTGTTCGTCGTCGATCTGGACGTGCACCAGGGTAACGGCACGGCCGCCATCTTTCAAGACGACCCGACCGTGTTCACGCTTTCGGTGCATGGCGCGAAGAACTTTCCCTTCCGCAAGGAAGCCAGCGACCTGGACGTCGAATTGCCCGACGGCTGCACCGACGCGCCCTACCTGCAGGCACTGGACCAGGCACTGAACAGCGCCTGGCGCCGGCAAGCCGCCACACCCCCGGGTCTGGCTTTCTATCTGGCCGGGGCCGACCCGCATGAGAACGACCGCCTGGGGCGGCTGAAGATCACCAGTGAAGGCCTGGCCGAACGCGACCGCCGGGTCTTTAGCGCGCTGCGCGAACGCGGCATTCCGGTGGCCGTGTCGATGGCCGGCGGTTACGGGCGCGAACTGGGCACCACGGTGGCCGTGCAACGCCAGACCCTGGCCGAAGCTCTGGCCAGCTGGGCCGACTGGCAGGCAACTGGCCCATCCGCCGGGCAGCGCACGGCAGAATCGGCCGCATGAGTTCGCGCCCCGCACCCCGGCCCCGTTCGCACTACGCCCACTTCACTGGCCTCGACACCCGCTGGCTGGACAACGACGTTTATGGCCACGTCAACAACGTCGTCTATTACAGCTACTTCGACACCGCCGTGAACCGCACCCTCATCGAAGCCGGCGCGCTGGACATCCACCACGGCAGCGTCATTGGCCTGGTCGTCGAGACCCAGTGCCACTACTTTGCGCCGCTGGCCTTTCCGCAGCGCATCGAAGCCGGCTTGCGGGTGGCGCACAAGGGGCGCACCAGCGTGTGCTACGAAGTCGGCTTGTTCGCCCAGGGTGCCGAC
>JBBQAW010000396.1:0-3628 GCA_038316815.1 Burkholderiales bacterium
GACCGCAAGCCGCGCGTGCACGACGCAGCAGATCAGAGCTTGGGGATGCGCAGCGTCTTGCTGATCATCAAGCTGCCCGACAGCGCGAACATCAGCGCCAACGGATGCAGTGTCCATCCGAAGAGGTCCCAGGCCCCGCCCGGCAACGGCAGGGTGAGGCCGCGTTGCCACGCGATGCCTGCAAGCACGGCCGTCAGCACCACACTGGTGGGAATTGGCGTGCCTTCGAAGTAGGCCACCTTGTCGGCACCGGCAGAGAGGCTCTCAGCTGTCACGTTGTAGCGCGCGAGGCGGCTGACGCCGCAGACAACGAAGTAGATCAGTACCACGACGTCCCAGCCGCCACGCAGGCCGCCGGCAAAGGCCAGTGTCGCCGGGGCCACGCCAAACGAGATAACGTCCGCCAGCGAATCGAGTTCGCGGCCCAGCGCGGAGTGCTGCTGGCGCCAGCGGGCCACGCGCCCGTCGAGCCAGTCGAAGGCGAACGCCAGCGGCGCCATTGCAGCGGCCCACAGGAAGTCGGCCAAGTCGCCGCTGGTTACGTACACCATCGCCAGGAAGATGCCGGCCATGCCACAGGCAGCGTTGCCCAAGGTCACGAAGTCCGCGAGATGAAAGTCGCGGATCATCGAAAGATGGCGGTGGGGCGGTGTCGAACTGGACATGCGGAACCTCTTCGAGCTGACTAATCACTGCCGGAAAGCAAGACGCATCGGCAACGCAGGCCGTGACGCCTGCGCTGACTTATTCTCGGCGCCTGGCGCGGCAGAACAGAGGCGCGCCGGCTGCACCCGCTGCTGGCTCGCTTCCGACCTCGCCACGCGCCAGCATCCCCAGCGGTGCCAGTGGGGCCAGTGGCGCCAGTCGGGCGGTCTGGCAAGCCGGACCTCAAGTGCGTTCGGTGACGACGTCCAGCACGATCACGCCGCTCGCGACATAGGCTCTGAAGTCGCCGATCGGCATCGCAGCACTGCCACGCGTCTGCCCGTCGACCCAGCTCAGGGTAACGTCAAGGGCCGTCGTCTCGATGTCCACCCGGCCGGGACGGATGGTGATGTTGGCCCCGTCGCCTTCACGGTAATCAACCTTGCCAGTGATGTTTGCGCTCTGTGCCATCGTGCTGCCTCGTTTGTCTGCTCGGTGCCTCAGGGTGCACCCGCAGCGTGGCGGCGAGAAGCGGACAAAGACGGCAGGCCAGGTAGCCCTTGTCCTACGTACTGCGTCCCTTGCGGCAGCGGCGGAAGTGCGCCAACAGCCGAGTCACCGAGATGCCGTGCCGGACGATGGAGCTCACGACCACCACGATCATCAGCGCGACCAGCGTGTTGGCATAAGCAAAGGACAGAAGATGATCAAGCGTGCAAACCCACGGCCAGCGAAGGCCAAGACCCTGACCCAGCAAAAGGCCGACTTCACCGCAGAAGGCGCGCCGCCGCCGGGCATGGTGGCGGCATTGCACCCGCCAGCGCAGACGCCGCCCGTCGTGCCCAGGCGTAAAGGCGCGCGGCTGGCGCAGCCGGTGCTCAAGCGTGATGGCGGCGGCGACGTGCATCGCCGTCGGAAACGCGTCGTTGCTGCTATGGCCACCGTTGACGTCGTAGTTGGGGTGCACCAAGCGCTTCGCGCACCAGCACCAACACCAACTCGCTGGGCATCCGTTCGCTCGAGACCGTAAAGAACTGAAGCGAGCACTGCGTCTGCGCGCCCCACAGGCGCTACGCCGGGACCTTGATCGGGCCCAGGCTATCGCGTTCAGTGCGGGTCGCCATGTCAGTCCTCCATGCGGCTGTACAGCCAGCGCGCGCCACAACGATGCCTGCAGAATGCGCGGAAGCCACCGTCCAGCGGCTGGCGGTGGCACCCGGCGTCGTGCATCGCGCGCAGCAGTCGAGTGGGTGCGCTGTCGCACAGACCTCCATCGCGGGCCCTCCTACGATCCATGACTCTTGTCACGCCCGCTGCGGCCTTCAGTTATGTCAAACGCACAGTGGTTCGTCCTGATTGGTGGCTTGCTGCTGGTCATGGGCATGTCGTCTACCGTGCTCAAGCGCCTGCCTGTCACCTCGGCCATCATCTACCTGGGCGTGGGAGTGTTGCTGGGGCCCACGGTGCTCGACCTGTTCCGCTTCAACCCGATGCGCGAGTCGGCGCTGCTGGAAGTCCTCACCGAAGTGGCGGTATTGATTTCATTGTTTGGCGCGGGCATCAAGATGCCGGTGCCTTTCAGCCTAGTGCGCTGGCGCACACCGATCAGGCTGGCCACGGTCTCGATGGCGGCCACGGTCGCGATGGTCGCGGCATTTGCGCAGCTCGTGCTCGGCCTGCCGTTGGGGGCAGCCGTGTTGCTGGGTGCCATCGTCGCCCCGACCGATCCGGTGCTGGCCACCGACGTGCAGGTGCGCCATGCCGGCGACAAGGACGAGTTGCGTTTCACCCTGACCTGCGAAGCCGGCATGAACGACGGCACCGCTTTCCCGTTCGTGATGTTGGGACTGGGCCTGCTGGGCCTGCACGAGATCGGTGATTTCGGCCTGCGATGGTTCGCCATTGACCTGCTCTGGGCCACACTGGCCGGCGTGGCCATCGGTGTGTTGGCCGGGTTTTCGCTGGCCCGCCTGGGTTGGTGGCTGCGCGGCCAGGCGCGAAAGCACCAACTACTGGATGACTTTCTCGGGCTGGGACTGATCGCCATGGTGTACGGCCTGAGCTCGCTGGCGCATGCCTGGGGTTTCCTGGCGGTGTTCTTTGCTGCGGTGGCATTGCGCCAAACAGAGTTGAAGCTCGCCAACCTGCCCAAAGAGTCGCCCGACCCGCGCTCGGATCGGGAAATCAAGCGCGCCGAGTCGACCAGCCCCGATCCCGAGGTGACACCCACGGTGAGCCACGGCTCATTGGTGTTCAAGGAACATCTGGAGCGCCTGTCCGAACTGATGCTGGTGCTGCTGCTCGGCGGCACTTTGTTCGTCAACTCGTGGAGCTGGCCCGCGGTGGGCCTGGCGTTGTTCTTGTTTGGCGTGGCGCGGCCGATCGGCGTGTGGATCGGGCTGCTCGGCATGCCCAGCTCCAGGCGCTTGCATGGCATGACCGGCTGGTTCGGTGTCCGCGGCATCGGTTCGCTCTACTACCTGATGTACGCCATCCAGCATGGGCTGCCGGAGGCCCTGGCCCTGCAACTGACCCAACTGACGTTGATCGTGGTGACGCTGTCGATTTTGATGCACGGCACCAGCGTCAAGCCGTTGATGAGTCGCTTCTGGCAGCGTGGCAAGCGCGGCGCCATGCCACGCTAAACGACGCCATCTGACGGCAGGAAGCCCTGCAGGACTGGGCTCAATCCCGCGTCAGCGCTGCGCCTTGCGTGTGTCCAGTCCGCCTGCTCCTCGCAGTGTGTCGGCGAAGCCGTGGTGCATGTCTAGGAGCCTGTCGGGCTTGGGGAGCGTCGGCTGCGAATCGACCGCAGCGGTCTGGCGGACGCGTAATTTGCGCCCTGGCATGCATCGAATGCGATGCGCCTGCTGATCGACCTGAACCGCTTGATCGGCCATCGGCAACTGTTCTCGGAGACCACCCGCGTGTTGCTGCGCGCCGAGCGCGAGCGCACCGGCGCAAACACTGCCGACCGCACCGC
>JBBQAW010000397.1:0-3617 GCA_038316815.1 Burkholderiales bacterium
GGGCGTGCCAGTCGGCGACGAAGAAGTAGCAGTCGTAGTCCTGCTGCAGGCGCACCCAGTTCTTCAGGGCGCCGTGGTAATGGCCGAGGTGCAGGGCGCCGGTAGGGCGCATGCCGGAAAGAACGCGTGCTCGCATGGGGCAGGGCAGGGTGGCTTGGGGAAGGCGTGATTCTGTCAGCATGGCTTCGGGTCATCGCTGGCCTAAACTGCGCGCCCACCATGAAACGCATCGTCACGCTTGTCTCAGGTCGCGGCAGCAACATGCAGGCCATCCATGCGGCCTGCGTGCAGCAAGGCTGGGCAGCCGCGCTGGTGGCCGTCGTCTGCAACCGGCCTGGCGCCGGGGCGCTGGCATATGCGGCGCAGCATGGCATTGCCACTGCACTGGTCGACCACCGCGCCCATGCCAGCCGCGAAGCCTTCGATGACGCCTTGGCTGCGGCCATCGACGCGTTCGAGCCCGACCTGCTGGTGCTGGCCGGCTTCATGCGCATCCTGGGTGAAGCTTTTGTGCGGCGTTATGAGGGCCGAATGCTCAATATCCACCCTTCGCTGCTGCCGGCCTTTCCTGGTTTGCACACCCACCGGCGCGCACTGCAAGCGGGCTGCAAAGCTGCGGGCGCCACCGTGCACTTCGTGACGCCCGAACTCGACCACGGGCCGATCGTGATGCAAAGCGTGGTGCCCGTGCGCCCCGGTGACGACGAAGACAGCCTGGCCGCGCGCGTGCTGGCAACCGAGCACAGCATCTACCCGCTGGCCGTGCGCTGGTTCGTCGAGGGCCGCCTCAAGGTGGAAGGCGGCCTCGTGCGGCAAACTGACGGGGCTTCGCAGGTGCTGATCTAGCTTTCAAGGCGAACGAAGCGCGGCTGCATTCGGCCGTCGATCGTGACGGCCTCGAAGAACATCGCATGCGGGCGCACCCACAGGCCCTGTTCGCCATAGAGCGCGCGGTACAGCACCAGCGCTTCCAGCGTCTCGCTGTGGCGCACGGCACCCAGCACCTCGTATTCGCCTCCCTTGTAGTGGCGATAGCGGCCGGTGGGCGTGGCGGGCAGGGGGCTGAGGTCGGTGTCCATGGCTGGGCAGGATAATCGGCGCGATGCATCCCAACGCTTTGCTCGAGCTGAATGCCGAGTTGCTGCGCGCCGTGTTGAAGCTCGATCAACCCGCCGACGGCATTGTTTCCGCCTTCTTCCGCCAACACCGCGGCCTGGGCGCGCGCGAACGCCACACCCTGGCCGAGACCACCTACACCGTGCTGCGCCAGCGGCTGCTGCTGCAACATCTGGCCCAAAGTGGCAGCGGGCCGCTTGAACGCCGTCTGGCCCTGCTGGCCTGGCAGGGCGGCGAAGTCTTCTTGCGCAGTGCGCTGGCAACGCACGAACAGCAATGGCTGACCGACATCGCCAGCATCGACCGTGCCAGCCTGCCCGAAAAGCTGCGCCATAACCTGCCCGACTGGCTGGCCGGTTCGCTGCAGCAGCAACTGGGTGACGACTTTTGGCCGCTGGTGCAGGCGCTATCCGAACCCGCGCCGCTGGACCTGCGCGTCAACCTCATCAAGGCCAAGCGCGAAGACGTTCAAGCGGCATTGACTGAGGCCGGTATCCCGTCCGTGCCGACCCCGCTTTCCCCCTGGGGCCTGCGCGTGCAGGGCAAGCCGGCAGTGAACAAGCTGGCGCTGTTCACCGGCGGGTCGATCGAGGTGCAGGACGAAGGCAGCCAGCTGCTGGCCTTGCTGACCGACCCCAAGCGCGGCGAGATGGTGGTCGACTTCTGCGCCGGCGCCGGCGGCAAGACCCTGGCCCTGGGCGCGGCGATGCGCAACACCGGGCGGTTGTATGCCTTCGACGTCTCCGGCCACCGGCTGGACGCGCTCAAGCCGCGGCTGGCGCGCAGCGGCCTGAGCAATGTGCACCCGGCACAGATTGCGCACGAACGCGACGACCGCATCAAGCGGCTGGCTGGCAAGATTGACCGTGTGTTGATCGACGCCCCGTGCTCCGGGCTGGGCACGCTGCGCCGCAACCCCGACCTGAAGTGGCGGCAAAGCCCGAAGTCGGTCGCCGAACTGCAAGCCAAGCAGGCTGCCATCCTGGCTGGCGCGGCGCGCCTTCTGAAGCCTGGCGGACGGCTGGTCTACGCCACCTGCAGCTTGCTGGCAGCCGAAAACGAGTTCGTCGCCGACACCTTCACAGCTGAACGCGATACCGATTTCAGGCTGTTGCCCGTCGTGCAGGTCCTGGAAGCCGCACGCGTCGTCGCACCCGAAAACCTGGTTGCGGGCCCCTACCTGCGCCTGTGGCCGCACCGTCACCAAACCGATGGTTTCTTCGCCGCGGTTTGGGAGAAACGCTAAGGCCCCTTTGTAGTCCAGGCTTCCAGGTCAGGCGTCCAGACCTTGTTTTGCCGGAGTTTGGCCTCAAATAAGGCAAGTAGGGGGGGGTTTGTCCCGAATCAACAAGATATCAAAGCCTGTGGGCAACGCGTAAGCCGGCGTTGGCGCAGGCCCCCTACAATCTGTGGCTAGGTATTTGAACCAAGGACGCTGAATGGATTCGCTGTGGATGGCGCACGACGCGCTGGTGCAATGGCTTGCGTACGGCGTGCTGCAGTTGCCTTGGTGGCAGACTGCGCTCGTCGCTCTGGGCTTGACGCACATCACGATTGCCGCGGTCACCATCTACCTTCACCGGTCGCAGGCGCACCGGGCGCTTGAATTGCACCCGGTCATTGCGCACTTCTTCCGTTTCTGGCTGTGGCTGACCACAGGCATGGTGACCAAGGAATGGGTGGCCATCCACCGCAAGCACCACGCCAAGTGCGAGACGGCCGAAGACCCGCACAGCCCGCAAACGCGCGGCATCAAGACGGTGCTGCTGACAGGCGCAGAGCTTTACCGTGCTGAGTCCAAGGTGGATGAGACCATGGCCAAGTACGGGCACAACACGCCCGACGACTGGGTCGAGCGCAATGTCTACACCCGCTACAGCTGGCAAGGCGTGGGCTTGATGCTGGTCGTCAACCTGCTGTTGTTCGGCGCTGCCGGCTCGGCGGTGTGGGCCCTGCAGATGGCGTGGATTCCGATCACTGCGGCCGGCATCATCAACGGTCTGGGCCACTGGTGGGGCTACCGCAACTTCGAGGCGCAAGATGCTTCGACGAATCTGTCGCCCTGGGGCATCCTGATCGGTGGCGAGGAACTGCACAACAACCACCATACGTACCCCACGTCGGCAAAACTATCGGTCAAGCCTTTCGAATTCGACATCGGCTGGCTGTACATCCGAAGCTTCGAAATTCTGGGTCTGGCCAAGGTGCGCAAGACTGCGCCCCGCCTGGCACTGGGTGCGGTCAAGGCCGTTGCCGACGGCAAGACGCTGGAAGCTGTGATTGCCAACCGCTACGAGGTCATGGCCAAGTACGCCACTGAGCTTCAGCGTGCGGTGCGCGCCGAGATAGAGACGCTCAAGGCCAAGGGCGCTGACAACGGCACTCGCTTTCGCAACCTGCACCTTGCCAAAGCCTGGCTGCACCGCGACGACGACAAGATTCCCCAAGTCGTCAAGCCCAGTTTGCAGCAGGCCTTGGGCGACAGCCCGCAACTGGCCAAG
>JBBQAW010000398.1:0-3611 GCA_038316815.1 Burkholderiales bacterium
GCAGGCTCCTGGCCTCTTCGGCCACTGGCGCCCACCCGGCCACCTTGTATTTCTTCGCGGCTTCGATAGGCTTTCCATTCAGTTGCATGTTGTCGATGCGACTACCCATCTTCTCGCCCGGCGTCATCGAGTAGGCGAGGCCACCGACACGCACCATGTCGCCGCCTTGCTGGTAGTAGGGGTCGGGGTTGAAAAGGTTGTCGGCCACGTCTTCGAGCACGGTTTTAAGGGTCTCGCCTGTCATCTCGGTGAGGGTGGCAAAGGAATAGGTGGTGGCGACCTGGTCCATCAGCAGTTCACGCGTGATGGCGTCGCCGGGCAGCAGCGTGGTGCCCCAGCGGAAGCCGGGCGACAAAGCGATGTCGGCGCCCTGCACGTCCATCAATGCATCGCAGATCAGCTGGTCCCAGCT
Organism: Burkholderiales bacterium; assembly: GCA_038316815.1. Lineage (GTDB taxonomy): Bacteria > Pseudomonadota > Gammaproteobacteria > Burkholderiales > Burkholderiaceae_C > Rubrivivax. Next base: position 413 of record JBBQAW010000398.1, read on the forward strand.
GCCGTTGAAGTTGCCGCGTCGGTAAAGCAGGCCGTCGGTCACGGCCAGCTTTTCAGCCAGTTTGGATTCATACGGCGCACGCACTTTCGTGATCAGCGCGGCCATGTCGGCGTCGGGCTTGAGCTGGTTGGCAAAAACCGGCAGCAAGCGGTAGCGGAAGTCCTGGACCTTGCCGTCCTTGACCTGGAAGTCCATCACGCCCAGAAACTTGCCATTGCTGCCGGCGTTCGTCACCAGGGTCTTGCCGCCGGCGTTGGTGACGGGAATGGCCACCGGCACGCCGTCGTGGGTGTGGCCGCCGAAGATGGCGTCGATGCCGCGCACGCGGCTGGCCATTTTCAGGTCCACGTCCATGCCGTTGTGCGACAGCACCACCACCAGTTGCGCGCCGTTGGCGCGCACTTCGTCCACCATCTTCTGCATGTTCTCGTCCTGGATGCCGAAGCTCCAGTCGGCCACCATGTAGCGCGGGTTGGCGATGGGCGTGTACGGGAAGGCCTGGCCGATGATGGCCACGCTGACGCCGTTGATCTGGCGCAGCGTATAGGGCGCAAACACCGGGTCGCCGAAGTCGTTGGTCTTGACGTTCTGGGCGACGAAATCGATCTTCCCCTTGAAGTCCTTGTCGATGATTTCCTTCACGCGTTCCATGCCCAGCGTGAATTCCCAGTGGCCCGTCATCACGTCCACGCCCAGCGCCTTGCAGGCATCGACCATGTCCTGGCCGTCGGTCCACAGCGCCGTGGCACTGCCTTGCCAGGTGTCGCCGCCATCCAGCAGCAGGGCACCGGGGCGGCTGGCCTTCATCATCTTGACCAGGGTGGCCAGGTGGGCGAAGCCGCCCACGCGGCCATAACGGCGGGCCGCGCGCTCGAAGTCCAGATAGGTGTACGCGTGGGCCTGCGCCGTGCCCGGGCGCACACCGGCCAGCTTCAGCAGGTGTTCACCCACCAGGTGCGGTGCCTGCCCGCGCATGCTGCCCAACCCCAGGTTGACGCTGGGTTCGCGGAAGTAGATGGGCTTCAACTGCGCATGGCAGTCGGTCATGTGCAGCAGCGACACATTGCCGAATGGCGCGATGTCGTACAGGCCCGCCTGGGCGGTGGCGGCGTCGGCATCGGCATGCCGCCCCAGCGCCATGCCAGCGGCTGAAGCCGCGGCCAGCACTTGGAGGAAATCGCGCTTTGAAAGATTCATAGTTCAGCAATCAGTGATATTGCAGGGCCCAAAAAGCCCGCCAGCGGCGGGCCTGGGGCTTGGCGCTGGCCCAAAAACCCGGGCCTGGTCTGGCCTTACTGGTTCACCGGCGAACGGGGGTCGAGCAGCAGAGACATCAGGTCACGAATCTGCTGTTCGTTCAGCAGCTTGGCATGGCCGAAACGGGGCATGTTGGAACAAGCGTTGTAGGCCTTGCCGTTCCAGAGCTTGCCCCAGGTGTACTGCACGATGGGCGCCGCTGTATCGGAAGTGACGTCGGCAATGCCGCGGATCTTGCCGTAGTTCCACAGGCTGGGGCCGATGGTGCCGTAGCTGATTTCCTTCTTGTCGATCTGGTGGCAGTTGTAGCAGTTGCCGCCGTTGTCCTTCGGGTCGGTGCCGGCGTCGGTCCAGGTCATGCCTCGCCCGCTCTGGGCCACGCGCTCGCCAGCCTGCCAGCTGCCGAAATATTGGCCGCCGGCAGGCCAGCGGATGCTGGCCAGGGCTTCGGACGCGACACGTGCGGCCAAGGCTTCGTCTGGCTCCTTTTCGGACGAACAGGCCTGCTGGCCCAGGTCCTGATCGATGCGGTCGGTCTTGGCAATGCCTTGGTCGCGGAACGATGCTTTCATGATCGCGGAAAACTGTGCGTCCAGTTCGGCCGACGTCGGCGCCGAGGCGCAGGCCGTCAGAAGAACGACAGCCGCTGCGGCAGTCAGCGCTATGCCAACGCGGGTGCGGGTGCGGGTGCGGGTGATTCTCATGGTCGGTATGCCCTCTTCAGCGCTTGATGGTGGGCACGGCCGAGACCGCACCCTTGGCATTCACGCCCATGTAGCTGCCCAGGGCGATGGTGACGTCCGAGGCGAAGCCGGGGTACGGGAAACGCTGCTGACGGTAGCAGTCGTTCAGGCGCAGCTGCATCGACCACATCTGGCCATTGCTGACCCGGTAGGCCGGCCAGGCGGCGAAACCAACGCCGTCGCCAGGGTTCTTGGTCAGGTTGGGCAGGTCTTGCAGGCGGATGCGGATGTTCTCTTGCGAATGACAGGCGGCGCAGGAAAAGTCGTGCGTGCCGCCGCGGAAGAAGAACGCACGCTTGCCCAGTTCGTAGAAGCGGCGCTCTTCGGCGTGGCTTTGCGGCAGGTTGAACTTCATGCCCTTAGACGAGGCCGATACCCAAGTGGCCAGGGCCGTGACATTGGCCATTTCGCCGCGGCCGAAAGCAGTCTTGGCGATCGCGGCCTCATCGAAGCCCTGCAGCGTGGCCATGCAGGTGACCAGGCGCGATTCCAGGTCTTGCACGCGCTGGGTATCAGTGAAAAAACGCGGCAGTTCGACAAACGCGCCTTTCACCACGCCCGGGCCCTTGCCTAGGTCGCATTGCTGCAAGGTGGCGTTCCTGGGCCCGCGCTTTGTCTTCCAGAGCTCTTCGCCCTTGGCTTCGAACAAGTCGGCCGGGTTGCCGTCTTCCAGCATCTTGCGGTATTCGGCAATGCCGTCGGCGGTCGACTTTTCCTGCGCCAGCAGCGGCATGGCTGCCCCGGCTGCCAAGACTGCTGCCAGGCTGAGTGCCAGCGCACCCAAGATCTTGTTTTTCATCTTGTCTCCAGAAAAAACCGGGGCGGGCGAAAGCTCAGGACACCGTCGCTTCGTCAGTTCGGGTCTCGCCTTTGTTGTCTTTCCAGTTCACCGTGATCTTGTCGCCAACCTTCGCACCCTTGACGACAAACTGCATGAACGGGTTCTTCGAAACGGCCGGGCCCCACTCGGCGGTGAGCACGGGCTTGCCATTCAGCGAAGCGCTGACTTCCTGGATGAACCAGGCTGGAATGGTCTTGCCGGCGGCGTCTTTGCGCAGGCCGGTTTCCATTTCGTGGCTCATGAGAACGCGGACGGTGGTCTTGTCGCCGGCGGCTTGGGCGCGAATGCGCATCGGGTCTGCCATGGTGGGCTCCTGAATCTGTGAATGGGGCGGGTGGTTGGGGCGAAGTGGCTGGTT
>JBBQAW010000399.1:0-3605 GCA_038316815.1 Burkholderiales bacterium
CGCGATGACCCAGTCGGGCAGCATGGTGTTCAATGGCGACACGGCCTTCAAGCTGCACGACACCTTCGGCTTTCCGCTCGACCTGACTGCCGACGTGTGCCGTGAACGCGACGTCTCGGTCGACGGCGTGGCCTTCAACGCCGCCATGACCCGCCAGCGTGAACAGGCCCGGGCGTCGGCCAAGTTCAAGGTCGCGGCGGGTCTGCAATACGAAGGCGTGGCCACGGCCTTCTACGGCTACGAACACCTGGTGTGCGAAACCAGCCAGGTCACGGCCATCTACATTGAAGGAACGCTGGTGGCAACGGCCAACGCCGGCGACGATGTCGTCATCGTGCTCGACCACACGCCCTTCTATGCCGAAAGCGGCGGCCAGGTGGGCGATAACGGGGAGCTTCGCAATACGCAGGCGCGCGTGGTGGTGGAAGACACCATCAAGGTGCAAGCAGCGGTGCATGGCCACCAGGGCCGCGTGGTCGAGGGCACGGTGGCCGTGGGTGACGTGTTCACGGCGCGTGTCGATGCTGAACACCGCGCCCGCACGGTGCGCAACCACAGCGTCACCCACCTCATGCACAAGGCGCTGCGCGAGGTGTTGGGCACGCATGTGCAGCAGAAGGGTTCGCTCGTGAACGCCGAGCGCACGCGCTTCGACTTCTTGCACAACGCACCGGTGACGGACGCTCAAATTGCGCAGATCGAAGCCATCGTCAATGCCGAGATCCTGACCAACGCCGCCACCACGGCCCAGGTGCTGCCCATCGACGAAGCGCAGAAGCTGGGCGCGATGATGTTGTTCGGCGAGAAGTACGGCGACGAGGTGCGTGTGCTGGACATCGGCAGCAGCCGCGAACTCTGCGGTGGCACGCATGTGCAGCGTACGGGCGACATCGGTGTGTTCAAGATCGTGGCCGAAGGCGGCGTGGCCGCAGGCATTCGCCGTGTCGAAGCGGTGACCGGCGGCAATGCGCTGGCCTATCTTCAGCAGCTGGAAGGCACGGTCAACACTCTGGCCAGCACGCTGAAGGCCACACCAGCCGAGGTACCGGGGCGGGTGGCTGCGGTGCTCGACCAGGTGCGGGCGCTGGAAAAGGAAGTGACCGCGCTGAAGAGCAAGCTGGCCTCGTCGCAAGGCGACGAATTGCTGGCCCAGGCCGTCGATGTCGGCGGACTCAAGGTACTGGCCGCCGTGCTGCAAGGCGGTGACGCCAGGTCGCTGCGCGAGACCATGGACAAGCTCAAGGACAAGCTCAAGACCGCCGCCATCGTGCTGGCCGCCGTGGACGGTGGCAAGGTGCAGCTGGCCGCAGGCGTGACGGCCGACAGTACCAGCCGCATCAAGGCTGGCGACCTGGTCAACTTCGTCGCCCAGCAGGTGGGTGGCAAGGGTGGCGGCAAGCCCGACCTGGCGATGGCAGGCGGCACGGACGCCAGCGGCCTGCCCGCAGCGCTGGCCAGTGTCGCAGGCTGGGTGCGCGAAAGGGTTTGAGGCAGCGCGCGCGTGTTTGAGGCGGCGTGTATCGCCGCCTGCTTGCTTCAGGCAGGCACGATGTCGAAAGCCAAAGTCAGCCGTTCAGCCGCAGCGCAGAACGGCACCGTGCCATGCCACAGCATCGACGGGAACAGCACCAGGCGCCCCGGCCTGGGCGACACCCGGCGCTGCACCAGACTGTCGCGGTCCAGGCCCGGCAGCGGCAGGTCGGGCCGGCCGAACTGCAGCCAGCCCTCGTGCTGTGGATGTTCGGCCACACCGTCAGGCACGGCCACGTAGTAGGCCGAACTGACCCAGCCGTGCGGGTGCACATGGTCGGTGTGAAAGCCTTGGGCCGACAAGCGTGAGGACCAGGAATCGGTAAACCGCCAGCTGCCCGCGCGCCGGCCCAGAAACGGGTGCGCACCGTCTTGCGGCAGGCTGACCACAAAGGTGTTGACGGCTTCAACAATGCGGGCTTTCAACGCATTCACCAGCGGGTGGCCCTGTTCGAAGATCTGGCCCAGGGTCTGCGTGCCGCCGCGCAAGGTCTGGTCGATCGGTGCCTGGCGGTCGCCATGCAGCGCTTGCAGTTCCTGCGCCAGCGCGGCATTAAAGCTGCCCATGTCGGCAAACCCCGGTGGTGGGGGCAGGTCGAACACGCCGACGAAACGCTTGGCGTCGCACAGCGCATCGGCTTCAATCGTGCGGCCCAGCAAGCGCAGGGCCAGTGCGCGCAGGGCCTGGGCATGCTGATGTGCAGGCGCCAGGGTGCAGGCAACTTCAGCCTCGGCCAGTGCGTTCTGGGGCAGACCGGCCACCAGCAGGCTTGACACCAGGTTGGTGCGAATCTCCACGTCTTGCGGCGCCGCGGCCACGGCCTGGTGGTGTGCCTGCAGCCCGCCAGCGGTATCGCCCAGGCGCACCAGGCAGCGGCCCAGGCCGTCCAGCAGGCTGGCGGCCTGCGGCGCGTTTTGCAGCGCCAGGCGGTAAGCAGCGGCGGCGTCGGCATAGCGTTCGGCGCGCCACAGCAGGTGGGCGTGCAGCCCGGGCAGCACGGCTGAACCCGGGTCCAGCGCGATGGCCTGGTGCAGTTCGCTGTCGAAGTCGGCCTGGCCCAGCCGCCAGCGCAGCCGCGCCAGGTCGAACAGGGTCAGCGCGTGGGCGGGCGCATGGGCCAGCGCACGGCGGTAAGCGGCTTGCGCTTCGTCGTGCCGGCCCAGGCTTTGCAGCGTGTTGCCGTGGTTGTAGTGCGAATCGGCTGAATCGAGACCCAGCGCAGCAGCACGTTCGTGCGTGGCCAGGGATTCGGCATGGCGGTGCGCCCGCTGCAGCATGACGGCGCGGTTGTGCAGCAGCGAAGCCTTGTCTGGCGCCAGACGCAATGCCTTGTCCAGCGTGGCGAGCGCTGTCTCAACCAGGCCGCTGTCGCCCTGCATCTGCGCCTGCAGTTGCAGCATCGCCGCCGTGGGTTGGGGTGTCAGTGTCAGAGCCTGGTTCAAGCTGACAGCGGCTTCGGCCAGCCGCGACAGGCTGTGCAGCACGCGGGCACGGTTGTAGTGCGCCTCGGCAAACGTGGCCGGCGCAGCCTGGGCCAGTGCGTTGTCGAAGCAGGGCAAGGCGTCCTGGCTGCGGCCCACCGCATGCAACAGGTTGCCCAGGTTGTTCCAGACATGGGGCTGCTTGTTCTGGGCCGCCAGCGACCGGCGCAACAGCGCTTCGGCCTGCGCCATGTCGCCCTGGCGCCGCAACAGGCTGCCCAGCAGCTGCAGCGCTGCCGGGTGTTCGGGTTGCAGGGCCAGTGCCCGACGATAGGCAGCCTCGGCACGCGCCAGGTCGCCCTGGTTCTGGGCTTCGAAGCCGGCCTGCACCAGCGCGGCGGGGTTGGCTGAATTCATGGCGAGAAGGATATGCGGCCGCGGCCATGAGAAAAGGGGCCCGAAGGCCCCTTGTGCATGCGCGCCGAGATGACGAAGCGATTGAACCTGGTCAGAACTCGTAGCGCAGGGTGGCCTGGACGGCCCACTGCGATTCGCCAGCGGACTGCCGCGTTGTGAAATCTTCCAGCGAGCCCAGGCTGTAGACGTACTTGCCGGTGCCGGGCTCAAGCCCGTTGAAGTTGACGAAGCTGCGT
>JBBQAW010000400.1:0-3603 GCA_038316815.1 Burkholderiales bacterium
CCGGACACCTACCCGCTGTCGCTGAACGCCCTGGTGGCCGGCTGCAACCAGAAGACGGCGCGCTGGCCCGTGATCGAGGCCACTGAAGCCGAGGTGCAGACCGCAGTGGACGGGCTGAAGTCGCTGAGCCTGGCCTATGAAGGCTCGAGCAGCCGGGTTGTCAAGTACGAACAGAACCTGGCCTCGGCGTTGCGGCTGCCCGGCCAGTCGGTGGCGCTGCTGGCGGTGCTGATGCTGCGCGGCCCGCAAACTTCAGCTGAACTGCGCCAGAACTGCGAACGCCTGCACCGTTTTGCCGACATCTCGGCCGTTGAAGGCTTTCTCGATGAACTGGCCGCCAAGGACCCGCCACGCGTGGTGCGCCTGAACCGCGCGCCAGGCGCACGCGAAGCCCGCTGGGCGCAACTGCTGTGCGGCGCGGTGCCGCTGGACAGCCTGGGCGCCCCGTACCGCGAGACCAGCGCCGGCGACGGTGGTGGCAGCGTCAGCAGTGCTGAGCTGGCCGCGCTGAAGGCCGAACAAGCGCGCATGGCTGGCGAACTGGCTGAGCTGAAGGCCCTGGTGCAGCGTATGGCGCGTGAACTGGGCGTGGAATAGATAGATAGACAGACAGATAGATCTACAGAGTCAAGGGCCGATGCGCTTCGAACTGCCTGCCGACAAGAAGCTGGTCTACGAGATGCGGCTGCCCATCCGCTGGGGCGACATGGACGCCATGGGCCATGTCAACAACACCGTCTACTTCAGATACCTGGAAGTGGTGCGGCTGGACTGGCTTTTCAGCCTGGGCGTTTCGCCCAACCCCCAAGGCGTCGGGCCGGTGATCGTGAATGCTTTTTGCAACTTCGTGCGCCAGCTTGAATTTCCGGGCGACGTGCAGGCGCGCCTGTTCGTGGCCGCGCCCGGGCGCAGCAGCTTCGACACCTACACCACGCTGGAGCGGGCGGACAGGCCCGGCCTGGTCTATGCCGAAGGTGGTGCGAAGACGGTGTGGACCGACTTCCAGGCGCAGAAGTCGGTGCCCTTGCCGGACTGGATGCGGGTTGTGCTGGCCTGAAGCCGGTATAGCCCAGGTTGGCGGCGTTCATCAGCCGCGCCGCAAGCGGTGCAGTGCGACGGGCGCGAAAGCGTCTTGCGCTGCGTCGTGGTCCCAGCGTTCGACCGTCGCGCGTTCTTCGGCCTGTGCGCTGATGCGGATCAGGTTGACCGAATTGCTGGCCCCTAGCCTTACGCGACGGCTGACAGCGGTGCCCGCCTGCACGGCCCAGCAGTGGGCAGGCAAAGGCAGCACATAGGGCAATGGATGTCGCCGCCGACGACCGGGTCCACGCCCGCTCCCCCCCACTGTTGCACCGCCAAGGCGTGTCTGTGCAGACGGTCGGGTTCTTCTACGGCCGGGGCGGCAGCCACGGGCTGATGCACCATCACCATGCGGCGCTGGGCCGGTCGGGCATTTCGCAGACGTTCGGCCACGCATTGCACCTGGGAAGGGCTGATTTGCTCCTCCTGGTGTTGCCACCAGCATAGGGTGTTCACAGTAGATGCAGCAGCTCTTCGTTCTCGAATCCAGGCTCCAGGGTCGAGCCGAAAGCCACGCTGTAGCGCGCGTAGAGCCGCAGCAGGCGCTGTGGCAAGTGCCACAGTGGGATGTGGTGGTTGCCTGGCAACGCCATCAGGTGCGACACCTGCAAGCGCCGCACGAAGACGCGTGCGGCTGTGAATCGCGCTGTCGTGGCGCGCTGCGTGATGTCGCATGAGAGCAGCAGCCGATCCGGCAGCAGCGCCTGTGCCAGGCGCACCAGGGCTTCAGCGACGTCCGGGCGTTCGGTGCCGAAGAGCGGGTCGGAACCTGCCGCAAAAGCGTCAATGCGTTGGTCTCACGGCGCTGTTCCGGCTGTGCCCGGTTGGCTGGCTGGCTTCAGCAAATTCAGTGAGTCTTCGGCAACCTGAAAGGTGATGGGCCAGTTCATCCAGTGCACTTCGCCGTCAGTCGCCACTTTCATGCGGCGGTTGGGAAACAAACCCAGGCGGCGGCCCGGCCTCACGGTCAGGCGGGGCGTGGCCAGATGCACCACGTCTTCAGCTTCGGCCAGCCGGCCCAAGGCGCCGCGCAGCAGCAGGCCCAGCAGCGTGAGCCGGCCCACCGGGCGCAGCGCAATGGCGGCCAGCTGGCCGTCGTGCACGGCCTGGGCTTCAGGGAAGCCCAGCTGCTGCAGCTGCAGCGCGTTGATGCCGACGAAAATCGTGGGCGTGCGCAACTCGCGTTCCTGGCCCTGGGCTTCAACGCGCAGGCGCAGGCTGCGGTGGCCGCGCAGCAGGGTCGCCAAGCCGGCGCCCAGGGCCACCAGTCGGCTGCGGCCGAACTGACGTTTCCAGGCCTCGCGGTCTTCCAGCAACTTCGGGTACAGGCCCAGGCTGGCGTTGACCAGGAACACGCGCCCATTGACCCAGCCCACCTGGACGGGCTGGCGGTGGCCGGACAGCAGCACCTTCAAGGCCTCGGCGGTATCTTCAGGAATGCCGTGGGCGCGGCCGAAGTAGTTGAAAGTGCCTTGCGGCAATACGCCAAATGTGCAGCCGCTGCCCAGCGCGGCGTGCGCCACGGTATTGATGGTGCCGTCCCCGCCCGCGGCCACTACCACGCCGGCGCAGGTCTGGGCCAGAGAAACCGCTTGGTGGGCGACGGCTTGCAGCTTGCGCGGGTCGGGCACTTCCAGCAGTTCCAAGCGGCGGCCTGCGGCAGCGCAGCCTTGCTGGAGCACACGGCGCACATGTTCTGCTTGGCCATGTCCCGAACCGAGGTTGAACACCACCACCAGCGGCGGTGCAAAGTCGCAGTTCATCAGCCAATGCTGCGCTGTCGCGTGCGATAGGCGTACCAGCCCGCCGCCGCCACGCTGCCGGCCACCATCGACAACAGTCCAACAGTGTGCCGGGTGGCGTCGATGAACACCGGCATCGGGGCCAGCGCGTCGATGCAACGCACTGCCGCCATGACGCCCACGCCGCCAGCAACCGCGAACAGGGGCACGCGCGCCGCAGGCCAGCGCCGGGCGAGCCAAGCTGCCAGGGCCAGTGCCGGCAGCCAGGCTGCGGCCACGATGCCTGCGTACAGTGGGGCGAAGCCAGCCAGGTCTTGCAGCGTGGTCAGGACACGCACGCCGGGTGGGACTTCCACGCCCAGGCCAGCCAAGGCCTGCAAATTGAATTGGGTCTGCACCACCGTCCCCCAAGCCGTGGCCGCCAGCCAGGCCAGGGCCAGCGCGGTAACGATTGGGGCCCAAGGGCGGGGTGGGGGCAGGGTGGCATTCATGGATAACAAGGCTGTTTCATACTGCCCCAATGATGCAACGCAATCCATCCCGCGCCTGCCCACGGGCTTGCAGAACGAGCCCGCTCACCTTTCGCCCCTTGATGGCGGCCATGCTGGTTCTGCTTGCCGCAGGGGCAGGGGTCTTCGAGGCGCGCGCCGCTGATTCAAGCATTCAGACTTTTCGCATCGAAACCGTCGCCAGCGGTCTGGACCACCCCTGGGCCCTGACCTTTTTGCCCGGCGGGCGCATGCTGGTGACAGAACGCCCGGGCCGGCTGCGCCTGATCGAA
>JBBQAW010000401.1:0-3577 GCA_038316815.1 Burkholderiales bacterium
AAGGCCGGCCTGAAAGCCATCTACCTGAGCGGCTGGCAGGTGGCCGCCGACGCCAACGACAACGGCGAGATGTACCCCGACCAGAGCCTGTACTCGGTGGACTCGGTGCCGAAGGTGGTCAAGCGCATCAACGGCGCCTTCGCCCGCGCCGACCAGATCCAGTGGAGCGAAGGCAAGAGCGACATCGATTTCTTCGCCCCCATCGTGGCCGATGCCGAAGCCGGTTTCGGCGGCGTGCTGAACGCCTTCGAACTGATGAAGGCCATGATCGATGCCGGCGCTGCCGGCGTGCACTTCGAAGACCAGCTGGCCAGCGTCAAGAAGTGCGGCCACATGGGCGGCAAGGTGCTGGTGCCGACGCGTGAAGCCGTCGCCAAGCTGGTGGCGGCGCGCCTGGCCGCCGACGTGATGGGCACGCCCACCATCCTGCTGGCGCGCACCGATGCCGAGGCCGCCGATCTGGTGACCGCCGACATCGACGACAACGACAAGCCCTTCCTGACCGGCGAGCGCACGGTGGAAGGCTTCTTCAAGTCGAAGAACGGGCTCGAGCAGATCATCAGCCGCGGCCTGGCCTATGCGCCCTATGCCGACCTGATCTGGTGCGTGACCGGCAAGCCCGACCTGGCCTTCGCCAAGGCCTTCGCCGACGCCATCCATGCCAAGTTCCCCGGCAAGTTGCTGGCCTACAACTGCAGCCCCAGCTTCAACTGGAAGAAGAACCTGGACGACGCCACCATCGCCAAGTTCCAGCGCGAATTGGGCGCCATGGGCTACAAGTACCAGTTCATCACGCTGGCTGGCTTCCATAGCCTGAACTTTGGCATGTTCGACCTGGCCTACGGTTACGCGCGCAACAACATGACAGCCTTCGTCGAGCTGCAGGAAAAGGAATTCGCTGCGGCTGAACGTGGCTTCACGGCCGTCAAGCATCAGCGCGAGGTCGGCACGGGTTACTTCGACGCCGTCACCACCACCATCGAAGCCAACGCTTCGACGGCGGCGCTGAAGGGCAGCACCGAAGACGAACAATTCTTCGACGCGAAGCACGGTTGACGAGACCTTCCCGGTCGCCTGACCGGGGTTGACACTTTCCAGGCCTCGCCGCGACACCGGCACGGAGGTTTGGTCTGCCCGGTCTTCCATTTCGTCAGTCCCGCCAGTCCCGTCAGTCCGCCAGCCCCGCCAGCCGCGCAAGATCGGCGTGGCTCGCACTTCCGTTGCAAGCCAGCGCCGACGCTCAGTTCGCAGCGCTGGCACCGCGCTGGCGCCAGTCCAGCAGCAGGGCAAACAGGACGGCAGACGTCAGCACGCAACCCGCGAAGAGTGGTGAGGCCAGGGCTTTGAGCGCGACGAGGAAGTCTTTGAAAAGCCAGGCCGGCACCAGGCGCAGGGACTCTGCAGGCAGCTGCTGCGATTCGGCTTGCAGCGCCTGCTGATCGGCCCCCAAGAGCGACTGGCCGGCGTGGCGCAGGATGGCACCCACCGTATCGAAAACGGCCCCCTGGCCCAGCCAGCGGTCCAGCAGCAGGCCACCCAGCGTCAGGGCCAGCAGCAGCGCCGGCAGGCCCCAGCGCTTCAGGTAGGCGTTGGCCAGCACCACAGCCAGCAGAAGCGGTGCCGCCCACATCACGGCCAACGGCAACCCCACCAGGCCGCGCAGCACCAAGGCCAGCCCCGCGGGCACCAAGTCACCCCAGGGCAGTGACAGCCAGGCAGCAAAGCCTGAGAGCCGCGTCACGAGCACCACTGAGACCAGCCAGCCGCCCGCCAGCCCCACCACCAGCGCGGCGGCCGGCACCAGCAGCAGGTGCGTGACCAGCGGCGCAGCCAAGCTGGCGCTGTGCGATGTGGGCAAGGACAACCAGAATTCGACCGAGCGGTCGCCGTGGTCACGGCGCGCCAGCCCGGTGATCAGGATGAGCGAAGTCGCGCTCAGGATGACAAACGTGGCGACTGTGCCCCCGCCCATGGCAAGCATGGCCAGCATGGTGGGAAACCCCGAGCCAGCGCGCTCTGCGGTGTCGAACTCGATGTCGATGTTTCCCACGGCCAGCCCGAACAGGGCAATGGCCAGCGGCACCAGGGCCAGCAGCGTCCAGCCGAAGCGGTGCTGCATCCATTCACGCCGAATCAGCGTCGGAAAAGTGTTCATCGCGTTGTTCCTCAATTCGCTGTTCAAAAGTGCTGGCGGTCGAGTTCGGGCTTGCGCGTCAGCGCCACGAACAGGTCGACCAGACTGGGGCGTACGCGCTGGCCCAGGGCCAACAGGTCTTCGGGCGGTGGGCCGTCGAAGACAGCCGTCGTCGCCCCTCGCGCCCCACCATTGGCCGGGTTGCTGCGGTAGCGCAGCAGCGGGTGGGCAGCAGCCATGCGGTCGGCCACCGCGGGGTCGTGGTCCAGCGCCACGAATCGGCGGTCCATGTCTTCCAGGCTGATCGACAACACCAGCTTGCCTTCGTTGAGCATCAGCACGTCAGACAGCAGGCTTTCGATCTCTTCAACCTGGTGGGTGCTGATGATCACGCTGCGTTCGCCGTCGCACCATTCGTCGATCAGCATTTCGTAGAAGGCCTTGCGTGAAATCACGTCCAGGCCCAGCGTGGGCTCGTCCAGGATCATCAGCCGGGCGTCGATGGACGCAATCAATGCCAGGTGGGCCTGCACCATCATGCCCTTGCTCAGCGTCTTGACCTTGTCGCTGCCGCGCACGCTGCTGCGCTTGAGCAGCGCACGGGCACGGTCGGCACTGAACTTCGGATGCAGCCCGCTCATCAGCGTGATGATGTCGTCCACGCGCGCCCAGCGCGGCAGGATGGCCACGTCCGGGATGTAGCACGCGCCTTGCAACAGCTGCACGCGCTGGCGCTGCGGCTGCAGGCCCAGCACGCTCAGTTCGCCCTGCGCTGCGGCCAGGCCGACCATGGCCTTCATCAGCGTGCTTTTGCCCGCGCCGTTGTGGCCCAGCAGGCCTACCACGCGGCCTTTCGGGATGGTGAAGCTGACATCGTCGACCGCACGCTTGGCGCCGTAGGCGATGCTCACCGAGCGTGCGTGGACCAGGGGTTCGCTCATGATTGTGTTTCCCATTGCAGTTGTTCGGCGCCAATGCCCAGGCGACGCAGCCTTTCGCGCAGGCGCGGCCATTCAGTTTCAAGGAAGCGCTGGCGTTCAGCCGCGCGCAGCCGCGCGTGGGCGCCGATCGTGACAAACAGGCCCAGCCCGCGGCGGTTCTCCAGCAGGCCTTCGTCACCCAGCGCCTGCAGCGCGCGCTGCACGGTCAATGGGTTCAGCAAGTGGCGTGTCGCCAGCACGCGCACCGAAGGCATGGCGTCGCCTTCTTCCGGCTGGCCTTCCAGCAGTTGGGAAGCCAGCAGGTCGGCCAGCTGCTGGTAGATGGGTTGTCGGTCGTCCCAGGTTGACATGTTGGCTGTCCCGTCGGGTGTGTTGGTGAGATAGCACACCATAGCGCCAAGCAGGTGGGGGCACACGCCCGGCGCGACAGGCGGCTGTCAAGGCAGGATGAACTGCAGCCCGCCGAAAGCAGGCCGCGGGCCGCGGGCCGCGGGCAACTACA
>JBBQAW010000402.1:0-3528 GCA_038316815.1 Burkholderiales bacterium
GCAGCCGACGTGGCGCGCGAAGTGGTGCGGTTGTGCGAACAGCCCGGCGAACAACCCAGCGAACTGCGCTTTGCTTATGAAGACGCCGACCCGCTGTGGGAAAAGATGCGCAAGCTCGCCACGCGCATTTACGGCGCGGCCGACATCAGCGCGCCGGCCGACGTGCGGGCGCAGATTGCACGCCTGCAGGAAGCCGGCTACGGCCACTACCCGGTGTGCGTGGCCAAGACGCAGTACAGCTTCTCGACCGACCCCACGCAGCGCGGCGCCCCCAGCGGGCACACCGTAAACGTGCGCGAAGTGCGGCTCGCCACCGGTGCCGAATTCGTCGTCATGGTCTGCGGCGACGTCATGACCATGCCCGGCCTGCCCAAGCAGCCTTCGGCCGAGTTCATCGACCTGGACGCGCAGGGCAGGGTGGTGGGATTGTTTTAAGGCTAGCAGGGTCCGAGCATGGCCAACACCGCACGCCTGTATCGCATCGAGGCGCTGATCCGTTCGCGCGGGCACATCAGTTTCGCCGCGCTGCGGCAGGAACTGGACGTGTCGCCGGCCACGCTCAAGCGTGACCTGGAATACCTGCGCAGCCGGCTGGGTGCGCCCATCGACTACGACCGCGACTTGAATGCCTACCGCTTCGCCACTGGCAGCGCGGCGCCAGCCGGCCCGCGCCATGAACTGCCAGGGCTGTGGTTCGACGAGGCCGAGCTCTATTCGCTGCTGATGGCCCAACAGCTGCTGGGCAGCCTGGACAGCGACGGCCTGATCAGCCGCCACCTGCAGCCGCTGCTGGACCGCATCCAGCACCTGCTGGGCAGTGGCGAAGGTGAAGCAGCCGCGGCGCGCCTGATGAAGCGCGTGAAGGTGGTCAGCACCCAGCGCCGGCCGGTGCCCAGCCGATTCTTCGAGCGCGTCAGTGCGGCGCTGCTGTCGCGCCGCCGGCTGCACTTGCGCTACCTCACGCGCACCCGCGGCGAAGTCACCGAACGCGAAGTCTCGCCGCAGCGCCTGGTGCACTACCGCCACACTTGGTACCTGGACGCGTGGTGTCACCGCGTCGACGCCCTGCGCCGCTTTGCGCTGGACGCCATCGAACAAGCCAGCGTGTTGCCTGCCAGGGCGCGCGAGGTGCCGCTGAAGCAGGTGGCCGCGGCCATGGACGCGGGTTACGGCATCTTTGCCGGGGGCGCCGCAGCCACCGTGCACTGGGCGCTGCTGCGTTTCGACGCCGAGTCGGCGCTTTGGGCCAGCCACGAAGAATGGCATCCCGAACAGCGCGGTGTCTGGCAGGACGACGGCAGCTACGAACTCAAACTGCCCTATGTCGAAGACACCGAACTGGTGATGGACATCCTGCGCCAGGGCCCGCAGTTGCAGGTGCTGGGGCCGCCGGCCCTGGTGAACCGTGTGCGCAAGGCACTGGCGGCTGCGGGTGCGCGCTACGCCACCCTCGACAACGCTTCTTCAGGGTCAGGGCGTGGGCCGAATGCGTGAGCTCAACACGTCAATGGCGGCTTCCACGGCCCTCCATTCGGGGGGTGCGGCATCGTCCCGTACAAACACCTCCTTCTGCTGTTGGCCGCGGGTTGCGCGCAGGGTGGCCCAGGCGCCGTCCTGCAGTTCAGGGTCTTCGTAGCGGTCCTTCATCTGGAAGAAGCCGCGCTGCACCAGCAGCCGGGCCAGGGCGTCGAATTCGCCGACCGACACCCGCCCCTGGCGGACTTCGTCCCGGGTGCCGTGCCGGGCCTTTCCCACCTCGGTGTAGAGGGTAGTTCCGTCGCTGCGCAGCAGCAGAGTTACGCCCTTCGGGCAGCCGAAGCAGTCGCGTTCGAGCGCGATTTCGCTGATCCCATGCGGGCCATGCACGCCCAGCGGCGGCCCTGCAGCCCCGGTTTGGGCCGTAACGCAGGCCGTCATGCCGACGCAAAGACAGGCCAATGGCAGCCGCTGCAGCCACTTGAACAGGGGGGTCGTTTTAGCCATCAATCGAGTTCTTTCCTATGTCAGCTGCGTTGCAGGCGAGTCGGCCCCCACTGTTCCCCGCCGGTTCTTGGGGGTAAGCTTGTTGCCACTTCCGCTGTTTGTGTGAACCACCGACCAAGGTTCCGTTGCGCGAACAGTTTTTTTATCCCTCGACCCATTGTCGACACCAGGACACCTCATGCAGAAGAAAAGCCGAACTGCTCATCCACACGCGCGGCAGCCTCAGGCTGGCAACCTCAGCCCGCTGCGCACTGCCGTGTTGATCCTGTGCCTGACCGCGGCCACGGCGCTGCCCACTGCGCAGGCGCAAACCGACCGCAGTGCTGCCGGTTCGCACCCTTCGCGCGCCGCATGGGTGGACATGCGCGGCAGTGCAGCGGACGTTTCCGCCCGCGGTGCAGAGCGTTCGGTGATGGCGCAGCGCTTCCGTGGCGCAACGCTGGACCGTAACCTGCTGACCAGCCTGCTGGCCCGGGCTCCGGTGGAATTCAGCGCCTCGGCGAACCGCAATGCGGCCGTGCTGTCGATGCCGCACCCTGATGGCAGCTTCCAGCGCTTTGCCGTTGTCGAGTCGGCCATGATGGAGCCAGGCCTGGCGCAACGGCATTCGAATATCAAAACCTATACCGGCCGTGGCATCGACGACCCGAGCGCGACGCTGCGCATCAGCCTCACGCAACTGGGCATGCACGCCTCGGTTCGGTCGCGCCAGGGCAACTGGTATGTCGAACCTTTGTACAACGCCGACGAGAGTCTCTACGCCAGCTACCTGCGCATCGACGTACCCGCCCGCCAGGCACCCTTTGCCGAAGCACCGATGCTTCAGCCGATCCTTTCAATGCAGCGTGGCCGCTACCGCGCCGGCGACACCGTGCAGGTGATGGGCGCGGGCTTTGCGCCCAACGCACAGGTCACGATCAGCGTGCGACTGGCCGGCGAGGCCACGGCACGGCAGACCCTGTACGCCACCGCCAACGCCGATGGTTCGCTGTCCACCAGCTTCACTGCCGACCCATGGCGCGCCACCGGTAGCTTCGAGCTGACTGCCGTCGACAGCCGCGCGACCACCAGCTCAAACTTCCAGGTCGTGCCCGATGGCGTTTCGCTCAATGCTTCGGTGGGCAACCAGCTTCGCACTTACCGCCTGGCGATGGTCACCGACCCGGTCTACGCGAACTTCCACGGCGCTGCCAACGTCACCGCTGCCAAGGTGATCTTGATGAACCGGGTCAACCAGGTCTACGAAGACGACCTGTCGATTCGCATGGTGCTGATTGCAGGCACCGATGCGCTAAACCTGAACACCGCCGCCCTGGCCACCGGCGCCAACGGCCCCTGCGGTGGAGCGGCCTGCTTCACTGCGGCACAGGTGAACAGTTGCAGTGGCGGCAGCCTGACCCAGAACCGCGTTGTTGCGGGCTTGCTGGCAGGCGCCGCCAATTTCGACGTCGGCCACCTGGCTTTGGGTGGCAACGGCGGCGGCGTCGCGAGCTTGGGCGGCGTTGGCCTGAACGCCAAGGCTCAGGGCTGCACCGGCATCAACCC
>JBBQAW010000403.1:0-3505 GCA_038316815.1 Burkholderiales bacterium
CGTTTCCCAGCTGGCACGTGTTGTGCGTTCAGGATCGCGCAGCCGCCGGGCGCACCCGGCTTGTCGTCAGCGTCGCCACACGCCGGGACTTGCGCCCGGCCGTGGCGGCCAACAGCCCCGCGAGGTAAAGCGGCCAATAGACCTGCGCCATGAACAACATGCTGATGAGACCGGCAAAGACCAGCAGCAGACGCAGATAGACCAACAGCCCGGCACGCTGCATGGTGGGCGCCTCACGCTGACGGTCGAAAACGCGCTGCGCGAGAAAACCAATACCGGCCAGGAACAGGAGGGCACCCCATTTGCCGAAGTCGGCGATCAGATCGCGCACCAGGGTAGACCAGACGTTCATGCCAAAGCCGATGTCGCCAAGCGGCTTGAATATGTCGTAACGCGCCCGCTCCCAGGCGAAAGGGTCCCCCGAGAACAGGAGGCGGCGGCCCCAGCGCCACACTGCCGGAAAGTTGTACTCCCCGTAGAACGGACCCGGTTGGCGGGCTGCCGGCAAGTCGAGATAAAAAGCCAGTGTGGGTATTGGTGTGCTGAGGTAGCTGACGCTGAGCATGAAGTACTGCAGTGTCTTGTCGTCGCGCGTCATGTCGTAGGCAAGCGGCGCGAGGGTAGCGCGGTGCGTGCGATACATCAGGTGCTGTGGGTCCTGACGCTGCACCCGTTGTTCAAGGAAGCTCGTGGCCGCGACCCACATCGCGGCGGCTGTGAGCGCAGTCGACAGCATGATCACGGCCACGCTCTTCAAAGATGGGCGCTTTGCAATCAGCCTTTCACCGATTGACCAGCGCCCTTCCATGAAGGCGAAGAACGCGATCAGAATCCCGAAGATCGCAAACATTCGGCTGCCGAAACCGACGAAGCCGACGAAGACGTTAAGAGCGACCAGCAGCAGCGACAGGGGCAAGATCCAGCGTGCATAACGATAATTTCGGTTGCGAGCGCCATACAGGAAAAGCGAGTAGGCCACGCCCAGCCCACCGATGGCCGACATCAGGTTGGCCGGGCCGAAGAGCAGGCCAATCCTGTTGCCCGTGGATGTGAACGCCGCCTCACGAATCTCTGAGAAGTTATCGGAGTCCAAGCGGTCGGCCAGAGAAAGTCCTCCGCCGAGCATCACGTTGGTCATGATCACCGCTGTGCCGATCGCACCGACGGCCAACAGTCCCATCAGTAGCCGCGCTGGGACATCGTGCGTGTCAATGACAGTCTGGCCCCGAGCGCCGCGCGTGAACCCCAGGCGACTTGCACGCCGGCCGGCAAAGGCTGCAGCCACGGTGCCGAAGGAGAACGAAGCGAGCACTCCAAGCAGGTAACCGCCACTCTCGCCGCTGAAGACCTCGAAGTAGCGGAATATGGGCAGGGCTAATAAGGTCAGTCCCAGCAGCCAGGAAGCATAGAACCACGTCACTGGCAGACGCGCGAACGACCAATGCCCATCAATCAAACGCTGCATCAGCAAAGTCGTCATGAACACCAGCAAGGCGACCAGCAAAACCCAGATTGATCCGGCCATGACTTGCTCCTAGGCCCCAAGAAACTCATGCAAATCGAGGCGTCGAAAGACCTCGAGCTGCCCACCAACGGTGGCATTGACCACCTCTCCCCTGAACGCCGCATAGGCGTCCCGCGCCATCGTGTACGCCACCTCGCTCTGAAACAGGTCGGGCAGCTGCCACTTCACACCACCGGCGAAGTAGTTCGGGTCGAAGTGGCTCTCGTCCTTCTCGCCCGAGACAACGGTCTGGTTGGCCGGGCCCTTGACAGCAAAGTTGTGATCCGCACCCACCAGCGCCACTTTTCTGAAACCCATATGGAAAGCCAGTTGCAGCGCCACGAAGGTCACGGTGAAGCCCTGGAACAGGCTGACGCTGCAGTCGCGTGAAAAGCGCGGCAGATCGGCCGTGTGCGTGAACAGCACGTTCGGCCGCGGCTTGACGAAGCGGGCACCGAACGAGTCCAGAAACAGCGGGAGTGAGGTGCTGTTGTAAAAGGCTGCGTTCTGCGCTAGCACGAGCGGGTTGACGCTGACGATGCAGCCGGGTCTGAAAGACGTCTTGTCGAAAAGCAGGTTGATCTTGTTCAGGCCGAAGGTATAGACGCCCGTGCGCGCCAGCAATTCGAAGTCCACCTTCAGCAGGCTGGGTCCATTGCACAGGATCACAGCCTTCCCACCAGGTTGGGTGTTGCGCAAGCGCTGAAGGCCCGCGCGCGAGCGCCAGCTTTCAGGCTGCAGGTCCCATTTCAGGCGACGCCAGATGAAGCCCGCGCCTGTGCGGTAGGGATTCAGCGTGTCGCGTTGGCCGGGCAGGGGCAACTCGTTGACCGTGTTCATCGGCGGTGCAGCGATGGGCGGCATGTCATTGGCCCCGGGCACGTTCGCGGCGCGCGGCGCGCTCGCAGGCCGCTCGCAATGCGGGCAGGTCCGCGCTGTCCCGCACCGCCAACACGTTGCCCCAGCCCTGCGGGTTCGCTATGGCCGGCGGCTGGCCTTCGCTGAAACACAACCAGCGGTGCTGGATGCCGTAGCGCTCGATCGGGTGCCACTCGGAGGTAATGACGCTGTACCCTTGCGTCACGAGATGCCCGGTCAGGTCTTCGTAGCGGTAGCCCAGCGGTTCGGTCTTGCGGTTCTCGTATTCGCACAGCACCAGGCGGGGCCGCAACTGCTGCCACGGGAAGCCACGCAATACGAACAGGTCGTGCCCTTCGGTATCTATCTTCAGGAAGTCCACGGCGGCGATGCTGCGCGCTGCGATAACCGCGGCCAGGGTGGTGACTTCAATGCGGTCCTCGGCCCGGTGGCTGGGGTCGAAGGCGGAAAGCCCGCTGATGCCGGTTGACAGCGCGCTACGGTAAAAGGTGACCCCGGTGCGCGGCTGGTCCGAAACGGCGCGGGGGTCGACATTCAGGCCTGCGGACTGGGGGAATGCTTCGAGCAGATGCGCGCGGTTCTTCGCATCGGGCTCGAACGCATGGACCTGCCAGCCGTGCTCCAGGAAGGGTTTGAGCGCGCCGCCGTAATGGGCACCGACGTCGATCATGGTGCCGCCGCCAGGCATATCGCGGAAGAAGTCCCAGGCAATCGCCGACTCGTCCAAACCAACCTGCAACGAAGCCATGCCCAGGTTGCGACCGACGGCCTGGACCACGCCGCGCGCTCCCTGTTCGCGGGCGATGCGCAGGACGTTGATGACCTTTTCCTTCAGGATGTTCATTGCTGCCTATGGGTGTGCATGTGCGCCGGCTTCAGACAGGATCGTGCAGGCGTGCTGCAATCCCGCCGCTCAGGTCCAGGCACGTGCCGTTCAGGAAGCCAGCCTGCGGGGAGCAGGCGTAAACGGCTGCCTCGGCAACTTCTCCGGGCTGGCCCAGGCGACCTACGGGATGAAAGGTCTGCAGCGCCTGCAGCGCATCGGGACGGCCCTCGAAGCCGGCCAGCAGCATCGGCGTGGCGATGGCGGCCGGGCAAATGGCATTGCAGCGCACCTCGCTG
>JBBQAW010000404.1:0-3499 GCA_038316815.1 Burkholderiales bacterium
GGCGACATCGTGCTGCAAACGCCGGAACTGAGCTTGCCGCACCCGCGTCTGCAGCAACGTGCGTTCGTGCTGCGGCCGCTTCTGGAAGTCGCGCCCGGTCTGGCAGAACTGGCGGCCTGCCTGCCTGCGCTGGCAGATCAGGTGCTCGAGCGCATGCCCGCAGGCGAAGGCTGGCCGCCAGGCTGATCGACATGCGCCGTCCGGGCTGGCGGCTCCAGTTGCCACTGGAAGAACATCTGCATGCTGAACGTGATGGTGCCCATGAAAACACCGCCCCCGAACAGCAGCGCCGCCACCGCTGCCAGCACCGGCGCCCAGGTGGTGCTGCGCCCCGGCAAGCCCGGGTTGTGGCGCGCGTCCCACTTTTCGTCGGGCGTCAGGCCGTAGACGATGGCCATCAGGGCGCCCAGCGACAGCATGAACCCCAGAAAAGGCAGCAGCAGCCAGGCCCAGTGGTCGTCCTGTCCGATTTGTTGCATCCGCTGCAGCCCTACCCAGCCCACCAGGGTGGGCAGCCAGTGTGCCCAGGCCCAACGGTCGCGCAGGCCGTACAGGTACAGGCGGTGCAAGCCAAGCGCGCCACCCAGCAAAGCCAGCCAGGCGGCCAGGGCCTTGGACCGATAGCGCGCGGGGAAACGTTCAGGGACGCGGTCAGGCACACGTTCAGGGACGTGGTCAGGGACGTGGTCAGGGTCGGGTAGAACTTGGGCGGGTTGTGCAGTCATTGCGCTAAGTCAGTAGACCGGGTAGTTTAGAATGCGCGGTTTTCGGCGTTGGTCTGGGGCAAGTCCCCAGGCGTATCTACAACGCCGGCCGCGGGCTTCAGGCCCTGCGGGCCAGGCAGCCCCCCTGACAGGCGGCCACCGGCTTGCAGGGGCGGCCCAGTTTCGATGGCTTGCCCGGTGTGTCCCCGTGGTGTGCTGTCGGCACCCGTTTTTCAGGAATACACATCATGGTCGTGATCCGTCTTGCTCGTGGCGGCGCTAAGAAGCGCCCTTTCTACAACATCGTCGTGGCTGATTCGCGCGAACGTCGCGACGGTCGCTTCATTGAGCGCGTGGGTTTTTACAACCCCGTGGCCTCTGGCGCTGAACAGCCCCTGCGCGTGGCGATGGACCGCGTCACGCACTGGACTGGCGTGGGCGCACAGCTTTCGCCGACCGTGGCGCGCCTGGTCGAAAAGGCCAAGGCCACACCCGCGGCCTGATGGCTGCCGCGCCCGCCACGCCACCTGTGGGGGCGGACGCATTGCCAGCCGCGGCTTCGGACGCGATGCCGCCTGATGCTGTTGAAGTCGGCCGCATCATCGGCGCCTGGGGCGTGCAAGGGGGCTTGAAGATCAAGCCGATCTCTTCCGACCCGCAGGCGCTGTTTTCTTCCAAGCGCTGGTACTTACAAGCCAGCGAAACGCCACGCCCGCCAGGCGCCAAGGCAGCGCTTGCGCTGCCTGCGCTGCTGCGCGTGAAACAGGCGCGCGACCACGGCGAGGGTGTTGTCGCCACCGTGCAAGACATCGAAGACCGCGACGCTGCCCAGGCGCTTGCGGGTGCGCGCATCTTCGTGCCGCGTGCCAGCTTTCCGACGCCGGGCGAAGGCGAGTTCTACTGGATCGATCTCATCGGCCTGAACGTCGTCAACCGCCAGCAACTAGGCCTGGGCGTGGTGGTCGGCCTGATCGAGACGGGGCCGCACTGTGTGCTGCGCGTGCAGCCGGCCGAAGCCGAGGCGGGAACTGAAGCCGAAGAGCGGCTGATCCCCTTCGTCGATGCCTACGTCGACGGCGTGGACCTGCCAGGCAAGCTGATCAGCGTCGACTGGGAAGCCGACTACTAGGGCAGGACGGGCTGACCCATGCGCTTCGATGTCGTCACGCTGTTCCCCGAACTCTTCGCCCCGCACCTGACGCAGGGCATCACACGCCGCGCATTCGAGACCAAAGCAGTCGATGTACGGCTGTGGGCCTTGCGCGACTTTGCCGACGACGCTTACCGGCGCGTCGACGACCGCCCCTTCGGCGGCGGCCCCGGCATGGTGATGCTGGCCGAACCGCTGCTGCGGGTGCTGGACAGCATTGCCGCCGACCGCGGCGCGCTGCCGGCCGTGGTGAATTTCACACCCACCGGCCAGCGCCTTGACCAGGCCCTGGTGCGCCACTTCGCAGACGGCCCCGGTGCCGTGTTGCTGTGCGGGCGCTACGAGGGCATCGATCAGCGCGTCATCGACCGCCATGTCACGCACGAGATCAGCCTGGGCGACTTCGTGCTGTCGGGCGGCGAACTGCCAGCCCTGGTGCTGCTGGACGCACTGGCGCGGCTGCAGCCCGGGGTGTTGACGGCGCCATCGCATGAACAAGACAGTTTCGAGGACGGCCTGCTCGAAGGCCCGCACTACAGCCGCCCCGAAGTGCTGGCCGTCGACGGCCAGGACGCGGCGGTGCCGGCGGTGCTGCTCTCGGGCCACCACGGCCGCATTGCGCAGTGGCGGCGTGAACAGGCCCTGACCACCACGGCCCGGCGTCGGCCGGACCTGATTGCCGCAGCGCGCGCCGCTGGCAACCTGCTGCCAGCAGACGAGCGCTTTCTGGCCACCCTCGGGTTATAGTCGAAGGCTTTTCGATCCTCTGCCAGGCTCGGTTATCTGCGGAAGTTGATTGAGCGCTCAATGCGCGCAATGCACCCGGATACCAACACCCCAACTCAACAAGGCCTGGGCAAGACCGAACCGGAGAAACTGTGTCGAACATCATTGCCATCCTGGAACAGGAAGAGATCGCTCGCCTGAATCGCACCCTGCCGGACTTTTCACCGGGTGACACCGTCATTGTCAACGTCAATGTCGTTGAAGGCACACGCAAGCGCGTGCAGGCTTATGAAGGGGTTGTCATCGCCAAGCGCAATCGCGGCCTGAACAGCAGCTTCATCGTCCGCAAGATCTCCAACGGCGAAGGCGTGGAGCGTACGTTTCAGAGCCACAGCCCACTGATCGCCAGCGTCGAAGTCAAGCGCCGTGGCGCCGTGCGTCGCGCCAAGCTGTACTACCTGCGTCAACGCAGCGGCAAGTCGGCACGCATCAAGGAAAAGCTGGCCTGAAGCCAGTCGGCCACGGCCTGACCGGCAAAGCATGACAAGGCCGCCCCAGGGCGGCTTTGTCGTTGTTGCGGCTGGTTACCCGACACCACGGCAAGCATGACCCGTCCACGTCTCCTCGACCCACGCGCCGTGCCTGTAGCGGGTACGGACGGCCATCTGCCGGCGCTGAACCTGCAAGGGCTGGACGCTGACACGCTGCGCCAACGCTTCGACGACCTGACCCGCTCAGGGTGGGCCCCTGAATTGGCCGGCGACGGACGCCTCGCCAGCGAGCGTGAGCCCGCCGCTGCGGCGGTGCTGGTGGCGCTGGTGGCGCGCTCCGAAGGCTGGCAGGTGCTGCTGACACGCCGCACCGACCATCTGCGCGACCATGCCGGGCAGATCAGCTTTCCCGGCGGTCGCAGCGAACC
>JBBQAW010000405.1:0-3499 GCA_038316815.1 Burkholderiales bacterium
CCGTCGGCAATCTCGCGCCGGTCGGCGTCCATGCTCACCAGGCAGGTGGCATGCCGCACCAGCAGGGTGCCCATGCCGTTCAGGCGGCGCCGGGCGGCGGCTGCGAGCCCTTGTCGGACCACAGCACCCCGGCCGTGGCCCAGTCGTGCCGCTGCACGTCGGTGAAGACGATGTCCACGGCCTCGGCCGAACCGCCCAGCACACGCACCGTGGCTTCGGTCAGGGCGGCGGCCAGGGCGCGCTTCTGGTCGACCGTGCGGCCGGCGAACATTTGCACATGGATGCTGGGCATGGGGTGGGTCTCCTGCGGTGGAATGTTCTGGTCAGAGGCTGAGAGTTTTTCGAGGGTGACCGAGCAGCGCGTCAAAAGGCGTCCGATCTGGGCGAAAAGCACAGCCATAGCTCGGGCTATGGCGCGCATTTGCAACGACGAGCGGGCGTCTTTTGGCGTGATGAGTGGGCATGATCGAAAGACTCTCAGCCTCTCAGTCCTTCGCACCGGTCTTGAACCATTGCGCAATCAGCGCCCGTTCAGTCTCGGTGATCTGGGTCGCATTGTTCATCGGCATCAGCTTCAGAACCACGGTCTGCTGGTAGATGGCCTGGGCCTGTTGCCTGACGAGTTCGGGCGTGTGCAGGGCCACGTTCTTCTGTTGAATCTGGGCGTTATGGCACATCGCGCAGCGCTGCTGCACGATGGCGTGCACCTGCGTCAGGCTGACCTGGGCTGGCGGCGGGGGCAGGGCGGCGCGCGGCGGCGGCGCCAGCCAGATGCTCAGCCCCAGCAACACCACGCAGCCGATGCCGGCATGTTCCCAGGGCACGCGCCGGCCTTCGACCAGGGCCTTGTGGCGGGCCACGAAGCTGTGGCGCACCAGCGCCCCGGCCAGCATCAGCAGCACCAGCACCAGCCAGTTGTGCGGGCCCTGATAGAGCCAGCCGTAGTGGTTGCTCAGCATCGCCACCAGCACCGGCAGCGTGAAGTAGGTGTTGTGCACGCTGCGCTGCTTGGCGCGCTGGCCGTGAATGGGGTCGACCGGCAGGCCGGCCTTCATCTGCGCGATGACCTTGCGTTGGCCCGGAATGATCCAGAAGAAGACGTTCGCGCTCATCGCCGTGGCCAACATCGCGCCCACCAGCAAGAAGGCCGCACGCCCGGCAAACAGCTGGCAGGCGGCCCACGACGCCACCACCACGTAGACCAGCACCAGGACGGCGACGATGGCGTCACCGCCGACCTTGCCGCCCTTTTCACCCACCCAGCGACAGATCAGGTCGTAGGCCACCCAGAAGGCCACCAGAAAGCCCAGCGATGCCGCGATGGCTGTAGCCGGTGCCCAGTCGAACACGCTCTTGTCGATCAGAAAAGTGCCGGCATTGAACAGGTACATGACCGTGAACAGCGCAAAGCCCGTCAGCCAGGTGGAATAGCTCTCCCAGTAGAACCAGTGCAGGTTGGCCGGCAGTGCGCGCGGCGCGACCATGTATTTTTGCGGGTGATAAAAGCCGCCGCCATGCACGGCCCAGAGTTCGCCGGTCACGCCCTTGGCCTGCAGCGCCGGGTCGGTGGGCGGGGTCAGGCTGTTGTCGAGAAAGACGAAGTAGAACGAAGAGCCGATCCAGGCAATGGCCACCACCACATGCGCCCAGCGCAG
This sequence comes from Burkholderiales bacterium, assembly GCA_038316815.1. GTDB lineage: Bacteria > Pseudomonadota > Gammaproteobacteria > Burkholderiales > Burkholderiaceae_C > Rubrivivax. The sequence goes on from JBBQAW010000405.1 coordinate 1,656, forward strand.
CAGCAGGTTGGCCCAGTCGAGCAGGTAAGTGGTGTCCATGTCGTTTTCAGTGTCCCACGGCGCAGCCTTTGCAGCCGGTCAGGGGCGAAAGGCAAGACGCATGCCGAATGCCGAGTGCCGAATGCCCGGTACCGCAAGCTGCAAGCTGCAAGCCGCAAGCCGCAATCGGCATGCCGCGTGCTGCATGCCGTATCCCGCTTGCCGCCCGGGCGGCCGCCTTCAAGACCCGCGGTACGTGCTGTAGCTGTAGGGGCTGACGAGCAGGGGCACGTGGTAGTGGCCGGTGGCGTCGGCGATGCCGAAGTCCAGCGTCACGGTGTCGATGAAGGGTGGCTCGGGCAGGGTCAGGCCGCGGGCGCGAAAGTAGGGCGCCACCTCGAACAGCAGCCGGTACTGCCCCACGGCCATGGCGGCGGCGTCCAGCAGCGGGCCGTCTGCACGCCCGTCGTGGTTAAGGGCCAGGGTCTTCAGCGTCACCGGGCCGCCGGGGTCCAGGCGTTGAAGCGTTACGTGCATGCCGTTGGCCGGGCAGCCGTGGGCGGTGTCAAGAACGTGCGTGCTGAGATGGCCCATCGGGTGGTGACTTGGCTGTGTCGATGGCGGCACGCTAGCAGCTTTCACTGCAGCAGCATGGGCACCTCGGTCGCCTGCTCAACATGCCAGGGTGGTCGGCGCGGGGGTGGCACCACAGACGCGGTTGGGCCGGTTTGTCGGCCCGCACTCGATACACTTTCATGAGTCCTCTGCCCCCCGCAATCTGGTCCCCACAGCATGAGCGATATCGATAGCGACAGCGCCAGAGACAGCGCCAAAGACAGCAGCTACCCCCGAGACCTGCGCGGCCACGGCCGCCAGCCGCCGCACGCGCGCTGGCCCGGCGGTGCCCGCATTGCCGTGCAGTTCGTGCTGAACTACGAAGAAGGCGGCGAGAACAATCCGCTGCATGGCGACGCCACGAGCGAGACCTTTCTTTCGGAACTGGTCACCGCCCAGGCCTATGAAAACCGCCACATGACGATGGAGTCGATGTACGAATACGGCTCGCGCGCGGGCCTCTGGCGCGTGCTGCGCGAATTCGACGCCCGCGGCTGGCCGCTGACGGTTTTCGCTATCGCCACGGCGCTGCAGCGCTACCCCGAACTGGTGCAGACCTTCATGGCCCGTGGCGACGAGATCGCCAACCACGGCCTGCGCTGGATTCACCACCAGCACATGCCCGAAGCGACTGAACGCAAGCACATCGGCATTGCCACGCACATCTTAAAAGACCTGACCGGCGGCGCCTGGCCCCAGGGCTGGTACACCGGCCGCGACAGCCCCAACACGCGCCGGCTGGTGGCAGAAGCGGGCGGCTATGCCTACGACAGCGACTACTACGGCGACGACCTGCCGTTCTGGCTGCAGGTGCAGACCACGGCTGCTTCCAAGCCCGCGGATCTGGTGCCTCACCTCGTGGTGCCCTATTCGCTCGACACCAACGACATGCGCTTCGTCCAGGCCCAGGGCTTCAACACGGGCGACCACTTCTACACCTACTTGCGCGACAGTTTCGACGCGCTCTATGCCGAAGGCGACCCCGACGGCCTGGACCGCCCGAAGATGATGAGCATCGGCATGCACTGCCGCTTGCTGGGCAAGCCCGGACGCATTGGCGCGCTGCAGCGCTTCATGGACCACGTGGCCCGGCACGAGCGGGTCTGGGTCTGCCGCCGCATCGACATCGCGCAGCATTGGCGCGAAGTGCATCCTTTCGACCCGGCAACGGCCTTTACCTGGCGCTGAGGCGCCTGAATTTTTCAATTATCTGGGGCTGAGGCGCCTGGCTGTTCAATTACCTGGCGCTG
>JBBQAW010000406.1:0-3492 GCA_038316815.1 Burkholderiales bacterium
GAGGCGCCGGCACGGCCGGTGCGGCCGATGCGGTGCACGTAGTCTTCGGCATGAAAAGGCACGTCGAAGTTGAAGACCGCAGGCAAGTCGGTGATGTCGAGGCCGCGCGCGGCCACATCGGTGGCCACCAGCAAGTCGACCTCGCCGGCCTTGAAGGCGGCCAGCGCCTTCAGACGCTCGTCCTGGCTCTTGTCGCCGTGCAGGGCCTGGGTGCGCAGGCCGTCGCGTTCGAAGGAACGTGCCAGGCGAGCGGCGCCGAGCTTGGAGTTGACGAAGACGAGGGCCTGCGTGAGCCCGCGCTGCTTGATGATCTGGCGCACCACGGCGCGCTTGTCGTCGTCGTTGGTGCCGAAGAAGCGCTGCTCGACGTTGGTGGCCGTCGCGTTCGGCCGCGCCACTTCGACGAGCAACGGGTCTTGCAGATAGCTGTTGGCCAGCTTCTTGATCTCGGGCGAGAACGTGGCCGAGAACAACAGCGTCTGCCGCGCCTTCGGCAGGTAGGACAGGATGCGCTGCAGGTCGGGCAGGAAGCCGATGTCGAGCATGCGGTCGGCTTCGTCGAGCACCACGTACTCGACCTGGTTGAGCACCGCGCTTTTCGCCTCGATGTGGTCGAGCAGGCGGCCCGGCGTGGCGATCAGCACTTCCACACCGGCCTTCAGCTGCAGCGTCTGCGGCTTCATGTCGATGCCGCCGAAAACCACCGCCGAGCGCAAATTGGTGTGCTTGGCGTAGTTCTTGACGTTGTTGGCCACCTGGTCGGCGAGCTCGCGCGTCGGCGTCAGCACCAGCGCCCGCACGGGATGGCGCGCTGGCGACATGCTGGCGTTTTCGTGGCGCAGCATCTTCTGCAGCAGCGGAATGGTGAATGCCGCCGTCTTGCCCGTGCCCGTTTGCGCCGCGCCCATGATGTCTCGACCATCAAGCACCAGCGGGATGGCCTTGGCCTGGATGGGGGTCATGGCCGTGTAGCCCGATTCCGCCACCGCGCGCAAGAGCTTGGGGTCGAGCGGGAGAGTGGAAAAATTCAAAGGCTGGTCGGCGCTCGCACCGTCCGCGGAACTTTCGTTGGCTTCAATCATTGCCCGCATTATCAGGCCACCGGACTCGGCGGAGACGACCTACCAACGGCGACTGGCTAGAATTCCATTTTGTGGGTCTCTGCTTGAGCGCCCTCCGCGGCACACCGAAAACGTCATGCCCCTTGCCAAACACGTGACTTTGTACTTCCGAACCCGGCCCTTGATGAATCTGCGGAGAGCAGTCTCGGCGTTTCTCCATGCTAGCAACGCTTCACTGCTGGCGTGTGCACTACTGACCACCGCGCATGCGCAGGCACCGTTGCTGCAGGCGCTGCCAGCAGTGCCAATCACGTCAAGCGCCGCGTCGCTTCCGGAAGGTCCTATGCGGCTACGGCAAGCCTCGCCAGTGCAGGCTCGGGCAGAGTCCAGCGCGCCGACTTGGCGAGAGCCTCCTTTTGTCGAACAACCTTATGTCTTGGGTGAATTCGAGCGGTTCGTTCAAGACCAAGCAGGTTCCGGAGTCGTAGTTCGACGCCTTGGGGCCGACCTGGTCACTAGCTCTTCGGATCCGGAGTCAGCTGAGATTAGCCCCATTGTTCCTGGCGAATATGTCATCGGCCCAGGCGATGAAGTGCAGGTTAGCCTATGGGGCTCGGTTGATGCGGACCTGCGGTTTGTGGTCGACCGGAACGGACGGATCAACATTCCACGTGTCGGCACCATCAATCTCTCCGGCGTGCGCAATGATGAGTTACCGGGAGTGGTCAACCGTCAGGTCGCGCAGGTATTCCGCAACTTCCAGAGCAACGTCGCCTTAGGGCAACTGCGCGGCATTCGAGTGTTTGTGACGGGTTTTGTTGTCAAGCCGGGTACTTATACTGTCAGTAGCTTATCGACTGTCGTTGGCGCACTGATGCGCGCCGGCGGACCGGCTGCCGCAGGGAGCTTTCGCAAGATCGAGGTTCGGCGCGGCAACACCACCGTCGGCCGGATGGATTTGTACGAACTGCTTTTAAGCGGAGACCGTTCGGCTGACCGTATCCTGCAGGCCGGTGATGTCGTGCATGTGGGTCCAGTCGGAACGCAGGTTGGAATAATCGGTAGCGTCAACAAGCCGCTGGTCGTCGAACTGCTACCCAACGAGGCCGTGGCCGACGTATTACGAATGGCCGGCGGCTTCAGCGCTGTGGCGGACCGCAGCCGGCTGGCGGTAGAACGGTTGAGCGAACGGACGAGCGGTCGCATTGCAGTGCTGGAGCTGCCTCGCGACGAGCAGTCGCCGCTTAGCGAAGGCGACGTCCTTCGCGCCTTCAGCGCTGTTGTCGCGACACTCTCGACCCAGAACCAGGCCAAGCGGGTGCGTGTCGACGGAGAGGTGCTGCGCCCAGGCGATTACGTGATGCCTGCCTCAAGCACGATCAGCGACGCGATCCGGGTCGCCGGCGGGCTTACACCGTCTGCATTTGTGTTCGCTACCGAATTCAGCCGCCTGAGCGTTCAGCGGACACAGCAGGCGAACTACGAACGAGCGCTGCGCGACCTGGAAACAGATTTGGCGCGGTCTTCCGGGACCCAGCGCGTCACCACTGCCGAAGAGGCGGCGGCCCAGTCGGCCCAGGCTAACGCAACTGCGCGCCTCGTTAATCGGCTTCGGGGGCTGAAGCCGGATGGCCGGATTGTTCTTCAGCTTACGCTCGAGTCACGCGAGTTACCCGAACTTGCATTGGAAGACGGTGACCGCATCTACATCCCTGCCCGGCCCACCACCGTCGGTGTGCTCGGCAGCGTCTTCAATGCCGCCAACTATCTGCATACTGACGGCCGCGTCATCGACGATTACCTGAAGCTTGCGGGTGGCCCGACTAAGGGCGCAGACGAAACCAGCATTTTCGTGGTCCGGGCCAACGGCAACGTCGAAAGCGGTTTGCAACAACGCGGTAGCTGGCTCCAGAGTAGCGATATCAGCAGGCTGAAAGCCCTACCTGGCGACACCGTCTTCGTTCCAGAGGAACTGAACAAGACTACCTTCATGCAGATCGCAAAGGACTGGACGCAGATCGTTTACCAGTTCGGGTTGGGTATCGCCGGTCTTGTGGTGGCTACACGATGAATTCCCACCAGCCTGAGCAGTCTGGCGCTGACGGACAGCTCGCTGCGCCGTCTACGATTACGTTGCTTGACTTGTTGGCGCCGCTAGCCCTGAACTGGAGACTGGTCATCGCACTACCTCTGTTGGCAGGCGTTGTCGCGCTCGGCGTTAGTTTTTTGATCCCCCCGACCTACGTTTCCCAAACCGTATTTGTGCCCCCACAACAGCAGCAAAGCACTGCGGCCGCGGCAATTGCGCAACTGGGAGCCTTGTCTGGCCTGGTCGGCGGCGCGGCGGGGCTGAAGAGCCCAGCCGATCAGTACGTCGCGTTGCTGCAGAGCGCGACTGTTTCGGACCGCATCATCGACGAGTTCAAGCTGA
>JBBQAW010000407.1:0-3484 GCA_038316815.1 Burkholderiales bacterium
TAGAACTCGTCGGGGTTGACGGCGCCTTGCACCACGGTCTCGCCCAGGCCGTAGCTGCTGGTAACGAAGACCACGTCCTTGAAGCCGCTTTCGGTGTCGATGGTGAACAGCACGCCGGCCGAACCCAGGTCGGAACGCACCATGCGCTGCACGCCCGCCGACAGCGCCACATCGGCGTGTGCGAAACCCTTGTGCACGCGGTAACTGATGGCGCGGTCGTTGTAGAGGCTGGCAAAGACCTCTTTCATCCGGTGCAGCACGCCGTCGATGCCGGTGACGTTGAGGAAGGTCTCCTGCTGGCCGGCGAAGGAAGCATCGGGCAGGTCTTCGGCGGTGGCCGAAGAGCGCACGGCGAAGCTGGTGCGTTCAGGTTCGGGCGAGCCCGTTACCAGCGCGTCGAAGTGGCTGCGGATGGCGGCATCCAGGTCGGCCGGGAAAGGGGTGTCGACGATCCACTGCCGAATCTCTTCGCCCGCCACGGCCAGGGCGCGGGTGTCTTCGACGTTCAGCGTCTGAAGCCGGGCGCGGATGCGTTCTTCCAGACCCTTGTGCTGCAGGAACTGCCGAAAGGCATGCGCTGTGGTCGCAAAGCCCCCGGGCACACGCACGCCGGTGGCTGCAAGCTGGCTGATCATTTCGCCGAGCGAGGCGTTCTTACCGCCCACGACCTCGACGTCGGTCATTCTCAGTTGTTCAAACGGGACGACCAGGGCGGTCGCCAGGGTAGCTGCAGACATGAGGAAACTCCGTGATGTGAAGGAACCGGTGCTTCCGCATGCTCGAACGGGCCGCGCACCTTCCCACAGGGGGCAGCGCAGGCGGGTTCTTGCGTTAGGCCGAGGATGAACATCTCGAGGCGCAGTCAACGGAATAGATGCTCGGATTCTAAGGACTTCCTCCGTATGATCACCTCATCGTCTTAGTCAATCGCACGTCACATGCCCGACAGAACCGTGTTCTTTGTCTCTGACGGCACCGGTATTACTGCCGAGACCTTCGGCAACTCGATCCTCAACCAGTTCCCGGCCAAACCGCGGCATGTGCGCAGGCCCTTCATCGACACCGTCGACAAGGCGATGGCCGTTGTGGACGAAATCAATCAGGTTACCGTTGCCGAGGGCAAGCGCAGCATCGTCTTCATCACCCTGATCGACGACGCAGTGCGCAGCATCGTCACTGGCGACGGTTGCAAGGGCCTGGTGCTCGACATGTTCCGCACCTTTGTCGAACCGCTGGAACTGGAGCTCGGCGTCAAGAGCAACCACCGCGTCGGCCGCTTTTCAGACGCCAGCGAAAGCGCTGAATACCACGACCGCATCGAGGCGATCAACTTCAGCCTGGCGCACGACGATGGGCAAAGCGCGCGCAATCTGGACATGGCCGACGTCATCTTGCTGGGCGTCAGCCGCAGCGGCAAGACGCCCACCAGCCTGTACCTGGCCATGCAGCATGGCATCAAGGCCGCCAATTGCCCGTTGATTCCAGAAGACTTCGACCGCGGGCACCTGCCCCGGGCCCTGCAGCCGCACAAGCGCAAGTGCTTCGGCCTGACGATCGACCCCGAACGGCTGTCGCAGATTCGCCATGAACGCCGCCCCGACAGCAAGTACGCGGCGCTGTCGAACTGCCGTTACGAGGTGAACGAGGCCGAGGCGATGATGCGTCGCGAGGGCATTGCGTGGCTGTCCAGCACGCACAAGTCGATCGAAGAAATCGCCACCACGATCCTGCGCGACCTGCGGCCCGACCGGCTTATCTACTGAAGGCGCCGGGCGCTTTCGTACAGGCACACGGCTGCAGCCGCAGCCACGTTCAGCGACTCTTCGCCGCCCGGTTGCGCAATGCGTACCTGGAGCGCACAACGCGTCAGCAAGGCCGGGGCAATGCCCTGCCCCTCGTGGCCCAGCACCCAGGCGCACGGGGCGGGCAGTTCGGCCCGCGGCAGCGTGACGCCAGCATGCGAACTGGTCGCCACCCAGGGCACGGTCAGTGTGTCGAGGTCAGGCAAGGTCAGGCCTTCGTGCAAGGCCAGCGCGAAGTGCGCGCCCATGCCCGCGCGCAGCACCTTCGGCGACCACAGCGCCGCTGTGCCCTGCAAGGCCAGCACCTGGCGCACGCCGAAGGCGGCAGCGCTGCGCAGGATGCTGCCGACATTGCCCGGGTCCTGCAGACGGTCCAGCACCAGGCTGGCAGCCTGCGGGGCGATGGTGGCTGGCGCCGGGGTGTCGATCAGGAAGCCGATACCCGCCGGCGACGCCAGACCGCTGAACCCTGCGAACAGACCTGCCGGCAACACGGCAACAGTCGGCGCCCAAGACGCCAAATCTCGCAAATCGGGCTGGGCCCAGGCTTCTTCGGTCAACACGGCCTGCCGCGCGGCCCAGCCGCGCTGGCGCAGCGCGCGGCACAGGTGGTCGCCCTCCAGCCACACTTGCCCGGCGCGGCGATAGCCGGCACCGTCGTCTGCCAGCCGGCGCAATTGACGCAGCAGCGGGTTATCGCGTGAGGTGATGGGCTGCACCCGCGGCGCGTTGTCCGGCAGCGTCACGGCAACTTCTCCAGCGCCAGCCGTACGGGCGCAAAGCTGCGCCGGTGGGCCGTGCAAGGCCCCAGTCGAAGCAGCACGGCAAGATGTTGGGCCGTGGGGTAGCCCTTGTGGCCATCGAAGCCATAGGCCGGGAAATCCGCATGCAACTGCGCGCACAAGCGGTCGCGGTACACCTTGGCCAGGATGGACGCAGCGGCGATCGACGCCACGGTGGCGTCGCCCTTGACGATGGCCTGCGCGGGCATCGGCAAGACTGGCAGACGGTTCCCGTCGACCAACACCTGCAACGGCGACAGGCGCAGGCCGGCGACAGCACGCTGCATCGCCAGCAGGGTGGCCTGCAGGATGTTCAAGCGGTCGATTTCTTCGACGCTGGCCTGCGCAATGCACACACACAAGGCCTTGGCGTGGATCTCGGCAAACAGGTGCTCACGCCGCAGGGGCGTCAACAGCTTGGAATCGTTCAGCCCGCGGATGGGCTGCAGTTCGTCCAGCACCACGGCTGCGGCCACCACCGGGCCGGCCAGCGGGCCGCGGCCGGCTTCATCGACACCGGCCACCAGGGCTGGCGGGCGTCGCACGCGGGTACGCGGCAGTTCGCCACGCGGCCGTGGCGCCTCAGGCCAGTCCAGCGCCAGCTGCTCAGCCTTCGATGACTTGCGCGATGGCATCGGTGGCACAGCGGGCGGTGTCGCGCCGCAGCAGGTGGTGCAATTCGTCGAAACGCTGACGCACGCGCTCTGCGTGCGCGGTGTCGTCCAGCGCCAGCGCGCAAGCCGCGGCCAGCGCAGCCGACGTGCAGTCGTCCTGGATCAGTTCAGGCACGATGAAGTCTCGGCACAGGATGTTGGGCAGGCCCACCCATGGCTGGTAGCGCATGCGCTTCATCAGCTGCCAGCTCAGCGGGTGCATACGGTAGCCGATGACCATCGGGCG
>JBBQAW010000408.1:0-3482 GCA_038316815.1 Burkholderiales bacterium
GCGGCTTCTGGGCGCGCATCTGGCGTCGCTGGGGCATCGGCGCGTGGCCTACCTCGACTTCGCCGGTTCACGCTGGAGCGCCGAACGCCGGCAAGGCCTGGTGCACAGCCTGAAAGCCGTCGGCGGCAGCGTGCAGGTGCATACCGCGGACGCACCGCATGCCGAAGCCGGCGAAGCGCTGGCTGCCAGCGTGATGCTGCAGCCCGCTGCCAGCCGGCCGACCGCTGTCGTCGGCTACAACGACCTGATGGCCATCGGCTTCATGCATGAAGCACGCCGACTGGGTTTCACGGTGCCTGCCCAAGTCTCGGTCGCCGGCTTCGACGACATCGAACTGGCCGCCCACGTAGAACCGGGCCTGACCACGGTGGCCATGCACCGGGTCGAGCAGGGCGCCGTGGCTATGCAGCGGCTGATCCAGGCCATCGCGGGACAGCTGCCTACGCCGATGGACGAAACCCTGCCGCAGCGACTGGTGCTACGCGCATCCACCCAGGCGCTGGCCTGATCCCTTTGCGTTGCCTTGCCGCAGGTCGCCCCCAATCCAAGCCCAATCCAAGCCCGTATCCAAGCCAATATCCAAGCCCACTGCGAAGTCCATTTCCAAGCCCGTCGCATCCCCATGAACCGCATCGCCAACATCCGCATCACCCCCATCGCGCTAAAAGACCCGCCGCTGCTCAACGCATCGGGCGTGCATGAGCCCTATACCCTGCGTTCGATCATCCAGATCGAATCCGACAGCGGCCACGTCGGTCTGGCCGAGACCTATGGCGACGACGACACCCTGCTGCGCTTGCAGGCGGTGGCGCCGCAGCTGCGTGGCCTGGGCACGCACGACCTGGCCGCGCTGACTGACGCCGTGTTGGCGCATGGCATGGGCCGGCAGGCTGGCGCGACGGCGCATGTGGTCGACGGCGCGCCAGGCACCCACCCTGCGCGCGCTCTCGACAAGGTGTTCGCAGGCTTCGAAACCGGCCTGGCCGACCTGAACGCACGCGCCGCAGGCCTGCCGCTGGCCGATTGGCTGGGTGGCCGGCGCATGCAGCAGGTGCCCTACAGCGCCTACCTTTTCTACAAGTTCGGCCGCCACCACGGCACGCCTTATGGCCAAGATGACGCTGGCGACCCCTGGGGCGAAGTGCTGGACGCTGCCGCCGTGGTGCAGCTGGCGCAAGACATGGTCGGGCAATACGGCTTCGGCAGCCTGAAGCTGAAGGCCGGCGTGTTCGCCCCCGACCTGGAAGCCGACGCCCTGCTGGCCTTGCACGATGCTTTTCCACAGCATCCCCTGCGCATCGACCCCAACGGCAACTGGTCGCTCGACACGGCGCTGAAGGTGGCTGAACGTGTCGGTTCAGCGCTGGAGTATTACGAAGACCCCGTGCCGACACTGGCCGACATGGCCGAACTGCAGCACCGCACCGGGCTCATGCTGGCCACCAACATGGTGGTCTGCGACCGTAGCGAGTTCGCCGCCAATGTCGGCCTGGGCACGCCCGTGCGCACCATCCTGTCAGACCATCATTTCTGGCCCGGCTTTCGCGCCACGCGTGAACTGGCGGCGCATTGCGACACCTTCGGTCTGAAGCTGTCGATGCATTCGAATTCGCATGCCGGCATCAGCCTGATGGCGATGACGCACCTGGCCGCCAGCACACCCGCTCTGGCCTACGCCTGCGACACCCACTACCCCTGGCAAAGCGAAGACGTGATTGCCGGCGGGCGGGTGCCTTTCGTCAATGGCGCCGTGGCCATCACCGACGCGCCCGGCCTGGGCGTGACGCTGGACCCCGAAGCGCTGGCGCGCCTGCACGAACAGTACTTGCGCTGCGGCATCCGCAGCCGCAACGACACACGCGAGATGCAAAAGCACCAGCCCGGCTTCGTCAAGCGCAAGCCGCGGTTCTAGGCACCCGACCGAGTCGAACCCCGCAACACCAGTTGCGGCGGGGCCACCCGCAGCGGGCCCGGGGCCGTGGGCAAGCCCCGCATCGCAGCCAGCAGCTGCGTCATGGCAGCAGCCCCCAGACTGTCGGCATGCAGTTCAACGCTGGACAACGGTGGTGACAGATAGCGACCAAAAGGCATGTTGCCGATGCCTGCTACCGAGACCTGGTCCGGCACCGCGACGCCCAGACGCCGCGCCTCGCTCAGCAGGCCCATGGCCAAGGGATCGTTGCAGGCGATGACGGCATCGGGCCTGTCGCGCGCCAACAGCAAGGCCGACGCAGCGGCGCTACCGGCCTCGGCTGTGGCGTGTTGCGCGTGATGCAGCACCGCCGCAGGCAAACCGGCGTCGCGCAGCGCCTCTTGCACGCCACGCAGGCGGGCGGGGCTGTCGGGCTCGTCGGCGCAGGCCAGAAATGCGAAGCGCCGGTGGCCTGTGGCCGCCAGCTGGCGTACCAGCAACGCCCCGGCATCGGCTTGTGAATCCTGGCCGCTGGCCGGGAATGACGACGCCCCCAGGTCCACTACCGGCCGGCGCTGTTGGGCCAGCCGCGCTGCAGCTTCTGGCGGCAAGGGCGCGGCTATCACGAGCCCGTCAACCTGCATCGCCAGCACCCGGTCCAGTTCGCGCAGCGGCGAATCGCCGTTCAGCGGGTCGACGCAGATCAGGTCCTGCCCTTCGGCCAAGGCCACACGGCACAGGCCCTTCACCAACGCCGCAGCCTGCGGGCTGCCCACGCTGGCCACCAGCGCGGCCACGGCACCAGAGCGCCCGGTGGACATGCTGCGCGCTACCGGGTGGGCGTGATAGCCCGTGCCCGCAATGGCGTCTGCGATGCGACGTTCCACCTCAGGCGTGAAACGCTGCTTGCCGTTGACGTAACGCGATACGGTGGCCACCGACACCTGTGCCAGGGCGGCAACGTCTCGGATGGTCAAGCGTTGCACCAGACCGTCGCCCGGCAACTCGGCGGCGAGACTGGGAACACGGGGCGCGGGCATGGCCACAAGCATAGTCGCCAGGAAAGGAAGCAGCTGCATTCGCAGCCGCGTGTGTGGCCGCCAACGCCCTTCGCCGGCCCTACTCCGGCGCGGCTCCTGCGGGGCTCCCGCGCGGCGCCTGCACGGCGCCCGCACGGCGCAGGCACGGCGCAGGCACGTGCTGGCGCTGGCGCTGGCGCTGGCGCCCATGCCCCTTCCCGTAATCGAATCAGAACTTCGCGCGTAGCCCGATCGAATAGCGCCGCTCTGACAAGGCATAGCTGTTCAGCGCCAAGGGTCCGCTGCTGCTGTATTCAACCGTGGCCGAATTCTTCGGGTCCAGGTTCTGCGCCTGAAACTGCAGCGACAAGTTCTTGCGCAGGTCCCAGCCCAATTGCAGGTCGAGCTGAGAACGCTTGCCCACGAAGTCGGGCCGGCCCTCGGTGAACGAAAACGCCGCCTTGTCGCGGAAGTTGTAGGCCAGGCGCGCCGACAGCGGGCCCTTCTCATACAGGCCGATCAGGTTGTAGCTGTTCTTGGACACGCCCACC
>JBBQAW010000409.1:0-3472 GCA_038316815.1 Burkholderiales bacterium
GGCCTGCAGGTCCCGACCCAACCGGGCGCGCTGTCGCTGGCCGCGCTCGTCTCGGCTGATGAAGGTCAGGCAAGCGCGTGCTGGCGCTGCTGGAACCTGTGGTGGGCAACGACAACGTGCGGGTCAGCATCACCGGCGACATCGACTTCAGCCAGGTGATGCAGACCGCCGAAGCCTACCGCCCGAACCAGGGTGAAGGTGCGAAGCCGGCCGTCCGCGAACAGCGCACCGAAGAAAACACGCAGGCCGGCAGCGCCACGCCCTCAGGCGTGCCGGGCGCCACCAGCAACCAGCCGCCGACGCCGGCCACTGCGCCCATCAATGGCGCCGCGCAGGGCCTGCAGGGCACGCAGCCCGGCGGTGCCACGGGTGGCGCCGCACGCCGCGAGGCGGCCACGCGCTTCGAGGTCGACAAGACGGTGACGGTGACGCGCAGCGCAGTGGGCGCCGTGCGCCGCCTGTCGGCGGCCGTGGTCGTCAACCACCGCACCGCCACCGACGCCAAGGGCAAGCCGAAGACCGAGCCGCTGTCGGACAAGGAGCTTGAACAGCTGACGGCCCTGGTGCAGCAGGGCATCGGTTTCAACGCCGAACGCGGCGACATCGTCAAGGTCGTCAACGCGCCCTTCCGCGTCGACGCGCCGGCAGCGGTGGAAAGCGTGCCGCTGTGGCAGCAGCCCTGGCTCATCGACCTGCTGAAGACGGCCGCCGCGCCGGCCGCGTTGGCCATCGTTGCGCTGGTCATCGTCAGCAAGCTCATCCGCCCTGCCGTGACGCAGTTGCTGGCGCCGCCGTTGCCACCCCCGCCGGGCAGCCAGCTCGACGAGGTCGTCGACGGCGAGCCCGGACAGGCGCTGCCAGGCCCGGGCGCGATGCCTGCGCTGGCGGGGCCCGGCAGCAACGAAAGGGTCGAGGCTGCACGCGCCCTGGCCAAGAGCAACCCGGCCGCCGTCGCGCACATCGTGCGTGGCTGGGTCAACGGCGAGGCCGCTTAGGCAAGCCGCCCCATGGCCTCCTCATCGATGGACGAAGCCGGGCTGGAGAACGCCGCCATCCTGCTCATGAGCCTGGGCGAGGAAGAGGCTTCCGAGGTCTTCAAGCACCTGGCGCCGAAGGAAGTGCAGCGCCTGGGCGAGACCATCGCGCGCATGAAGTCCGTGACCCGCGAACGCGTCGACGACGTCATGCAGCGCTTCGAGACGGTGGCCGCCAGCGAACACCTGCTGGTGGCCGACAGCAACGAGTACGTGAAGAACGTGCTGCGGCGGGCCCTGGGCGACGACAAGGCCAATCTGCTGATCGACCGCATCCTGCAGGGCAGCGACGTCACCGGCATCGAAAGCCTGAAGTGGATGGACCCGACCTCGGTGGCCGAACTGCTGCGCAACGAACACCCGCAGATCGTGGCGGCCATCCTGGTGCATTTGGAATTCGACCAGGCTTCTGATGTTTTGAAGCTGTTCACCGAACGCCAGCGCAACGAGGTGATGGTGCGCATCGCCACGCTTGACGGCATTCAGCCGCTGGCCCTGCGCGACCTGAACGAAGTCATGAGCAAGGTGCTGGCCGGTGGCGACCGCAGCCGCAAGAGCAGCCTGGGCGGCGTCAAGACCGCGGCCGAAATTCTGAACATGCTGGGCAGCGCGGTGGAAACCAGCGTGCTGGACTTCGTACGCGAAGCCGACAGCGACCTGGCGCAAAAGATCATGGACAACATGTTCACCTTCGACGACGTCGACAAGATCGACGACAAGGGCATCCAGGCCCTGATGAAGGAAGTGCAGAGCGAGTCGCTCGTCATTGCGCTGAAGGGTGCCACGCCAGCGCTGCGCGAGAAGATCTTCAAGAACATGAGCAGCCGCGCCGCAGAAACCTTGAAAGAAGACCTGGATTCCCGCGGGCCGGTACGGCTGTCTGAAGTGGAAGCCGAACAGAAAGAAATGCTGAAGATTGTTCGCCGTCTGGTCGATGAAGGACAGATCGTCTTGGCAGGGGGTGGTGATGAGCAGTTCGTCTAAAAGTGGTGGGTTCAAGAACATTCCGCCGCCACCTGGCAGCAAGGCCGGCACGCCGCTGTCGCGCTTCATACCGCGTGAGGAACTGGGCGACTTCGCCAGCTGGAAGCCGGGCACCTTCAGCGAACGCCGGCACGAACCCCGCACGGCACACCCGTCGTCGCATGAGTCGGCAAGCCATCAGCCAGGTTCGCCCGAGCAGGCCCCGCAGGTCAGCGAAGAGGAATGGCGCGCCCGCCTGGCCGCAGCGCGCCAGCACGGCTACCAGGACGGCTACCGCGACGGCACGGCAGCGCTGGAAGGCTTCAAACTCAACTTTACCAGCCAGGCCACGGCCCAGATCGGGGCCCTGCTCGACGGCTTCGACGCGCAGTTTGCTGCACTGGACAGGCGGCTGGCGCAGTCGGTCGCCCAAGTGGCGGTGCAGCTGGCGCAGCAGGTGCTGCGCGCTGAACTGCAGCAGAACCCGGCCGTGGTGGCGCGTGTGGCCGCTGAAGCCGTCAACAGCGTGATGCTCAGCGCGCGGCACATCAGCGTGCATGCGCACCCGGCCGACCTGCCCCTGGTCAGCGAAGGCGCCGAAGAAGCCTTGCGCGCACGCGGTGCCCGGCTGCTGCCCGACGCCACGCTGGAACGCGGCGGCGTGTTGGTGGTGTCCGACGCCGGCACCGTCGACGCGCGCATACCCACGCGCTGGGCGCAAGCCGCCGCTGCGCTGGGCGCCGACGTGCCCTGGCCCCGACCCGAAGAAGCAGCCCCCGGTGACACGAACGACCGCGACGAGCCCGCCGAGACGCAGTTCTGATGCCGAACTCCCCCCAAGCCCCGACAGCCCCGACAGCGCCAACAGCCCCGAAAGCCCCGGCTTCCACAGCCGAACGCGTCGAACGCCGTGACCGTCACTGGCTGCGCTATCTGGCCGACCTGCAGGAACACGCAGCGCAGCCGCAGACCTTGCTGACAGAAGGCACGTTGCAACGCGTCACTGGCCTGGTGCTGGAAGCCGCAGGCGTGCGCGTGCCGGTGGGCAGCGTCTGCGAAGTGCACAGCGCCGGCCAGCGCCCGGTACTGGCCGAGGTGGTGGGCTTCAACGCCGACCGGGCCTACCTGATGCCCACAGGCGAACTGCAGGGCCTGACCAGCGGTGCGCGTGTGCTGCCGCGTGAAGCGCCGGCTGCGCCGCCGCGTTTCGGCGACGACCGCCACCCCTGGCGCCGACGCGAGGACCGCGGCCTGCATCTGCCGATGGGCGACGGGCTGCTGGGCCGCGTCGTCGATTCGCACGGTCACCCAATTGACCGCCAGGGCGCGCTTTCAGATGTGGTGCCCGAGCCGATGGCACGGCGCGCCATCAACGCCATGGACCGCGACCCGGTGCGCCAGCCGCTAGACACCGGCGTGCGGGCCATCAACGCCTTGCTGACCGTGGGCCGCGGCCAGCGCATCGGCCTGTTCGC
>JBBQAW010000410.1:0-3459 GCA_038316815.1 Burkholderiales bacterium
AGGGCTTCGTCGTTCTTCTTTTCGCCCTTGTTCAGCCTGCAGTTCTCGAGCATCACCACCTGGCCCGGGGCGACGCTGACGCCGTCGACCCAGTTCGACACCAGTGGCACCGGCACGCCCAGCAGTTCAGCCATGCGCGCGGCCACCGGGGCCAGGCTGTCGGCGGGCGTGAATTCACCCTCGGTCGGGCGCCCCAGGTGGGATGTGACCATCACGGCCGCACCGGCGTCCAGCGCCATGCGCACTGCCGGCACGCTGGCGCGGATGCGCGTGTCTTCGGTGATGCGGCCGCTGTCGTCTTGCGGCACGTTCAGGTCGGCGCGGATGAAAACGCGCTTGCCGGCCAGTTCGCCGCGCCCGATCAGGTCGGAGAGTCGCTTCACGTTCATGGTCTGGTCTCTGCAAGGGTGGATGAAGAAAAGGAGTTCGCTACCTGTCAAGTCCCAGCCCGCTACCAGCCCAGCCCCAGCTTCAGTGGCAGCAGCACGGCCATGCCGATGAGGATGGTGCCCAGGATGTCGCGGCGCCAGAAGAAGTAGGCCAGCGCTGCTGCGGCCGCGAACAAGCGCGCGTCCTGCCAGGTGTCGATCAGTTGGCCCTGCGTCATCACGATTTCAGGCACGACCACGGCCGCCAGTGCCGCCAGCGGCGCATAGCGCAGGCCTTTCTGAAGCCAGGCGGGGAAGGGGAGTTCGCGCTCAGAGATGAAAAAGAAGCATCGCGTGACCAGCGTGATGACGGCCAGACCGAGGATGGCGACGGCAATTTCAGAGCTGGCCATGGCGCTCAGGGACCGCGGCGCCGCGCGCCATGGTCGATGATCAACGCCATGGCCACGGCGGCGGCGATGGCCACGACGATGTTCAGCTTCAGTGGTAGCGCGTACGCTGCCACGGCTGCGCAGCCGGCCACCGCCCCGGCCACTGCGGTGGCGCGACCGGCCACCAGTGAAGCCGCAATGCCCAACAAGGCCAAGGTGCCGGCGAAGCCGATGCCCCAGTGCACGGGAATGATGTCGGCCAGAAAGATGCCCACCATTGAAGGCACCTGCCAGGCCAGCCAGTTGGTGACCGCGCCACCCCAGAAGTACGGCAGCTGTTCAGGCGCTGGTTTGGGTTCGGGGAAGCGACGCAGGAACATGACGTAATTCAAGTCGGCCGAGAGATAGCCCATTCGCAGGCGTTGCCAGCGGCTGTAGCCCATCAGGTAAGGGCGCCACTGCGCGCTGAAGATGACAAAACGCAGGTTCACGCACAAGGCAGTGGTCCAAACCACCCAGACGGGCGCGCCGCTGCTTATCAAGGGCAACACGGCCAGCTGGGCGCCGCCGGCGTAGACCAACAGGGACATGGCCACCGCCAGCGGTACGCCCATCCCGCTGTTGATCATGGCCACGCCGGTGATCAGTCCCCAGGCAGCGATGCCCAGCGCCGTGCCGCCCATTTCACGCGCGCCGCGGGCGAATTCAGGGTGGCGCCACAGGGGGCCGGGGGGGGTTAGCGAAGGGCAGCGGGCAGTCACGGCTTGATTGTCGCCGCCCGCGAGCGACCGCAAGCGCCCGTAGGCGCCCATAAGCGCCCACAAGCGCCCGCAAACTGCAAGCGCCCGCAAGCGCCCGCAAGGGGCAGCCTGGGCTCTGTGCCTCAGGCCCCGTTCAAACCCGCATCAGCGCTTGTTGACGCTGCCGCTGCCGGCGACCGAACGCGTCACCGTCGCGTCACCGCTGTAGGCGACGTCGCCGCTGCCGGCAATGCTGATGGCCAGGGTCTTGTTGGCATGCACGACGGCGTCGCCAGAACCGGCGATGCGCACCGAAACCTCGTCTGAGGGCAGGTCGCCCAGGCGCACATCACCGCTGCCGGCGATGCTGATGGTCAGCTTGCCGGCTTGCCCGTTGCCGCGCACGTCGCCGCTGCCCGAGACGCTGACGCCCAGTTCGTCGGTCTTCAGCCCGGCCATGCGCGCATTGCCAGAACCGGCCAGGCTCAACTTCAGGTTCGGCGTGCTGAAGGCGCCCAGCTCGACGTCGCCCGAACCGGCCACCGCCAGCGCTGTGAGCTTGGGCGTGACGACGGTCACCGTCACGGTGCTTCTGGTCCGAATGCGCTCGCCTCTTTTCCAGCCGATCTGCAGCCGCGTGCCTTCCACCACGGTTTCCAGCAAGGGCAGCAGGTTGTCGTCGGCCCGCACCGTGACCGAGGCCTTGTCGCCCGGGCTCACGACCAGGGTCATCGAGCCGCGCAGCGCGATGCCGCTGAAGTCGGCGACAGTGCGGCTTTCGGTGCTGAGACGACCTGAACCTTCCGTGGCGGCCAGGCTGGTCTGGGGCAGGGCCCCCAGGCCGATGAAACCGGCCAGCAGGGTGGTGAAGGCCAGATGGCGCCAGGCGGCGAATGTGGCGGCCGGTACGTTGGCCGGGGCCGATACGGTGCGTTGGGTTGCCATGCGTCACTCCAGTGGCGGTTTGCGGATGACGGCACTGTGCCGGCCCGCGGGCCTGGGCAACAGCGCCAGGCGACGCAGTGCCGCTGAACGCGACGAAGTGCAGGCCGGGCGGGGCCGGGTGGAACCTGGCGCAGCCGGGTGATCAGGAGCCTGTCTTGCCGGCCGTGCCGTCTTTGCCAGGCTTGCCGGGTTTGGCTGATTTGCCGGCTTCAGCGGCTTCAGCGCCTTCAGCGGCGTCCGCCACGGCCTCGCCTTTTGCCGCGTCGGCCTTGGCCGTCACCGGGTCGGGGCGGGCCGGCACGGCTTCGAGCTTGTTTTCGCGCATGTAGTCTTCCATCTCGCGCCAGCCGGCAAACACCGCGGCCTTTTCGGCGCGACGGTTCTCCCGGTAACACTCTTCGATGGACCGCGCGGCATGGCGGCAGCCGGCGCCTGTGGCCTTGCCCTCGGCTTCACGCTTGGCCGCTACGGCGCTGGCCGATTCGATGCCCAGCTGGTCGCAGCCGGACAGCCACAGGCAGGCCGCCAGAGCCAGGGGAAGGCGGACGAATCGCGTGATGGCGTGGGGCGTGGGCACGGGCGGGCGGTGAATGTGGCTCGGTGACCTGCCTTATCGGCCGCCACCACCCTGGCTGAAGTGGCCTGGCGCCGCTGAGAGGCTGAAAGTCTTCAGCTCATGCCCACTCATCACGCCAAAAGACGCCTGCTCGTCGTTGCAAATGCGCGCCATAGCCCGAGCTATGGCTGTGCTTTGCGCCTGGACCGGACCCCTTTGGGCGCGCTGCTAGTGCAGTGTTCGATGCTGTGTGGAACTTAAGAAAACCGATGGGTTGGGTTGTCTGGCCAGGCGCAAACCACAGCGATGCTCTTTTGCATCGCGCGGATTTGCAACGACGCCAGGCGACCCAAAACGCGGGTTTATGTTCCACATAGCGTCGAACACTGCACTAGGTCAAGCTCGAAAAACTCTCGGCCTCTGAGCCCCGGAACAGGCCCCTGCCGAGCGCGCTTTTC
>JBBQAW010000411.1:0-3426 GCA_038316815.1 Burkholderiales bacterium
GTACCGCCAGCAGCCAAACGGAACCGTCTTGCATGGCGGCAGCTCGAAATGTCGCGCACCCTGCGACTCCATTCAGAAAGACATCGTCATGAGTTTCGAAAGATCGTCCGGTCGCCTTGCCGACCAGTTGCGCCCCATTGGCATCCAGCGTCGCTACACCGTCCACGCTGAAGGCTCGGTGCTTGTCAGCTTCGGGCAGACGAAGGTGCTGTGCACGGCTTCCGTCGAAGAGAAAGTGCCGCCGCACAAGCGCGGCAGCGGCCAAGGCTGGGTCACGGCCGAATACGGCATGCTGCCGCGCGCCACCCACACCCGCAGCGACCG
The DNA here is from genome assembly GCA_038316815.1 of Burkholderiales bacterium. GTDB lineage: Bacteria > Pseudomonadota > Gammaproteobacteria > Burkholderiales > Burkholderiaceae_C > Rubrivivax. The sequence goes on from JBBQAW010000411.1 coordinate 325, forward strand.
TGAAGCCGCGCGCGGCAAACAAAGCGGGCGCACGCAAGAAATTCAGCGCTTGATCGGCCGTTCGATGCGCAGCGTGTTCGACCTTGCCGCGCTGGGCGAGCGCACCATCGCGCTGGACTGCGACGTCCTGCAAGCCGACGGCGTCACGCGCACTGCGGCCATCACCGGTGCCTTCGTGGCTGCGCACGACGCTGTCAGCTGGCTGCTGCAAAAGGGCAAGCTGTCGGCCAGCCCGATTCGCGAACACGTGGCGGCTGTCTCTGTGGGCATTGTTCAGGGTACGCCATTGCTCGACCTGGAATACACCGAAGACAGCGCCTGCGACACCGACATGAACGTCGTGATGACGGGCAGTGGCGGTTTCGTCGAAGTGCAGGGCACCGCCGAAGGCGTGCCCTTCACACGCGCCGAGATGGACCACTTGCTGGCCTTGGCCGACCACGGCATTCGCGAGTTGGTAGCGCTGCAGCGCACCGCACTGGCGCAGGCGCTGTGATGGCCGGCCCCGCGCTGCGTCTGGTGCTGGCGTCCGGCAACGCCAAGAAGTTGAGTGAACTCTCAGCCATGTTGTCCGGGCTGCATGTCCACATCATCGCCCAGGGCGATCTGGGTATTGCCGAGGTGCCTGAACCGCATTGCACCTTCATCGAAAACGGCCTGGCCAAGGCACGGCATGCGGCGGCTGCCGCAGGCGGGCCGGCGATAGCCGACGATTCCGGCGTCTGCGTCGAATCGCTGGCTGGCGAACCGGGGGTGAATTCCGCCAACTTTGCCAGCGTGAGCTTGCCGACCCCGCGCAAGAGCGCGGGCGACCGCGAAGTGCGCCGCCGTGTACAAGACGCCGCCAACAACGCCATGCTGCTGCAGCGCCTGCATGGCGCAGCCGACAGGCGCGCCTACTTCGTCAGCACGCTGGTGGCAGTGCGCCATGCTGCCGACCCCGAACCGCTGGTGGCCGTGGGCCGCTGGCCAGGTGAACTGCTGACCGAGCCGCGCGGTGAAGGCGGCTTTGGCTACGACCCGCTCATGTTCATCCCGGAACTGGGCCTGACCGTGGCCGAGATGACGCCCGAGCAGAAAAACCAGCACAGCCACCGCGCCCGGGCCATGGCGCGCATGCTCGCGCTGTTGCGCGAGGTATGGCATCTGTGACCGACCCGGCCACGGCCGCGCGCCATTACCTGCGCCCCGGTACCTTGCAGCTGGGAGCGCTGCCACCGCTGTCGCTTTACGTACACCTGCCCTGGTGCGTAAAGAAGTGCCCCTACTGCGACTTCAACAGTCATGAAGCCCCCAGGCTGCCTTCGGTCGCCGCCCCCCGGGGGGGCTCAGGCAGCGGACTGGCGGAGCCGGACCCGCGCTTGCCCTTGGGTGAGGTGGGTCGTGGTCTGCCCGCCGAGACCGAACTTCGCTACTTGGACGCGCTGTGTGCCGATCTCGAATCGGCCCTGCCCCTGGTCTGGGGGCGGCGTGTGCAAACGGTGTTTATCGGCGGCGGCACGCCCAGCCTGTTCTCGCCCGCAGGCATTGACCGCTTGCTGGGTGACATCCGCGCCCGCTTGCCGCTGGAACCCGGGGCCGAGATCACGCTGGAAGCCAACCCTGGCACCTTCGAGCGTGAACGCTTCAAAGCTTTCCGCACGGCAGGCGTCAACAGGCTGTCCATTGGCGTACAAAGCTTCAACGACGCCGCACTGCAGCGCATCGGCCGTGTGCACGACGGCGAACAGGCGCGTGCAGCGGTCGCCGAAGCGGCCGAGGCCTTCGAGACCTGGAACCTGGACATCATGTATGCGCTGCCGGGCCAGGACCTGGCCGCCCTGGCCCGCGACCTGGACACGGCACTGGCATTCCAGCCGCCGCACTTGTCCGTCTACCACCTGACACTCGAACCCAACACCTTCTTCGCCAAACACCCGCCGGTGCTGCCCGACGAAGACCTGGCGTCGGACATGCTGGACCTGATTACCGAACGCACCGCCGCCACCGGCCTGCAGCGGTATGAGGTCTCGGCATTCGCCCGGCCCGGGCACCGCTGCGCCCACAACCTGAACTACTGGCAGTTTGGCGACTACCTGGGCATTGGCGCCGGGGCCCACGGCAAGCTGAGCTTTCCGCACCGCGTGCTGCGCCAGGTGAAGTGGCGCGAACCGGCGGCCTACATGCAGCAAGCTTTGGCGGGCACACCGGTATCGAACGAGAACGAAGTGGCCCGGCGCGAATTGCCTTTCGAATTCATGCTGGGCGCTTTGCGACTGCGTGAAGGCTTCGACCTGACGCTGTTCGGTGAACGCACAGGCCTGCCGCCATCCAGTGTGCAGGCCAGTCTGGAACTGGCCATTGCGCGGGGCCTGCTTGTGCTGGCCGACGGCCAGGTTCGACCCACCGTCAAGGGCTTTGATTTTCTCAACGACCTGCAGGCCATCTTCCTGGCGCCCTGAACGGGCCCGCCGCCTTCAAGCCAGGGCTTGCACCAGTGGCTGCAGATGCGCTTCGTACCGCCGCCAGCGGTCCATCGCAGTGCGAAAGATCGGCTGGCGCACCTGGTTGTAGCTGGGTGTCAGCACCACGCGCTCGGCTTCCCAGAAGCGCAGGCAGCGTTCGTCCCAGGGCAGGCCGCAGAAGTCGGTGATGCGGCGTATCTGGGCTTCGGTGTCCGTCACCAGGTCTTCGTACTGCACTTCCAGCATCGGCAACGCAAGCGTCTGCTGCCAGTGCGCCATCAGCCTGGCGTACTGCTTGAAGGCGAAGCCGATGTGGCCCAGGTTGTCGGCCCAGGGCATGGTGCCGGGGGGCAGCGATGACATGAAGCACGCGAGCCCGTTGTCCAGCGGCTGGCGCCGGATGTGGATGACGCGCGCGCCTGGAAACAGCAGGGCGATCAAACCCAGGTGCAGGTAATTCAGCAAGTGCTTGTTGCTGATGCGCGTGGCCGCTGGCGCCAGTGCGGTGATGCGGCGCAGGTAGTCTGCCGCCATGCGGTCGACATCGCCCTGGCCCAGGCTGGCCACGCAGTGCGGGTAGGGCAGGTTCACGCCCAGCTGGGCCGGCATGTCCACCACCGCCTGGTGCAGCAGCGGAATTTCGCCAGCACCATGCGCA
>JBBQAW010000412.1:0-3409 GCA_038316815.1 Burkholderiales bacterium
TGTGCCACAGGACCAGACGCTGCCATCTGTCTTGAGGAACGCCGTGTGGTCGGTGCCGCCGGCCACCCGGCTCACGCCGGACAGCGCTGCGCTGCCCGCGCCGTTCGAAAGAATCTGCGTGGGGCGCACCGTGGTCGTGCCCGTGACCTGGCACAGACGGCCAAACTGGCTTCGGCCCCAACCCCAGACGGTGCCGTCGCTGCGCACCGCGAACGACCGCCGCAGCCCGGTGGCGATGGCCACGACATCGGTCAACGCCACACCAGGCGTCACCTCGACGCGCACGGCGCGGTTGCTGAAGGTCAGAGACCCATTGCCCAATTGGCCGTTGTTGCCCAGGCCCCAGGCCCAGACCGTGCCATCGCTGCGCAGCGCCAGCGTATGGGCCTGGCCCGCGGCGATCGCGGTCACGTTGTCGAGCGACACGCTGTTGTCGTCGATCACCTGCACCGGCACAAAGCTCAACGTGGTGGGGCTGCCGTCGCCGAGCAAGCCGAATTGGTTCAGGCCCCAGGCCCATACCGTGCCGTCGCTGCGCCGGGCCACGGAAAACTGATTCCCCATCGTCACTTGCGCGACGCCGGTGAACGCATTGCCCGCACCATCGAGCACCGGGTTGGGACGCGGTTGTGCCGTGGTGCCGCCATTGCCCAGCGCTCCGTTGGCATTGGTGGTGCCCCACGACCAGACGCTACCGTCGGAACGGCGAGCCAGCCAAGAATCGCTGTGCCCGGTGATCTGCGTCACGCCAGTCAAGTCGGTGTTGGCCATGGTGGTCACGCGCTGCGGTGTGCCGACGCCCGCGCCGATGCCGGCGCCCCAATGCCAGACCGTGCCGTCCTCGAGCAGCACCATCGAGCTGTTGGTGTGGGCCAGCACATCGGCCACCGGCGAGGGCACCGGAAATACATTGAGCGTGGCGTTGCCGCTGGTGGCTGAGGTGGGGGCGGCGTTGCTGACCACCACCGAGAACACGGCGCCGTCATCGGCCAAGGTGGTCACCGGCGTGGTGTAGCTGGCGCTGTTCGCACCCGCCAGGCCGACGCCATTGCGGCGCCACTGATAAGCCAGCGGCGGCGTACCGCTGGCGACGACGCTGAAGGTGGCTGCGTTGCCCTCCACCAGCGCCACGTTGGCCGGCGGGGTGGTGATGGTGGGTGCCAGCAGCACCTGGGTCACCGCCAGCGTGGCTGCCTGGCTGGTGGCGCTGCCTGCGGCGTTGCTGACCACCACCGAGAAGTTGCTGCCCGAATCGGCCAGCGTGGTGGCCGGCGTGGCGTAGCTGGCGCCTTGCGCACCGACGATGGCCACACCGTTGCGCCGCCACTGGTAGCTCAGTGGCGCGGTGCCCGTGGCGACCACGCTGAACTGCGCAGACTGGCTCTCGTTCACCGTGAGGGCCGCGGGTTGGCCGGTGATGCCGGGCGGGCTGATCACCGTCAGTCGAACGCCGTCGCTGGTGGTCGTTCCAACCGCATTGCTCACACGCACGGCGAAATCGGCGGCGTCGTCGCTCGCGCTCGCTGCAGGCACGGTGTATGTGCTCGACGTGGCACCCGGCAATGTGACGCCGCCGCGCAGCCACTGGTAGGCCAGCGCAGCGCTGCCCTGGGCCACGACCGAGAAGCTGGCGCTCTGCCCGACATTGACGCTCAGGTTCTGCGGCTGGGTCAGGATGGTGGGCGCCACCGGCGTGGGCACCACCGTCAGGCGCGCCGGAGTGCTGGTGACGCTGCCCGCCGGGTTGCTGACGACCACGCTGAAAGCAGCCTGGTCGTCGTTCAGCCCCACGCCAGGCAGGTCGTAGGTGCTGGCGGTGGCGCCTGGGATCACGACGCCGCCGCGCTGCCATTGGTAGCTCAGCGTGGGCGTGCCGGCACTGAGCGTGACCGCAAAGCTGGCGGTCTGGCCCACCTGGGTGGTGGTGTCCTGGGGTGGCTGTGCGATCACGGCGGCCAGGGGCGACACGCTCAAGGTGGCCAGGGTGCTGGTCAGTTGGCTGCCGCTGGCGTCGCTGATCACCACGCCAAAGCGCGCGCCGTCGTCGCTGAAGGGCGCGGTCAGGCTCAGCGTGGCCTGGTTGGCGCCAGGGATGGCGGCGCCGTTCTTCAGCCATTGATAGGTGAGCGGCGGTTTGCCTTTCGCATCGACGCTGAAACTGGCCGTGCCACCGTCAGTCACGACATGATCGGCAGGCGCCGTGGTGATCTGAAGTGGGCCGTCGGAAGTGGCGTCGTCTCCACCGCAGGCCACGAGGGTCAGGCCCAGCAAACCGGCGGCGAGCCAGTGCCATATGCGCGTGCTGCAGCGCATGGCATTGGCGTCACCGAATGAGTTTGGCTGCTGCAGACAATGGCTGGTCATGGCGGTGTCCCCGTGAATTTGGCGTGTCCGGCTGGTCACGGCCGATTCTTCAGGGGCATCGCTGCGGCGGCCATACCCAATTCGCGGTAGCCACCGCGTTCGCACAGAACGGCGTCTATCCCTGGTCTTGGCGCACGCTGGCGGGCGCGGGAACGCTCAAGGTCAGCCGGGTTCCGGAAGGGCCGCTGTCAACCAACAGCCTGCCACCGAGCTGGTCGGCGCGCTTGTGCATGTTGCGCAACCCATGACCGGCCTTCGACTCGTGGGCGCCGCCCTTGCCGTTGTCACGCAGGCTCAGCTGGATGTGCCCATCGCCGTAGGCACATTCGATGGTGATCTCGGTCGCGCCCGCATGGCGCATGGCGTTCGTGGCCGCTTCGTCCAGCAGCCGCAGCACATGCAGGATCTCGGCAGGCCCGAAGCCCGACAACATCGGTAACTCGCCGGGTGACCAGCGCAGCGCGATGCCGCTGCCGTGCAACCGACGCTCGAGCCGGTGCCGGAAGGTGGCCAGCGCCGTCCCCAGGTCGCCCTCGGCGGCTTCGAGTGAATCGATGACCAGCCGCAGGTCGCCCATGGCGGTGGTCAGGGTCGCCTCGGTCTCGACAGCGGACAACTGCCCCGACCTCGCGCGAGCGACCAGCGACAACAACTGGCCGCCGACACCATCGTGCATGTCCTGCGCGATGCGTTCGCGCTCCTGGCTGAGCCAGCGTTTGCGTTCCAGCTCGCGCAGCCGGGCCTGGTTGGCCTCGATCTCGCGTTTGGCCGCGTCGACCTGAAGTCCCAGCTCCTCGTTCATGCGTTCGACGGCGCCCAGGCTGCGCGCGAAGCGCACGATCATCAGCCCCGTGAAGGCGAGCAGCGGCGCGGCCGCCGCGTAGTGCAGCATGTAGCCGCTGCTCCAGGGCAGCAGCGCGCGCGAGATGAGCAGGTCGTGCGCACCGAAGGCGACGATGAGCACACCGCTGGCCGCCAGCACCTGCAGTTCGGCCGACTTGCGGCGCCAGGCCTCGACCTGCACGAACAGCATCAGGTACAGCCC
>JBBQAW010000413.1:0-3364 GCA_038316815.1 Burkholderiales bacterium
CGCAGAGAAGATCGAGCTGTTCTATCTGCCCAGCTACAGCCCTGAGCTCAATCCCGAGGAGCGGCTAAACGCCGACCTCAAGCATGCGATGACATCCAAAGTGCCGGTGCGCACGAAGGCAAAACTCAGAGCTGCGGCGACCGAGCACATGACGATGCTGGGGCAAAACCCCGAGCGGGTGAAGAAGTACTTTGGTGACCCCAAAGTCGCCTACGCCGCGTCATGAATAAATCGTGCCGGATCAATAGGGCCGTGAGAAAGTGGCAAAACGCTATTTATTCAATAGCTGCTTGCTCCCACCCCTCTGGCCCACCAGCCGTGCGGGTGGACTTGTTGTCGACCGCAGGGGCGCGCTTATGCAGGCTCCTTGCGTTGTTGTCGAAAAAGGCATCCCTTGCAAAGCAAGCCGCCCTCGGTAGCGGGTGGCAGTGCCCTGCTGAGCGCGGGGGGTTCCGCGGCGAATACGCGGGTCGTGACGGCTGGCCCTGGCGAGGTAACGGGTGGATCTGAGTTGGGCAGATCAGCTCGGGAGGTGCTGGCGATCTGCTCGAATCGGTCTTTCGGCCGTGAGGTTTGATTGACTCCTCCTCCCCCCGCCATCGCGACCGCGTAGGGCTTTCTGCTAGACGTTCTCGTACCGATGGACGCCGTCGCCTGCTGCCAGTTCCTTGACCAGGTAGTCCACAAACACACGTACCTTCGATGGCAGGACGCGCTGCGGCTGCCACAGCATCCAGGCCGTTGTGCCGAATGTCCCTTGCACCTCCCACTTGTCCAGAACCGGGATCAACCTGCCGTAAACAAGGTCGTCGGCAACGGCAAATCTCGGCAGCAAGCCCACACCCATGTCGCGGATCACAAGTGCACGGACGATGTCACTGCTGTTGACCGCCACTGGGGTCTTCACCGACACATCGACTTTCTCGCCGTTGCGCCGGAACTGCCAAAGTGCCCCGCCGCGCACTGCCCGCGCGCCAAAGGACAGGCACGTAATCTCCCGCAAATCGTCTGGGCGCTGAATGCAATGTTCGCGAAGGAAATCGGGCGTGGCACACACCACAAAGTCGGCCTTGTGCAGCGGCCTGCCAGACAGGGCAGGGGGCGGTGCGTCGGTCAGTCGAAGCGCCAGATCCACACCCTCATCCAGCAGGTCCACAAAGCGATCGACGAGCAGCAGTTCGACTTCCACCGCCGGGTAGATCTTGCTGAAGCCGGGCAACAGCGGCGCCAGTACATGAAGAGCGTAGCTCGCTGAAGCGGTTACTCGAATCCGGCCGTGCGGAGAACTCGTGTGCGCGCCCGCGGCATCGATCGCCGCGTCGGCAGCGCGGGCGATGGCATCAGCCTGCTGCAGTACTGCCAAGCCCGCTTCGGTGGGCGCCATCTTTCGCGTGGTGCGATGCAGCAGCCTGACCGACAAGCTGGCTTCCAGCCGTGCTACCTGCTTGGTGACCTGGCTCTTTGCCACTTGCAACTGCCTGGCTGCCGCCGTGAACGTGCCGTGCTCAACCACCTTGGCGAAAACCAGCAGATCCGCCACAAGGCGCGTACTGCTGGCAGGTGACTCGGAAATTGTTCTCATTAGGAAACAGAGTGGTTCAGATTGGCACTATTGTTCTTTCATCTTAAAGGATTGAACATTGATTCTTTCAACTCACCACCAAGCCGAAAGGACCATGCTATGCCACTGCTTCAAATGGAACTGACCGAGACGGAGCCGACTGCTCAACAACGAGCCAGGCTTCAGAGTGGGCTAACCCAACTGATGGCCAGCGTTCTGCATAAACGTGCAGACCTCACCGTCGTGCGCATCTCAGCGACGTCAGGGACGCACTGGTTCCGGGGCGCCCAGCCGCTGACCAAAGCCCATTGGTGCGCAAGCCTTGTGGTCCACGTCACGGCGGGTACCAACACGTCTGAGGAGGTGTCCGCCTTCATCGAGGCTGCTCACTCATTGCTCTGTGAAGTCCTGGGCGGCCCAGCGTCGGCACCCGTTTACATTGTCCTGAGTGAGATACCTGCTGCCAACTGGGGCTACGACGGCAAGACGCAACTCGCGCGCCGGCAAGCCACGGTCGCGCCTCCCTCTGGCGGATGAAACGCTGGAACCTGCTTGCCTGGTTAGCCTGGTTATATTCGCGACCGAGCCGAGACGCTGGGTCGGCCTTCGCCGCCTACTTTTGGTGCGGGGAGTGATCAGGCGCTTCTCCAGGGCCACCGCGGTTGCACCAGCCCGGTGGACAACGACGTGCCTGCGATGATCACCGCACCGCAAATCAGGGTCCATCCGGTCACGGCCTCATTGAGAAACCAGACGCCGTAGATCAGCGCAAACACAGGCACTAGGAACGTTACGGTCAGGACCTTGGATGGACCCACCCTTTCAATTATGTGAAAAAACAGGATGTAGGCCAACGCGGTACAGAACAGCGCGACTGCGGCGACGGCGAGCCAAGCTGTTTGACTCACGCTTTCAGCTGGCCAGAGCCACAAGGTGGGCAAGGCCAGGCCTAGCGTGGCGCCAAGCTGGCTGCCGGCGGCCGTGGCCAGCGGGTTGGCACCAGCCAGAAATTTCTTGGTGAAGCTTGCGGCGACTCCGTAACACAGTGTGGCAAGCAGACATGCGGCAAAGGCCATCGAGCTTATGACGGTGTTCGCTCTTGAGCCTGAGGTCAGTGGTGCCACGCCGGACTTGCCGAGCACAAGCAGCGCCACGCCCAAGAAACCAATCGCCAAACCCAGTGCGCGCGAACCACCGGGACGATCCTTCAGCCAAAGCCAGGCCACCGCAGCACCAGTTAGCGGTACCGTCGCGTTGAGGATCGAGGCCAGGCCGGTGCTGATGTGTAGCACTGCAAAGGAAAACAGGGCAAACGGCAATGCAGAATTAAGCACTCCTGCAAGCAGAATCGCGCCTGCCCGGCGTCGGAAGTCGGCCCACACGCCCCGTACCAGAAAGACCGGCAACAGGAACAGTGCCGCTAGGCCCACGCGCAGCCCCGCAGTGGGCAAGGCGCCGAACTCAGCGGCCCCAAGTCGCATGAACATAAAGGAGGCGCCCCAGAGCGCAGCGAGCAGGCAGAATTCGGCAAAGATGGCGATCGACATGGGCGTGATTCCGAAGTTGGTGGATAGAGTCATTGCCGCATCCCACATGCGCTATCGGACCCCAGACTTGCTGCTCACTCTTCGAGTCATTGATGTGTCTGAATCACAGGACTTCCAATGACACCGAGGCCCAGGCTTTGTGCGAGGGTGATGACTACCCTGGCAATCGCGGCATCGTTCGAGTTGGTCAGGATTTCGCGAACAAACGACTGGTCGATCTTCAGCTGGTCCAGCGGCAAGCGTTTCAGATAGGTCA
>JBBQAW010000414.1:0-3362 GCA_038316815.1 Burkholderiales bacterium
CAGTCCAGTGGCGACTTCGAATTCGCCCGGCCCGACCGCTTCCGGTTTGCGTACAACAAGCCCTTTGAACAGGTCATCGTCAGCGACGGCCAGAAGGTCTGGATATTTGATGCCGACCTGAACCAGGCCAGTTCACGCAGCTTCGGCAAAGCCCTGGGCGCGACGCCGGCGGCCTTGCTGTCGGGGGCTTCGCTCGACACCGACTTCACGCTCAGCAACGCGCCTGCTGCAGATGGCCTGGAATGGGCTCTGGCCACACCGAAGGCCAAGGACGGTGCTTTCCAGAACATGCGCGTGGGCTTCAAGGGCCGCGATCTGGCGGCGGTGGAAATTCTCGACAGCTTCGGCCAGCGTTCGGTGCTGCGTTTCTCGAACTTTGCGCCTAACGCCGCCATCGCGCCAGAACGCTTTCGCTTCGTGCCCCCGGCCGGCGCAGACGTCATCGAACAGTAGCCGAACCCGGCATGCAGGACAGCCTGTTCGATGGCGCCGCCGCGCCCGCTGCCGCTGCAGGTCAGTCGCCCCTCGCCGAGCGCATGCGCCCGCAGCACCTGCAGGACGTGGTCGGCCAGCGCCACTTGCTGGCCCCGGGCCGGCCGCTGCACCTGGCCTTCACCAGCGGCCGGCTGCCTTCCATCATCCTGTGGGGCCCGCCCGGCGTGGGCAAGACCACCTTGGCGCGTTTGCTGGCCGGCGCCACGCAGGCGCACTTCATCACTTTGTCGGCCGTGTTGGCCGGTATGAAGGACATCCGGGAAGCCGTTGAGCAGGCGCGTGCGTTGCAGCAGACCGGCCGCGCGACTGTCGTTTTCGTCGATGAGGTTCACCGCTTCAACAAGTCGCAGCAAGACGCTTTCTTGCCGCATGTCGAGTCGGGTCTGTTCAGCTTCATCGGTGCGACGACGGAGAACCCATCGTTTGAAGTCAATGCGGCCCTGCTGTCGCGCGCCAGCGTGCATGTGCTGCAGCCATTGGGTGATGAAGACCTGGCTGAATTGCTGCAGCGCGCCCAGGCCCTGCTGCATGCATCCGCGCTGAGCACGGGCGCCCGCACCCAGCTGCTGGGGCATGCCGATGGCGATGCCCGCCGCCTGCTCAACGCCTACGAGAACCTGGTTGCCGCACACCCTGGCGTAGCTGAGCTGGACGAAGCGCGGCTCGAGCAGACCCTGGGCCAGATGCTGCGCCGCAGCGACAAGGGCGGCGATGTTTTCTACGACCAGATATCGGCCCTGCACAAGGCCGTGCGCGGCAGCGACCCCGACGGCGCGCTGTACTGGCTGGCGCGCATGCTCGACGGCGGCATGGACCCGCGCTACATGGCGCGCCGCTTGGTGCGCATGGCCTGCGAAGACATCGGCCTGGCCGACCCGCGCGCGCTGCGCCTGGCGCTGGACGCAGCCGAAGTCTATGAACGGCTGGGCTCGCCCGAAGGTGAACTGGCCCTGGCCGAAGCAGCGGTCTATCTGGCCATGGCGCCAAAGTCCAACGCCGTCTATCAGGCCTGGAATGAGGTGCGCGCGCTGGTGAAGGGCGACGGCACCCGGCCCGTGCCGGCCCACCTTCGCAACGCCCCGACGCGCTTGATGAAGGACCTGGGCCACGGTGCCGGCTACCGCTACGCGCACGATGAACCCGGAGCTTTTGCTGCGGGCGTTGACTACCTGCCCGACGCCCTGGCTGGCCGAACCTTCTACCAACCCGCGCCGCGCGGGTTGGAACAACGCATCGGTGAACGGCTGGCCGAACTGCGCGCCTTGAATGCACAAGCCAAGGGCGCAAGCCAGGGGTAGGTAAGTCCCACGGCGGGCCGCAGCGGGGCGAGACCTAGAATCCAGCCGCACTGAAGGCCGGCCAGCTTCTTGCATGGCATGGGCCTGCAGACAGCAACGCAGTGATTCCGGAGTCCCCTTCTCGATGGAAACTTTCTTCCAGCAGATCATCAACGGTCTGGTGCTCGGCAGCATGTATGCGCTGGTGGCCCTGGGCTACACCATGGTCTACGGCATCATCAACCTCATCAACTTTGCCCACGGCGAGGTGCTGATGGTGGGCGCCCTTGTCAGCTGGACGGTGGTCAGCAGCATGGCCGACAGCGGCATTCCGGGCTGGTTCCTGATGCTGATGTCGATGGTCTGTGCCATCACCGTTTGCGCGGCGCTGAATTTCAGCATCGAGAAGCTGGCCTACCGACCTTTGCGCAATGCACCGCGGCTTGCGCCATTGATCACCGCCATGGGCATGAGCCTGCTTTTGCAGACGCTGGCGATGATCATCTGGAAGCCCAACCCCAAGCCCTATCCGCTGCTGTTGCCCACCGAGCCGATCAATTTGGGCGGGCCCGTCATCAGCGTCACGCAATGCCTGATCCTGGGGCTCACGGCGGTGATCCTGGCCGCCCTGATGTACCTGGTGAACAAGACCAAGCTCGGCCGCGCCATGCGCGCCACGGCCGAGAACCCGCGCGTCGCGGCCCTGATGGGCGTCAAGCCCGACATGGTGATCTCGGCCACCTTCATCATCGGAGCGGCGCTGGCTGCCGTGGCCGGCATCATGTGGGCTGCCAATTACGGCACCGTGCAGCATTCAATGGGCTTCCTGCCGGGGCTCAAGGCCTTCACTGCGGCGGTGTTGGGCGGCATCGGCAACTTGGCGGGTGCCGTTGTGGGCGGTCTCCTGCTGGGCCTGGTCGAGGCGCTGGGTGCCGGTTACCTGGGCGCGCTGACCGGTGGCGTCCTGGGCAGCCATTACGCCGATATCTTTGCCTTCGTGGCCCTGATCCTGGTGCTGACCTTGCGGCCCCAGGGCCTGCTGGGTGAACGCGTCGCAGACCGCGCCTGAAGGAGCAGCACACCATGCGCAACAAGATCATCGTCTTCGTGCTCTGTGCCATCGCCCTGATGGCGTTGCCGCTGCTGATGCAGGCCGGCGGCCTGGGCGCTGGCTGGGTGCGTATCCTGGCCCTGGCCTTGCTTTACGTGCTGTTGGCCCTGGGCCTGAATATCGTCGTTGGTTACGCCGGTCTGTTGGACCTGGGATTCGTCGCGTTTTACGCCGTCGGCGCCTACATGTACGCCTTGCTGGCCAGCCCGCACCTGGTCGAAAACTTTCCCTGGATAGCGGCTGCCTTTCCGAACGGCTTGCACTCGCCCATCTGGCTTGTCATTCCGCTGGCCGCAGGCCTGGCTGGCCTGGCAGGCGTGATGCTGGGCACACCGGTGCTCAAGCTGCGCGGCGACTACCTGGCCATCGTCACGCTGGGCTTCGGCGAAATCATCCGCGTGTTCCTGAACAACCTGGAACACCCGGTCAACATCACCAACGGCCCGCGCGGCCTGGACCGCATCGATTCGCTGACCTTC